>JAJDCN010000283.1 GCA_029260815.1 Planctomycetota bacterium
GAACCTCCAGGGAATTGGCCATGGACATCCGATCCTCGTTGTGCAGGAAGTCATCCACCATCTTCCCGCGGAACTCCGCAAGCTGCACCTGTTCCAAGAACGGAAGATCCGGCCGGTCGAAGTAGGGCGCGAACCCATCGCGTGTGGTCATCGTCAACCCGCGCCGCCAAGCCTCGGTGTAAATCTTGGACTCCGCGCCAGCTCGCAGGTCCCAGCCGTTGCGCAAGGTCAAGTAATATCGCAGCGGATCTTTCCCGCAGGCCAGTAGTTCGATCATCCGTCGGGGCATTTCGACCGCCGAACCGCCGATCCGATCCGCCAAATTCGCCAGTCCGTCGGCCAAACCCGCCGCAACGGACCACGCCGAGCCCATGGGGTTGTCGATCAACAAGCGTCCCGGCCACAGATGCCGGTAGATGTCGTAGCCGAGGAACAATTCATCGCCCCCCAGGCCTGAGAGGGCCACGGTGACCTGTTCGCGCGCGAATTGCGAAAGATAATATCCCTGCGGCGCGTTCACCTTGGGGACCTCTGCGTGGTAGACAATCCGCGGGTAGAGTGCCAGCGGGTTGGTGGTCAGTGTCTTATCCCGGTGTTCGGTAGAAAAGTGATTGGCCACCTGCGTGGCATCGGCTAACTCGTCGGTCGGTTCGTCAAAGCCCAGAGCAAAGGTCCGCAGGCGCGATCCCGCGCCGTCCGCAACCGCGCCGGCCAATACGGCGCTGGAGTCAAGTCCGCCGGACAGGTAAATGCCCACCGGTACGTCCGCAACCATCTGGCGCCGGACGGATTCGGACAGCAGTCGCTGGAATTCCTCGCCCGCCTCATCGAGGGTCAGGTCGCTCCGGCTGTTCATGTCCCAGGCATGGTACGCCTCTTCCCGCAGGGTGCCGTTCTCCAGGATCAACCGGTGGCCTGGCGGAAGTTGTCGGATGCCGTGGAACATCGTGAGCGGCGAAGGGACGAAGCGAACGTTGAGTAGCATGTGTAGCGCGTTGGGATCCATAGCCGGCGTGACGGCGGGGTGCAGCAGCACGCTCTTTGCCTCCGAGCCGAAAACGAGGCGCTGGCCGTCCCAGAAGTACACCAGCGGTTTGATCCCCACTGGGTCTCGAGCCAGCAACAGACGCCGTCTCTTTTCGTCAAAGAGTGCGAAGGTGAACATGCCGTTAAGACGGTTTGCGCATTCGATGCCGTACTCTTCGTAGAGGTGGACGATAACTTCCGTGTCGGTCCGGGTCTTGAACGTGTGCCCCTTTTCCTCCAGTTCGTGACGAAGACTTTGGAAATTATAGATCTCACCGTTGTAGACGACGCCGATGTCTCCGTCTTCGTTGAAGATTGGCTGGTCGCCGCCTTTCAGGTCGAGGATGCGCAGCCGGCGGTTGCCTAAATGCACGTCGTCGCGATCGAGCATCCCGCAGGCGTCCGGCCCACGATGCTCGATCGCATCGCACATGCGCTCCAGAAGCCCGGGGACCTCTTCGCCGTTATAGCCTGTGATGCCGCACATGGGCGCCTACTCCAAAGGGGCTCCGCGTTCGAAATAGTCGATCATCCACGCCGTCACATCGGTTTTTTCGGACAGCAGTCGTTCGCGGCGCTCCGCGGCGTCGGCCTTGAGGTCCGGATGCGCCAAGAGCTCTTCGATCTTGTCCATCGCCTCGCGGTCCTGCGTGTGGGTATAGTGGTGCACCAATCCGTATCGTGCCTCTTGTTCGTCGGTATATCCCCGCCCGGTCTTTGAGATAAACAGCGCATGGGTCCCCAGGACCGCCGCCTCCGAGGCCATCGTCGCGCTCTCGCCCACGAGCAGATGCACGTAAGCCAGGACGTGATGGACCAACTCCACCGGCGCATCGAAACGATAGGGCTCAAACTCCTCCGGAAGTGGGGATTCCGAAGAGATCAAGACACGCCCTCGCTCGGCCAGGCGCCGGACCAGGCGTCGCTTGCCTTCCAGAGAAAAGCCCTTTTCGCCCGAGTCATGACTCGCTTCCCAAGAGACGAACCGCACGAAAAACAACGGTGCATCAAGCCGAATCCCGTGGCGTTCCAGAATTGACGGATCCGGCGCAAAGCGGGCTGGGTGTAGGTAGGCCAGCTCATGGTAGCCGGGATAGCGTACGTGGTGGCGGCCGGCGGAGCCCTGGTAGCAGTCCGGCGTGCACACGCGATCGGCCAAAGGATAGGCAAACCGGTTGGTTATCTTCGCCATTTCCGTATCGTAAAAGATCACCGTCCGGGCCGACAAGCACTTCCCGGCCAAGGCGATGGTCGGCCCCATGATCCCGATCAGGTAATCCGGCCCGAAAGGCTTGGCCAGTCGCCAAAAACGCCAGGTGCGCGTCATCAATTCCCATGCTAGGTTCAGCCCGCCGGGTCGCAACCGGCTGAGGACGACGTGCTCGATCTTGTACGCGTTGAGCAGGTCGACCGCGCAGTCTTTTTCGCGTGCAGTAACAAGAAATTTGTGCCCGCGCTCTTTCATCGCTTGGATGAAGGGACGAAACACGTGGACATGCGCCGGGTGAAGAATGTCGACAGCAAAGTTCATCGCCAGATTTTGTCCTAATCCGTCATTCGGGTCAATAGCGTTTTCGGCCAAAAGCGGCCCGGTTCAAACAAAATTCGCCATCGGCTTTGAAGCGTATGAATGATACACTGAGTTCCAGTATATCAGGAGGATCGACATGGGAAAATTTGCACTGGTGACCGGAGGCAGCGGTCTGTTGGGCCGCGCGATCGTCCGGCAACTGTGCTCGGACGGGTACGGGGTTGCCTTTGTTTATAATAAGAGGTTCGAGGAGGCCAAGGCTCTTTCGGAGGAGTTGGGCGTCGCGATGCTGCGTGGCGACTTGACCGACGCAAAACAGGTTACTCGTGTCGCCGGGCAGGCCCTCGATCTGTTTGGTTCATTGGACGTACTGGTCAACGGCGTAGGGCTGTTGCAGGTGATACCGTTCCAGCAAATCACGGCGGCGGATTGGGATGCGATGCTGTCCGCGCGCCTCAAGACAATGTTCTTGATGACTCACACAATCGTCGAGAACATGATCTCTCGGAAGAAAGGCTATATCATCAACCTCGGAGCGTGCGCTTCTTCCGGCGTGTCCAGTGATTCAGTTCACCATGCGGCGGCTGGCGCCGCGGTCAGCGGGTTTACCCAGGCGTTGGCCGATGAGTTGGGGCCGCACGGCATTCACGTCGCGTCTATCGCAGAAGGAGGAACGGAACAAGCGGTCGTCTCGCAAATCAGCGACCTGCTACATAAACCCAAGTCCGGGTAAGCGCGCGACAGGGCGTCAAGCGTTCGTTGTGTTTGGAAACCGGGAGCGCGTGCGGAGGCAGATCTTCACCAGCATCAACATGACCGGCACCTCGATGAGCACGCCCACAACCGTGGCCAATGCCGCACCCGAGGACAGTCCGAAGAGCATGGTGGCCGTTGCGATCGCGACTTCGAAGTGGTTGGAGGCGCCGATCATCGCGGAGGGCGCCGCGTCCGCATAGTTCAACCCGCCCAACCGCGCCAAGCCGTAAGTCAGCGAGAAGATCAAAACCGTTTGCAGGAATAGCGGCACAGCGATCCAGAGGATGGTGAGCGGATTGGAGAGGATCATTTCGCCCTTCAAAGAAAATAAAAGAACCAGCGTGACCAACAGGGCTGAAATAGTCACCGGCGACAGAAGCGGTAGAAAGCGACGGTTGAACCAGTCGGCGCCTTTGGCCTGAAGGATCCACTTCCGGGAAAAATATCCCGCGACCAGCGGGAGAGCAACGTAGATGCCGATCGACCACAGCAAGGCCTGCCAAGGCACCGGCAGACGCCCAATACCCAGCAGAAAACCGCCCAGCGGCCCGTACAGGACGAGCATCAGCAGGGAATTCGTGGCGACCATGACCAGGGTATGACCGTCGTTCCCTTTTGCCAGCGAGCCCCAAACAAGAACCATGGCCGTGCAGGGCGCGATGCCCAGGAGAATACAACCCGCCAAATAACTGCGCCACAGAGGAATCTCCAGCACCTTCGCGCCGCTTGCGTCCAAAACGAGGGTTCCGACGCCGTAGGTCGAGCCAATGGGCCCATCGAAACCCAAAGGCCGCTTCACATGATCCACAGCCTCGGGCCCGATAAAGGCGTAGAAGAGCGTGCCCAGAAAAAAGGAGCAGAGAGCGTACATTGTAAAGGGCTTCACCGCCCAGTTGATGAAAAGCGTCAAGCCGACCGGCTTGAGATTCTTTCCCGCCTTGAGTACCTCCGCGAAATCGATCTTCACCATGATCGGATACATCATGAAGAAAAGGCACATCGCGATTGGAACCGATACGACCGGTGCCTCGCCCACGGAGATTGTCCAGCCGTCTAAGGCTCGCGAGATCTGGGGGGCCAGTTTTCCGAGGACCAACCCGCCTGCAATGCAGGACAACACCCACATTGTCAAATAGCGTTCAAAGAAGCTCAGGCCTGACTTTGCGGACCCGTCCGTCACCCTCAAGCCTCCTTTGGTGGGATCTCCAGAGCTGCAGGCAGGCTCTGGACGAATGCCCGAATCTCGTCGCGGACGCGACGGTAGCAATCCAAAGCCGCCTCCGGTGTCTTTGCAAGTTCTGCAAGCTTTGGTGGATCGTCGAACGGCACGTGGAGAACGCGCGCGTTACCGCCAAAGGTGGGGCAGTGCGCATTCGCATGGGCACAGACGGTGACGACGGCGTCGAAGGCAACATCCTTAAATTCATCCACGTGTTGGGAGGTATGGCCGGAGATGTCTACATCTACCTCTTGCATGACGCGGACGGCGTTTGGATTCAAGCCGTGGGTCTCGATGCCGGCAGAATAGGTCTCGATTGCGTCGGACTTAAGCGCCTGCGCCCAGCCCTCGGCCATCTGGCTACGACAGGAATTTCCCGTACATAGAAACAGGAGCTTTATCTTTGGTTTTGCTTCTTGCATAGCTGTTCCGTGCCCATTTTGAGAATCGATTGAAGTTTCTTTTTGTCTTCTTTGATTCGTGAATCGCCGCGAAGGGAGGCCCAAACCCACGTCAAACCTTCTTGAACCGCGCTCGGAGCAGCCGTGTCGGCAAGGCGATAATAAATCCAGCGGCCTTCTTTGCGGGAATCTACGAGGCGGGCTTGGCGCAACACTGTCATGTGCTTGGAGACCGTAGAGGGCGCCAGCTGTGCCAGTTCCACGATTTGGCAGACGCACAGTTCTTGCCGCCGTAGCGCGGCGAGAATCCGCACGCGCGTTTCATCGGCCAGCGCCTTGGCAATGTCCATAAAGAGCCGCATAGCAATTCCTATAATTCGCCAAATGACGAATTATAATCCGTGGGCGAGGGGCTGTCAACCATGGGATGAAAAAATGTTGTCGTCCCACCCGGGTTAAAGGACAGAGGATAGGCGTCTAAAAGCTCCGGGGTTCTAAT
>JAJDCN010000284.1 GCA_029260815.1 Planctomycetota bacterium
TTCCATGTGGGAGCGCCGGCGGACGTGACGATTTTCGATCCGGACGTGCCCTACGATCTGGACGTGACGACGTTTCGATCCAAGAGCCGCAACTGCCCTTTCGATGGCTGGCGCGTGCGCGGCCGGGTGGTCGAAGTCTTGGTGGGGGGGCGAACGGTGTATCACGGATGAGATACATCGTCGACGGCTATAACCTGATGTACGTTTCCAAGGAGCACCAGCCGTTTCGAAAGGGCAAGGACCTAGAAGGATGCCGGGCGACCCTGGTCCGAAAGCTATCCGCCTTTGCCGCCATCAGTGGCGAAACAGTTCTGGTCGTCTTTGATGGAACCGGAGCGGGCGGTATGGAACGGCGAGCTGGCGTGTCGATTGTGTTCTCTCCTGGCCCGAGTGGGGCCGACGCGGAGATTGTACGTCGGGTCGATGCGGATAGGAGCCGCAAAACGCTCACGGTTGTTTCTTCCGACCGCGAAGTCGCCTTCGCCGTTCGTCGCCTGGGGGCCGTGTCGGTTTCTTCGGGTGCATTTATGGGACAAGTAGAGCAGGCGTTGGCCGCGGCGCCTGACGACGAGCCGGATCGGAACCGAATACCGGACGAGGCGGAAACCGAATTTTGGCTGGAGATCTTCGATGAACTGGAAGACCGGTAATCCGTCGGGCTCTATGGTCCATTGGATGGTCGTGTTCGCCTACGCGACTATGATCTTTCTATTGTCTTCCAAGACGCTGATTCGGACGCCGAGCTTCTATTACAAAAACCACTTGGACAAGGTCATTCACTTTATTGAGTTTGGAATCTTCGCGGTCCTGTTGTGTCGCGCGGTCCGCCGGACCGTGTGGGCCACGCCGCTGAAGGTAATGCTGATCGCGGTGTGCATTGCCACGGGATATGCGATCTCCGATGAGATCCACCAGCGGGTTGTTCGTGGCAGAAGTTCAGACTGGAAAGACGTTGCCGCCGACGTGGTCGGCGCCGGCGCCGGCGTGTGCTTCTGGCGCGTCTTCACCGCGACGTTGCGAGAAAGTCGGGAAGAATGTTCCGCACGCTGATCTTGCTGTTCATTGCGATTCCTCTGATCGAATTGTATCTTCTCCTGGTGGTCGGCGACTGGATCGGTGCGTGGCCCACGGTGGGGCTGGTGATTGTGACCGGAGTGATCGGCGCAACACTGGCGCGAATGCAAGGGCTCAAGGTGTTTGGCGATATTCAGTTCGACTTGTCCGTCGGCAACGTCCCGACAGACAATCTTCTTTCGGGCGCTCTGGTCCTGGCGGCGGGGCTGCTGTTGATTACGCCGGGGCTGCTGACCGACGTCGCCGGGTTTGCTATGCTGGTGCCTTCGGTGCGACGACGGATCGTCGCTCGGGCAAAGGTATACGCTTCCAAGCATGTTCGGATGCTTTGACGCGAGGGCGCAGCCAGATAGATTCTACTTGACGGAATACCAGAAACGCGATAATCTCTATTAAGATAGCGTTGTTTTTCACCCGCAGGAGGAATTCAAAATGGCAATTCAAACTGACCACATCGGTAACATCGGAAATACACCGATGGTAAAGATCAATAAAATCGCCGCCGGCGACCGAGCCGATATCATTGCAAAACTGGAGTCGGCCAACCCCGGTTTCAGCGTAAAGGACCGAATCTGCCTGGCCATGATCAATGCTGCAGAGCAGGATAACAGTATCAAACCCGACACGACGATTATCGAGCCGACCAGCGGAAACACGGGAATCGGTCTCGCGCTGGTGTGCGCTGTCCGGGGATACAAGCTCGTTTTGACCATGCCGGAGAGCATGTCGGTGGAGCGCCGATCTTTGTTAAAACTGTTGGGGGCCGAGCTGGTACTCACCCCGGCGGAAAAGGGCATGCCCGGCGCGATCGCAAAAGCGACCGAGATGTGCGAGAGTAACGGCAAGTACTTTATGCCCCAACAGTTCGACAATCCCGCAAACCCTGAGGTCCATCGCAAGACCACCGCGGAGGAAATTTGGCGCGACACGGACAGTGGAAATCTTGACGCCTTTGTTGCTGGCGTGGGTACGGGCGGAACGATCACCGGCGTAGGCGAGGTGCTCAAGGAGCGCAAGGGTGCCGACAAGATCCGAATCGTCGCAGTCGAGCCGGCCAATTCCTCCGTCTTGTCCGGCGGCAAGCCGGGCCCGCACAAGATCCAGGGGATCGGCGCAGGCTTTAAGCCACAAGTCCTCAACCTGGACATCGTGGATGACATCAAAACCGTCCATGACAAAGACGCGTTCGAAATGCGGTCCCTGTTGGCCAAAGAGGAAGGCATTCTGACCGGAATCTCCGGCGGGGCTGCCATCTGCGCCGCCCTGCAGGTGGCCCGAGAGCTGGGCCCGGGCAAGCGCGTCGTGACGATCCTGCCGGACACCGGCGAACGTTACCTCAGCATGGAGGGGATGTTTAGCTAGGTGGAGCTTTCCGAGCAGGAAGTTCTCCGGTACGCCCGGCATATCGTCTTGCCCCAAATCGGCGGCGTCGGCCAACGAACGCTCAAGGGCGCCTCGGCTCTGGTCGTGGGGGCCGGCGGCCTGGGTTCCCCGGCGATCTACTATCTGGCGGCCGCCGGTATCGGGGCGCTACACATCGTCGACAACGACGTAGTGGACCGCACCAACCTGCACCGGCAAATTCTCTACCGGATGGCCGAACTGGGCGAGCCCAAGGCGCAAACCGCCCGGCGGCGCGTCGAAGCCATCAACCCGCACGTTTCGGTTCAAGCGACCCGCTGCCGCGTGGACGACACGAACGTAGAGGGCCTTGTTCGAGGATGCAGCGTGGTCCTCGACGGCAGCGACACCGCCGGGACGAAGTTCTTGCTCAACCGTGCCTGTGTTGCCGCCTCGGTCCCGTTGATTTACGCGGGCGTCATCCGCTTCGAAGGGCAGGTCACCACGATTGCCCCCGGTGTGGGACCTTGCCTGCAATGCCTGTTTGCCGATCCGGAGGCCTTCGATCGCGATCCGTTGGAGACCTGCTCCCAGGCTGGGGTGCTCGGCGCCGTAGCGGGGCAGATCGGTTCGCTCCAGGCGATCGAAGCCTTGAAGATCCTGTTGGGAGTCGGCGATCCGCTGATCGGCCGAATGCTGGTGGTCGACGCATTGGACAACCGGTTTCGCACGGTCCCGTTCATCCAGCGGCCCGAATGTCCGGTCTGTGGCTCGGAAAGCGGAGAGTGAGGATGAACAAAGAGGTTCAGATCCATCAGCATCTCCATTTGGTGGGCCACAAATGTCCGATGAATTTCGTCTATACCAAGCTCAAGCTGGAAGAAATGCGTGACGGCGAGGTTCTGGAAGTGGTAGTATCAACGGGCGAGCCGGCCCGAAACGTTCCGCGAAGTGTCATCGCGGAGGGCCACAAGGTGCTGGAGGAGGGCACCCTGGGCGAACATTATCGGATCCGAATCCGAAAAGTGGGGGAGTGAAATATGAAGGTGACGATACGCATACCCTCGTGTCTTCGCAGGTATACAGGTGGTACAGAGCGAATCGAGGCGACCGGCAGATCGGTGGCGGAGGCGTTCAAAGATATGGGCTCTCGGTTTGATGGCTGGGATACTGCCTGCATGGAGGAGAGTGGAGCGCTCAAACGATACTTTCATCTTTTCGTGAACGACCGGGATATCCAGACGTTCGGCGGATTTGACACGCGTCTGCGCGACGGAGACGAGTTGACATTTCTTCCCGTAGCGACGGGAGGGGCGACGCTGTCGAAGAAATTGCTTTTGACCGTCCACGGCGGCGACGTGCATGAACCGATCATTTACACGATCGGCAAGAAGTTTGACGTCATCCCAAACGTGGAAGGAGCCTCTATTGCCAATGGTATCGGGATTATTGCGATGGCCATCAGCGGCGAAGAAGAGGAGATCGAGCGCGTCCTTGCGTTCCTCGACAAAAAAGAAATCCGTGTGGAGCATCTCAATTGATATGCAGTTCACGGACGATCAGGTTCATCGCTATGCAAGGCAGATCGTCCTTCGGGAAATCGGCGGCAAGGGACAGGCGCGACTGCTGGGCGCTCGCGTCCTGTGCGTCGGTGCCGGCGGATTGGGCTGTCCCGCCGCAATCTACCTGGCCGCCGCGGGTGTAGGAACTCTCGGCGTGGTAGATGACGACCGGGTCGATCTGTCCAACCTGCAGCGCCAGATTCTTCATCGCACCCAGGACGTAAATCAACTAAAAGTCGACTCCGTCCGCAATGCCGTTGAAGCGATCAATCCAGACGTGACAGTGGTCCCTCATGCCGAACGCTTGGCGTCAGAAAACGTCGAGCGAATTCTCCGTGACTATGATGTGATCCTCGATTGCACGGACAATTTTGCGACGCGCTACCAAATCGCAGATGCCTGTTATTATCTAAAAAAGCCATTGGTCACCGGAGCTGTTTTTCAATTCGAAGGCCAAGTGACCACGATCTTGCCTGGCGCGGAAAATCCGTGCTACCGTTGTCTGTATCCGGAACCGCCACCGGCCGGGTCGGTCCCTTCTTGTGCAGAGGGTGGTGTTTTGGGCGCGGTCGTGGGGGCGGTTGGCTCCCTGCAGGCGACCGAGGCGCTCAAGATCCTCTTGGGTATCGGTACGGTCGGCGTGGGTGTTTTGCTGCTGCTGAACGCCTTGACCGGCGAGTGGCAATCGGTATCCTACCGACAATCGACAACCTGTGCGCTGTGCAGACTGCCTACCGGATACGGGGTAAAACCAAAGGATGGCCGCGCGAAAGAAGGAGGTTCCAAATGAAACTCATTGCCCGTTCCATGAAACCCATGATTCTCATCGTCGTGACGATTGGGATGTTGTACGTCGTCCTGGGTCGCGAGTCCCGCGCGGACCTACGCTCTGACGACGAGGGCGTTTGGAAGATGAAGTACGAAAGCCTTATTTCCGAGAAGACCTTCTATGTCGTTCGGGACATTGCCACTGATTTCTTCAAGGGCCTTTCTAAAGAGGGAGGCAAGGCAGAAGATACCATGGCCTTGCTCTACAAAACAGCTTATCCGCTGGAATCGAAGGAACGACAGCCGAAGTTTACCAAGAAGGTTCAGGGATTGATCGAGACCCTGGGGCAACCGGAGAGATTTAGTTTCGTGTCTCTCCACGGCGTAGAGAACACGAAGCGCTATTACATCATGCATTTCCTTACCTTCCATGGGGAAAACAGTGTCGCGGCCTGGGAGTTCGAATTTGTTCGTGTCAAGACCAAATGGCAGGTTCGGAACATGCGATTCAATTCCTACGATCCCATGAAGTTGTTGCACCGCCGCGACTATCCGGAAGCCCGAAAGTAAACCGTAGAGTGAGCGCCCATGAGTCGGCCGAAAAAAAATGACGGTGCCATGCCGGACCTGAAAAGCAAGAAGTTCGACTTTGCCTGTACCCGCTGCGGCAACTGTTGTCGTGGCGAGCCGGGCTTCGTGTGGGTATCCCAGGCCGACGTTCGGCGGATGGCCGATCACCTGGAAATGGACGTAGAGTCCTACTACGAGCGTTACGTACGCGTGGTCGGCCGGCGCCTGTCCCTGACGGAATTTGCCAACGGCGATTGCGTGATGTGGGACAAGGAGGTCGGTTGCACCGTATATCCCGTACGGCCCAAGCAGTGTGTGACCTTCCCTTACTGGAAGGAGGTCCTGGACAACGAGGACTTGCTGCGCGATGTGGCCCGCGGCTGTCCCGGCATACAGCTAAAAACGGTTAAACCATGAACGTGGTGTTTTTTGGCTCCACCGACTTCGCCCTCCCGACGTTGCAGGCACTGCAGGCGCAAACCAACCTGTGTCTGGTGGTGGCTCACCCGGACACGCGCAAGGGCCGCGGACGCAAGGCAGCCGCCCCGCCGGCAAGAATCTTTGCCGAGGAGAACGGCATCCCATGCCTCCAGGCGGATCAGATCCGCACGGGCCAATTCTTCGATGCGGTTGCAGTCTGTAAGCCCGCGTTTCTCGTCATCGCCGATTACGGAAAGAAGATCCCGGACGCATTGATCGATCTGCCTTTCCATGCCACACTGAACATCCATCCTTCTCTTTTGCCACGCCACCGTGGGCCTTCTCCGATTCCCTACGCGATCCTTTCCGGCGATCGCGCCACCGGGATCAGTATCATCGGACTGACCGACGAGATCGACGCCGGCCCGCTTTACGCGCAATGTCGTACCGAAATCCTGCCCGACGAGACCGCCGAAGAATTGAGCGCGCGCCTGGCTCCGCTTGGAGCAGACCTGATGATCGAGGCCATGCAGGGGGTTGCCGAGGGTCGCCTGCAGCCGCGCGAGCAGGATCACGCCCGATCGACCTACGCCCCGATGCTGACCAAGGCTGACGGCCTTTTAGACTTTACCCGGCCCGTGACCGAATTGGTGCTTCGGGTTCGAGCTCTTCAACCTTGGCCTATGGCCCACTGCACGCTGCCGTTGACCGATGTCAGCCAAGGCCTGCGCGTGAACATTCATCGGGCGACGCCGGAAATGGGGGATCCCGGTGCTCCGGTCGGAACGGTCCTTTCGGCACAGAAGACCGGGATTCGGATTGCCGCGGCAGGAGGTGCGCTGATCGTGGGCCGTCTGCAACCGGCGGGCAAGCGGCCCATGGGCGCGGAGCAGTTCCTCAACGGGTATATGATCGAAGTCGGGATGCAGGTCCATGAAACCCAAAACTGACCCGACGGCCCTCAACCCCCGCCAGGTAGCCGTACGGATCGCAGAGCGGGTCGATCGCGGCCAAGCCTTCGCCGACGATCTATTGCAACAGATGCGTGAAGACGGGGCGCTCGATGCCCGCGATCAAGCTTTGGTGCGCCGCATCGTTCTGGGTACCCTTCGGAGAAAGCTGACGCTGGACTGCATCCTGGCGGTCTTTTCCGACCGACCGATTCACCGGATTCAGAGCCGGACGCGCCAGGTTCTCCGAACAGCCCTCTATCAAATCCTCTTTCTGGACCGTGTGCCAGCTTCGGCCGCCACCGACGAAGCGGTGAAGTTAGCCGGGCCTCGCGCGGGGGGCTTTGTCAATGCGGTCTTGCGCTCCTGTACCCGGGCCCTAGTGGAAAAGTCTTCGGAAGATCCCGCCCGATCCCTCCAGTTCGCCGCGCGGCCTTACGATTTTAACCAACCGGTTTTTCCTCATCCGGCGGACGACCGGCTCAACCACCTGGAGGCGATCTATTCCCACCCCGCTTCTTTGATCGAGCGGCTGGAGCGCCATTACACGACCGCCGAGGTCGAACAGGTCCTTGCGGCGGGGGTTGTGACGCCAGGGCTCTATATCCGGATCAACACTCAGACGGGCTCCGTCGAGCTAGTCCAACAAGCATTGGAGGCCGCCGGCTATACGGTGGATCCAACGGAAGATCCGCAGGTCGTTCGCGTGGATCCGGTAGAAGGGTTGTTTGCGCAACCGGCGTTTCTCGAGGGTCGGTTCCAAGTCCAGGACCTCTCGGCGGCGCAGATCGCTCCTCTGTTGGAGCCGGGGCCGGGGGAGGCGATCCTGGACGCTTGCGCGGCGCCCGGGGGAAAGACGACGCACCTGGCACAACTGTCCGGCGACCGGGCGCGGATCGTGGCTTGCGATATTTCCGCGCCGCGGCTGGAAGGTTTGGCACAAAACCTGCTACGCTTGAAAATCCAGTCGGTCACTGTGCAACAGGCGGACATGGAAAATCCCCCTGAAGCGTTTTTGGATCGGTTTGATAAAGTGTTGCTGGACGCGCCCTGCACCAATTCCGGAGTCCTTGCCAGGCGGCCGGAAGCTCGCTATCGCATTACGTCCAAGGCGGTTTCCGAGCTTACGGCCCTACAAGGGAGCCTGTTGGAAGGGGCCAGGCGGTGCGTTCGGGCGGGTGGGTTATTGGTTTATTCGACCTGTTCGGTGCTGCCTGAAGAGAATGACGAAGTCGTGGCGGAATTCTTGGCGTCTCATCGAAATTTTTCCCAAACTGGGAACTTTTTCGAGCTTCCGCGGCCCGGACGGTCAGACGGAGCCTACGGCACACAGCTAAAAAGACTCACATGAGCAAGGCTAATTTGTCTTGACTAATTTCACTATATTTGATGTCATTTCTGACTTTGTCGACACAACTTGAGAAAGCGTCGCTCAATCCTGAAGGAGGAAGACCCTATGGCGAACAAGGAGTTTAACCCGTGGGCAATGGCACAAAGCCAGTTGGATCAAGTGGCCGAGATTATCGACCTAGATCCCGGCATTCACCGTGTGCTGCGCCTGCCCCGTCGTGCCCTCACCGTCTCCATCCCCGTCAAGATGGATGATGGAAGTGTCCAGGTTTTTGAAGGTTACCGCGTTCAGCACTCCCAGACACGAGGTCCCTCCAAGGGCGGTCTGCGGTACCATCAGGACGTAACGCTCGACGAGGTAAAGGCCCTCGCCATGTGGATGACCTGGAAGTGCGCGGTGGTTGGGATTCCCTTTGGCGGTGGAAAGGGCGGAATTATATGCAACCCGAAGGAGATGTCCGAGGGCGAGGTGGAGCGCATGACCCGCCGATTCACAGCAGAGATGATCATGATCATCGGCCCGGAGGTCGATATCCCCGCCCCGGACGTCAACACCAATCCCCAGGTGATGGCATGGATCATGGACACCTATTCCATGAACCGCGGGTACCCGGTTCCCGGTGTGGTGACCGGCAAGCCACTGGACATTGGCGGCTCCCAGGGCCGAAACGAAGCGACCGCCCGAGGCTGCCTGTTCTCAATTCAGAACGCGGTCAAGAAGAAGGGGATGAAGCTCGAAGGTAGCACCGTCGTAGTCCAAGGCTACGGCAACGCGGGCTGGATTGCCGCCCGCCTGCTGCATGAATGTGGAGCGACCGTTCTGGCGGTTTCCGATTCCAGAGGCGGTATTTATAGCAAGAACGGCCTGGACCCGGTTGCCGTGCTCGAGCATAAGCAAAAGACCAAGTCGGTGGTCGGCTTCCCGGGCACCGATGCGGTGACCAACGAAGAGATCTTGGGTATCGAGTGCGATATCCTCGTCCCCGCGGCGTTGGAGAACCAGTTGACCGAGAAGACCGCACCAGCAGTCAAGGCCAAGATCGTGGCAGAGGCCGCAAACGGTCCCACCACGCCCGATGCGGACCGTATTCTCGAAGAAAAGGGTGTCTTGGTGATCCCGGACATCCTGGCCAACGCCGGTGGCGTGACGGTCTCCTACTTCGAGTGGGTCCAGTCGATCCAGGAATATTTCTGGACGCGCGAGGAGGTCAACGTGAAGCTGAAATCCATTATGGATAAGGCCTTCAACGAGGTCTACGACACGATGGAGTCGAACAAGGTCTCTATGCGGTTGGCCTCGTACATTGTTGCGGTCAACCGGGTTGCGGAGGCCACGACTCTGCGCGGTATTTATCCGTAATCCCAACCTGAATTTCTTTACGGACTCAACTCTGAAACGGGTCGCGGCGATCACCGCGACCCGTTTTTCTGCGCGGGTCGGTGAAGCTCTTCCAATCAAAAACAGGCCTCGAAAAAGTGACCGATAATGTCTCTTTTTTCTCATATTTCTCAAGAAAAAGGCCGATGAACTAAAAGTGGGATAGAGAGAATGGCACCGGCTATATAAAATACATTAAGGATTGTTCATCGCCAGGGGAGTACAAATGTTTTATAAGGTTATTGGCTCGATCGTATTGTTTCTGCTGTTGACGCTGCTTACCGCAGAAGACGTCGTCGCAGACGGGGAGACCGGATCCCCCGCCATTATTTACTCGAACGCCTCCCGTATTTATATTCCATTCGAGACCGGGGACACGCTCGGAGAAGTTGTACAGACAGAGTTGTATTTCCGCGTGGACAATTTGGAATGGAAGCGGTGGGCGGAGGCCGTCACCGGGATTAATTATTTCGAATTCATGGCCCCACGGGACGGCATCTATGATTTCGCCATCATCTCCACCGACGAAGCAGGCAACCGTAAGACCCTCAGCCGCGACGACAAAGGCGATGCCACGGTCGTCATCGATACCCAAGATCCCGATCTGAAGGTCTTTACCCCCGGCGGGCAGGGCGATAAGGTCTACGCTGGTGGTTCTTTAAGCATGGGATGGAAGGTCGAGGATCTGAGTTTCAAGACAATTTCTATTCGCTACTCTCTGGACGGTGGTAAGACGTTCAAGGCGACCAACCGCGACAAAAACGAAGACACGCTCACTATCCATCTGCCCCATAGCGATATCGAAACCGTGCCCTTCGAGCTTCGAGCCGAGGACCGGGCCGGTCATGCCAAGGTCGTCGGTTTCAACGTCAAGATCTGGTCGCGAGAGCCCCTGCCCAAGGACCCGCGTCAAAAGACGGCCGCACAAGATTCACCTCCGCCTACGAATCCGAAGGAGCTGACCAACCCGCTCCAATTGCCCATCGCTTATGCGGCAAAGGTCGGTCCCTCCGGGCTGTCCCGAGTGGAGTTGTGGTACTCTCGGATCACCGGCCATCCGGAGTGGAAGAAAAACTGGATGATGTACGCCACCTCGCAGCGGATCAACGGGCGCTTCCTCTTCGAAGCCCCCGAGCCGGGCCAATACGCCTTCTACACCGTGACCGTTAGCAAAGCTGGATCCCTGAGCAGCCCTCGTCCGATTCCCGACCAAGTGACGGAACCGGAGCAGATCCGATGGATCGATCCCTATGCTCCGATCGTTCGCATCATCGCTCCCAGCGGGACCGAATCGTACCAGGCAAAGGTACGTTGCATGATCAAGTGGGAAGCAGACGACTTCAACTTTATCGAGAAGCCCATCACTATCGAGTATACGCAAAACGGAAAGGATTGGGTTGCGATCGCCAAGGACCTGGGAAATGCCGGCTCCTACGAGTGGACGACGCCCGATGACCGGCAAGGCTCCTTCCGGCTTCGGATCGCGGCGACAGATCTGGCCGGAAACAAGACCATCAAGGTCTCCAATCGGTTCGTGATCGACTCGGAGATTCCAACCATCGTCCTGCACCCGCACAAACTCAAGCCGATCTACGACCGCGCGACCGACCGTCCGCTCGTCGACGGAAATGAAAAGATGAACGACAAGCAGCGCCCCCGTCGCAGCGCGCTGAAAAAGAATCCCTACGATCGCCCGACCGCTCAAAGGTCGAAGGTCAAGCCTGTAAGCAAGATGAACCGCTCGGAGAAGGCTTGGCTCCTCTTTAACCATGGGGCATCTCTACGCAAGGCCGGCCGCTACGACGAAGCGATCAAGCGGCTGAATCAGGCTTTGAAGTTCGCGCCCAATCACGCTGGTATCATTAACGAAATTGGCTTGGTCTATTACAGCCTGCGCAACTACAAGGCGGCTCTCGTCCGGTTTACCCAGGCCGTCCAAACCTCGCCGCGGGAACCCTTCTTCCAAATCAACCAGATCAGCAGCTACCTGCGCCTGAGCGACTTGGACGGAGCGGCCCTGGCCACCCGGAAGCTGCTGGAGACGGACCCCTCGATCCAACACTCGAGGCAGGTCGTTTCCCTCGTCGTGAGCGGTTTTAAAAAGACCGGCCGCTCGACCGATGCGGTCGCGTTCATCCAGGGACTTCTGGAAAATACCCGCATATCCGATGACTTGCGCGAACACCTGCAGCGGTATTTGGTCAAGGCCATGCCGTCACAGGAAGGGCGAGAATCCGAAACCCCGGAAGCGGAAGTTCTGGAAGCAGAAGTCCAGGCCTCCGCAGCCTAACTGCCGTCCCGTCGCAACCAGAAATCCCTTGAAAACCGAGCGGTCCTATGGAAAATAGGGCCTTCGTTTCCACTCGACACCTCGCAGATCCGGAGCGCATTCATGGGGCATGTGGTCAATCAAGAGGCCGAAGCCATCCTCGACAAGGAATTCAAGGTACTGGACAAGGGGTTCGTGCGCCTGGTGGACTATTTGGGCGGCGACCAGCGAATCGTCCAGGCCGCCCGAGTTTCTTACGGGGCCGGGACCAAGACCGTACGTGAGGACCGCGGCCTAATTGGCTACCTGATACGCAACCAGCACACCTCGCCGCTGGAGCAGGTGATCCTGACCTTCCATGCCAAGATGCCCATCTTCGTCGCTCGTCAATGGATCCGCCACCGGACCGCGCGCCTCAACGAGATCTCCGCGCGCTACAGCGTCCTGGATTACGAATTCTACATGCCAGACCCAAAGACGATCCGATGCCAGAGCGAAGTGAACAAGCAAGGTCGCGGCGAGGAAGAAGTTTCCGACGCGCTCAAGGCCAAAGTCCTGGAGATCCTCAAGCGAGACCAAGAATCGGCCTACGCCGGTTACGAGGCCATGCTCGAGGATGACATCGCCCGGGAACTGGCCCGGGTGAATCTTCCCGTCTCGATCTACACGGAATGGTACTGGCAAATCGATCTACATAATCTGTTTCACTTCTTGAAGCTGCGCATGGACTGGCACGCTCAGTACGAAATCCGAGCCTACGCGGAGGTCATGGCGGAAATCACGCAGAAAGTGGCCCCCATGGCTTATGGGGCGTTCGAGGAGTATCTCCTCCATGGAGCACGTATGTCGCGGAAAGAGATCGATACGGTAAAAGCTCTTCTGGTTGGCGAAGCGGCGCCGGAGCTGACCAAAAGCCAGTCCGCCGAGCTGGCCCGCAAACTCGGCTTCCCCGTCGAAGAATTCAGAGTACGTTTTCTGAGCTAGCCGCACGCTCTGCATGGTAGGAGGAGCGTACCAGCGGGCCGGATTCCACGTGCTTGAAGCCGAGTTCTAGGCCGATTTCTTTGAAACGATCGAATTGCTCGGGCGTGACGAACCGATCCACGGGCAGATGCTTCTTCGTTGGTTGCAGGTACTGGCCGAGGGTGAGCACGTCGCAATCGTAGGCGCGCAGGTCTTCCATTGCTTTGACGATCTCATCATCCCGCTCACCAATGCCCAGCATCATTCCGCTCTTGCTTATTAGTCCGGCCTCGTGGGCGTAGCCGATTACGTCGAGGGATTGTTGATAGTTCGCTTGCCGCCGGACCGGGTTGTACAAGCGCGCCACCGTCTCGATATTATGGGCTAAGATCTCCGGCTTCGCGTCGAAGATGACCTTCAAGGCGTCCCGGTCACCGTTACAGTCGGGGATCAACAACTCCACCGTGCAGTCCGCAACCGCTTTGCGAATTTCACGCACAGTCGCCGCGAAGATCGCAGCACCGCCATCGGGCAGGTCGTCGCGATCCACCGCG
>JAJDCN010000285.1 GCA_029260815.1 Planctomycetota bacterium
GCCGCGGACCAGCGCGACGGTTGGGATTCCCAGGGCAATCAGCTTGCGGAAGATGTCATGAAACTCGGTCAGCATCGTCACGGCCGTATCGCCCATGTGTTCGCTGATGTCTACGCCGGCCGAGAACGCCTTACCCGCCGCGGCAAAGACAATGACTTTAACGTCATGACGGCCCTCCAGGCTGTTGAGGCAGCCGGCGATCTCCCGCATCATCTCGATGTTGATCACGTTAAGCGGCGGGCGGTTCAGCGTAATGCGCGCGATGCCGCCTTCCAATAGAAATTCCACGTTCTTATAGGTCACCATCCGATTCGATCCTTCCTCAAATATATTGTCCACCGTCGACTTTGATGACTTCGCCGGTGATGTGTCGTGCTGCGTCGGAGCACAGAAAGGACACAGCGCGCGCCACATCTTCCGGTGTTCCCAGCCGCCCCAGGGCGGTTTCTTCCAGGGCCTTGTCCTTGACTGTCTTGGGCAGTCCCCGCGTCATTCCCGTCTCGATCAGGCCGGGTGCGACGGCGTTGACGTTGACACCGCTCGGTCCCAATTCCCGTGCGACGGTCTTGATCATACCGATAATCCCGGATTTGGAGGCTGCGTAGTTGGCCTGGCCGAACTTTCCCCGCAGGCCGTTGATGCTACAGATTGCCACAATCTTGCCCGACTTCTGCGCGCGCAGGTGCGGGGCCGCGGCGCGGATAAAGTTGAAGCACCCTTTCAGGTTGACGTCGATTACCGTATCCCAGTTGGATTCGGACATCTTCCAGATCACGCCGTCCCGGTTCGTTCCGGCGTTACACACAAGAATATCCAGTCCACCAAACTTATCGACGATGCCTTGCACGCAGTCGTCCGCCGTGTTGAAAGCGGAGACATCCGCCTCGAAGGCGACCCCTTTTGCTCCGGCAGACTCGATCTCTTCCAACAGCGACTCGGCTTGCTCGTCCACCTTCAGGTCTACGATTCCGATTGACGCACCCGCGTGGGCAAGTTCCACGGCGATGGCGCGTCCGATGCCGGACGCCCCACCGGTGATCAGCGCTTTCTTGGAAGTTAGCTCCATACTACGCTCCCTTACGTTTGGCTGTTAGGCCAGTTTGGCTCCGCACTTGCCGCAAAACTCGAACTCCTCCGGGATGTTCTTTGTCTCGCACTTGGCGCAGGTCCGGGAGTACGGTCCCCAGAGGAACTCGCTGGATTTTCCGTCCGCTGCTTTCTGTCGCAGCCCCAGATAGTCGACCTTGCGCTTTTCCACAAACGCGTTCATGCCTTCCTGCGGCTCCATGGAGGAGTAGTGGATGCTGAGCCAATCGCGCGCGTGGCCGATCGTGTTGTGCCAGGACAGCTCCTTGAAGAAGTTGACGTTCGCCTTGGTATAGCGGGTACATTCGGGGAACTTGGCGACCAGCTTCTCTACCAAAGAGTTGATCTTTTCGTCCAACTTATCCAAGGAAATCGAATAGCCGTCCGCGCCCTTTTGTGCTTTTTTGATCTGCTCGCGGCTGGCGCCCTCGATGAAGTCTCCGTCCTTGACTACCGAGGGGACAACGTAATTCACGAGCCCCCACTCCAGTGCCTTGGCCGGAGAGATCCGTTCGTTGAGCAGCAGGATCTCTCGTGCGCGTCGGTCGCCGACGAAGATCGGCAACCATTGGGTGGAGCCACCGCAAGCCACCGAACCCACGTTGGTGCCGACCTGTGCGATGTACGCGTGTTCGGCGATGACCGACAGATCGCAGGCGAGCTGACTCTCGTTACCGCCGCCGACAGCCATGCCGTTAAGGCGCGCAATCACCGGCTTGCCACTACGCAGGATGCTCTCGATGTAATTAGAGAACAGTCCCATGTATTTCCAGTAGTCCCGCGGACGGTTGCAGTAGTCGCGCTCGTATTCTTTTACGTCGCCGCCGGTGCAGAACGCATCGGTCCCCGTGCCAGTGTACACGATGACCGCCACTTTGTCGTCGAAAGCAGCATCGGTAAACGCAGTCGCCAGGTCTCGCAAGGCCCCGGTAGAGTACGCGTTGAAGTTGTGCGGCCGGTTGAGCGTGATCCGGGCCACCCAATCGCTTTTTTCGTACTGGATGTCCTCGAATGCGTAGGTCCCAGCTTCTTTGGACTCGAATTGCCCCATTGCCTTTGTCTCCTTTCCACCTCAGATTTTTTCACCCGTTCCCGTCGGGTATTGATTATATTTCTCTCCGGAACGACATTGCCATACCCATGCCGCCGCTGACACACAGAGTGGCCAGGCCGTTTTGGGCGTCGCGCCGTTTCATTTCGTGCAGCAGTGTCGCCACGGTCCGCGCGCCGGTCGCTCCGATTGGATGACCTAAGGCGATGGAACCGCCGTTGACGTTGAGGCGGTCCAATTCAAAAGGCAGTTTGCGCAACACGCCTAGCACCTGCGCGGCGAACGCTTCATTGAGCTCTACCAGGTCGAACTCACCCAGCCGCATGCCGGTGCGGGACAACAGTTTGTTTACCGCCGGGACCGGGCCCAGGCCCATGAACTTGGGGTCCACGCCCACAGAGGTGTAGCCGGTGATTTCGGCCAATGGTTTGTACTTGAGCTGCTTGGCTTTTTCTTCCGACATGACGATCACCGCCGCCGCTCCATCGGTGATGCCCGAAGAATTGCCGGCGTGGACGGTGCCGTCTTGTTTGAACACGGCCGGCAGTTTCGACAAGGCCTCCACGGTGACACCGTCGCGGGGATGCTCGTCGGTGTCGACAACGATTTCGTTTTTCTTTCGATCCGTGATCGTCACTGGGACGATCTCGTCGGTAAACCGACCGGCCTTGCGCGCCGCCTCGCAGCGACTCTGGCTCATGACGGCATACTCGTCCTGTTCCGGACGTCCGATGTCGTAGCGCTCGGCGATGTTCTCGGCGGTACGGCCCATTCGCTGTTCGGCCAAAGGACAGTCGAACCCGTCACGGAACATTCCGTCGAGCGCCTTGCCGTGGCCCAATCGGTAGCCGGTCCGCACTTGGTCGAGGATGAACGGCACGTTGGTCATGCTCTCCGTGCCGCCTGCGACGATGAGGTCCGCCTCGTCAAGCGCGATGGCGTGACAGGCTTCGACGATGGTCTTGATGGAGGAGGCGCACGCCTTGTTGATTGTCGTAGAGGGAACTTCTTCCGGGATGCCGCTGCGCACGGCGACCTGCCGTGCGGGATTGGGGCCGCTGCCGGCTT
>JAJDCN010000286.1 GCA_029260815.1 Planctomycetota bacterium
ACCCATGGGCAGAAGACCCTGCCTGCTACCTCACCGACGAAGAGATCGGCATTAAGTAAGGCTTCCAACACTTCAAGAAGCGTTGCATCTATTCCATCTCCGGCGCGCCATAACCGCCACCGCCCGGCGTTTTCAGGATTAACCGATCGCCGGGGTGGACGGGGCATCCATCCATGCCGCCCAATTCCACGAGCGTTCCATCGGACCTGATCACGTACTGCCGGCCCGGCTTGCCCGGCAGCCCGCCGGCCAAGCCGTAGGGCCCTGCGGAGCGGTGCTGACTCAGTATGGAAAGATCCATTTCCTCCAGGAAGGTTATTTCCCGGATGATGCCGCAGCCGCCTGTGAAGCGCCCGGCGCCACCGGACCCTTCCCGCAAGGCCATCTTTTCCACGCGGACCGGATAGCGATGCTCGACGATTTCCGGATCGGTGATGCGCGTGTTCGTCATGTGACATTGAACCCCGCTGGCTCCGTGAAACCCCGGGCCCGCCCCGCTGCCGCCGCCGACGGTCTCGTAATAGCTGTAGCGCTCGGAGCCGAACAGCACGTTGTTCATCGTCCCCTGGCTGCAGGCGGCCAGCCCGAGGGCCTTGAGCAAGGTATCCACCACCCGCTGGCTGGTTTCCACGTTGCCGGCAGCGACCGCGGGAGCCTGGGCCGGGTCGACGGGAAAGTCCGGATTCAACATACCGGTTGGGATGCAGACGCGCACGGCGCGCCAAAGTCCTTCGTTCAGCGGAAGCGGCTCATTGACCAGCAAGCGAAGGACATAAAGCACCGCCCCATACACGATCGCCTTGGTCGCGTTGAGATTTCCGGAGTGAACGCCCGCGGATCCGGCAAAATCGATGGTGGCCGTATCGTCCTTGCAGACGAACCGAACCGACAGGGGCGAACCATCGTCCAACGTCTCGGTCGCTTCGTAAACGCCGTCCGAAAGTCGGGACAAGGCGGCTCGGAGCCTTGTCTCCGCGTGAACCTTCAAATCCTCCATGGCGTGGAGCACCGCGACTTCTCCGTATGCTTCGGCCATGTGTTGCAGAGCGGTTGCGCCGTAGTGGTTGGCGGCAATCGCGGCGCGCAGGTCGGCGAAGTTTTCATCCACGTTACGGGAGGGAAACGGGCCTTTCTTGAATACTGCTTCCAGCGCCGCCCAAGCCGCCTGGCCTTTGCGAACCAGATGCATCGGAGCGATGGCCACGCCCTCCTCTAAGAGCGTGGTGGCCCGCGGCGGCATCGAACCGGGACTGGTGCCGCCGATTTCCGTATGGTGCGCGCGATTGGCCACGTAGCCCAACAGGCAACGGTCCTTTGTATACACCGGCGTAATCACGGTAATATCGGGCAGGTGCGATCCGCCGTAGGCCGGGTGATTCGTGACGACCACGTCGCCGGGGTCCATCTCCAACGTGTCTCGCACCCGGCGCACACACAGCCCCATGGAACCCAAATGAACGGGGACATGCGGCGCGTTGACCACAAGTTCACCATCCGGGTTGACCAAAGCGCAGGAGAAGTCCAGACGCTCCTTCACGTTCGTCGACAAGGCAATACGTCGAAGCATCTCCCCCATCTGCTCTACGACCGCCGTGAAGCGATTGGTATACAGCTCCAGTTGCGCCGACTTCGCCTGGACGGGCGTCGACTTCTGGGAGCGCGCCTTGGCTCGCTCGAGGATCACGCCGCCTTTGGCGTTCATGCGCCCCCACCAGCCAGGCTCGATCACAACGGTGCTGTGCGGTTCGTACAGGATCCCAGGGCCGCGAACCACGGCTCCCGGTTCCAAGCGCATTCGGTCAAAGATTGGAACTTCCTGCCAATTCTCTTCGAAGTATGCCTCCTTCGAACCGGAACCCGAAGCGTCGAATGGCTCGGGTTCGGCGCCATCCTCGGGCGAAACCTCCACGATGGACGAGGCGATCACACGGATCGAAACTATTTCGATCTCAAGTCCGTCCGGCACGTGGCCGTACACGGATGCGTAACGCTCTAAAAAAGCAGCACGGAGTAAAGCCCCAGGTTCGTACTCCACGGCCAGATCCGATTCCTGGCCCCCAAAGCGCAGGTTCACGATTCGGCGGCGGAGCTGGATTTCGCTTCGTGCAATGCCCTCGGACTGCACCGCGCCAACGGCCTGATTCGCCAAAGCGTCGACTCTCGCGGCAAGGGATTCTTCGACTGCGTCCAACGCTTGAAGAACCTGTTGCTCAGCGAATCGTTCCACGACCGCATGGCCCAATCCCAAGGCGCTCAGCAGGCCCGCTTCCGCCGGCACCAATGCGGTTTTCATGCCGAGCAAATCGGCCACAGCGCACGCGTGTTGGGCTCCCGCACCGCCAAAGGCGACCAGTCCGTATTCAATCGGGTCGTATCCCCGGCGGAGCGATACCTTGCGGATCGCGTCGGCCATGCGCTCGTTTGCAATCGCCAGGAACCCGTTGAGCAGTTCCTGCCTGGGTGTCGCCTCGTCGGACGCATCTTCCAACGCACGCTCGATCTCCAGGAGACGTGCGGTCGTGGGTTCGATCTGAATGGGGATCCTAAAGCGATCGGGCTCCAGACGGCCCAACAACAGATTGACGTCCGTCAATGTCAACGGACCGCCGCGACCGTAGCAGGCGGGTCCGGGGTCCGCACCGGCACTGTGGGGGCCGACGCGCAGGCGATGACCGTCGAGCCAGCAGATCGATCCGCCGCCCGCGGCGACGGTTTCGATCGCCAATGCCGGAGCCACCAGGTGCGCCGCGCCCACCTCGTGCTCAAACATATACTCGTAATCGCCGTCGTAGCGGGAAACGTCCGTACTGGTCCCCCCCATGTCGAAGGCAATGAGCTTCTGCATCCGTGATGCGCGGCCGGCCACGGCGGCACCGACCACACCACCGGCCGGGCCACTGAGCAAACTGTCCTTGGCCCGAAAGTCAGTCATGGGCACGAGCCCGCCCGCACTGGTCATGACGTACACCCGGCCGCCCGCAAAGGGAGCCTCGACATTCGCAAGATACTTTTGCAATATAGGCTCCAGATAGGCGTCCACAACAGCCGTCTCCATCCGCGGTAACAGCTTGATGAACGGTGCCAATGCGGAAGAACAGGAGACGTGTTCAAACCCCTGCTGTTTGAGAAACGCAGCCAGTTTCTGTTCGTGTTGTGGGTTCCGGTAGCTGTGGAGAAGAGAGATCGCGGCCACACGGACGCCTTGTTTGAGTGTGTTCTGAACTGACGCTTGGAGCGGCTTGAGGTCCAGAGGCTTCAGGACGGTTCCGTCCGCAGCCATTCGTTCTTGAACCTCTACCACGCGCGCATAAAGGGGATCAGGCTTCTTGATCTCCAGGGAGAACAGGTCCGGACGCTGCTGAGTTCCGATGGCCAGGACATCCCGGAAGCCTTCCGTGACGAACAGGGCCAGCGGCGCACCGCTACGTTCCAAGAGGGCATTCGTGCCCTTGGTCGTTGCCAGCCGCACAAATGCGGGCGGCAGCGGCTGGTCGGCCCGCGTGCCGGTTACGATGCGCGCCGCAACCACGGGGGCTTCCTCGCCGGTGAACACCTCAAAGAACGCACCCGGCTTCACGTTACCGACGATTGGCTCATCCAGCTCCAGGATTCGGTCCACTGCATGGTAGCCCGCGATCCTGCGGCGCGAATCGGGCTCCGTCAAAAAACAGAACTGCAACCCGACCAGGATTTCATCCGGCAGATCCCAATCCGCTCGGATTCGCAACCGCTTTTCGTCCACTTGTTCTTCGACGACCCATCGAAGCGCGCCGGTGCTCAGCACCTTAGCCCGATGGAATGCGCCCGAAGGATCACGGGCAAGACAATCCGTGAAGGTGCCTCCGGTATCGATCCAGATATGCCAGCAGGATTCAGGGTTGGCGTCGTTGCTCACGCTCTGGCGGACCTCGTCATGTTCGATTCGTCCAGGGAATCATCTGCGAATGGACACCGTGCGGGCGGTTCGATGCCCGCTCTTACAAAGATTCTAGTGGATCGGCGGCGCCTTCGCAATCCGTTTTATTCAAGCCGCACATCCGGTTCACCGGTTGACACGGGAGCAACGTTCGATAGAATCGGCGATCGGAAACGACACCCGGCGCTGGAGAATACCGCATGAGACCTTTTAAGATCGGTGTGATCACGGATTGCTTTCAATTGCCCGTGAAAGAAGGATTGCAGAAGGCGAAGGAACTGGGCGCGGAAGGGATCCAGATCTACGCCGTGGCAGGCGAGGTTTGTCCGGAGTCCATGGACGCGCACGCGCGCAAGGCGTTTCGCGCCTTTTGCTCCGATTTGGGTCTGGAGATTTCCGCACTGTGCGGCGATCTGGGCGGCCACGGTTTCTCCCGAGAAAGCGAGAACGCGAACAAGGTTGACCGCTCCAATCGGATCGCCGAGCTTGCCGCGGACCTGGGCACCTCGGTGGTTACGACCCATATCGGCGTCGTGCCGGAGGATCGCTCCGATCCAACCTACGGCGTGATGCGCTCGGCCTGCCGGGAGATGGCGCAGCATGCAGCGGGGCTCGGCGTCACCTTCGCCGTGGAGACCGGACCGGAGACCGCGACCGCCCTGAAGACCTTTCTCGAGGACGTGGACGCCGCGGGGATCGGGGTGAACCTGGACCCGGCCAACCTGGTCATGGTGACCGCCGATGATCCGGTCCAAGCCGTCCACACGCTAAAGAAATACATCGTGCATACCCACGCGAAAGATGGCGTGCAACACCAGCGATGCAATCCGTTAGAGGTCTACAACGCCTTTGCCGACCTTGGCATTGAAGGATTCGATTTTGGAAAGTACTTCGACGAATTGCCCCTGGGAGAAGGCGGCGTCGACTGGGACGGTTACCTGAACGCATTGGAAGAAATCGGTTACCGGGGCTACTTGACGATCGAGCGGGAAACCGGAGACAACCCGATCGCCGATATCGAAAAAGCCGTCGCGTTTTTGCGCAAGAAAATCACCACGTAAACGGGAGTCGCGGTTATGACGGTTCAGGTCGGCATCCTCGGGTTGGGATTCATGGGCAACATGCACCGGAGTTGCTACGACGCGATCCGCGGGGCCACCGTCGCGGCGCTCTGCGATACGGACCCCAAGCGCCTGACCGGTGTCGCGCACGTGGAAGGAAATATCCAAGCCACCGAGCGCAAGAAACCTCGCAAGGCAATCCAAACCTACTGCAAGCCCGCTGAACTCTACAAAGACCCTCAGATCGATGTAATCGACATCACCTTGCCCACCCCCCTGCACGCAGCCTGTGTGATCCGCGCCTTGAAAGCCGGCAAGCACGTCATTTGCGAAAAGCCCATGGCCGTGACGTCCACCGAGGCCAGATCCATGATCGCAGCGGCGAAGAAGGCGAAAAAGAACCTGTTTGTGGCCCACTGCATCCGCTTCTGGCCGGCCTATGTGAAGGCCAAAGAACTTGTAGACAGCGGACGTTGGGGCAAGGTCCACACGGCCGTCTTCACGCGCCTTTCCGCCACGCCCGAATGGAGTTGGAACAACTGGCTGCAAAACTCTGACAAAAGCGGAAGCGTCGCGCTGGATCTGCACATCCACGATGCCGACTACGTCCTGCACCTGTTCGGAAAACCAAAATCGGTCACCAGCCACGGCGGCGGTGTTCGCAAAGGCCGGCTCGATCACATTACGACACGCTACGAATATAACAAAGACATGTTGGTCACCGCGGAAGGCGCGTGGGAATACGCGCCCGGGTTCGGATTCTCCATGACCTTTCGGATTGCCATGGACGGGGCGACACTCCTCCTGGAGCCGGACGGGAAGCTCATGCTGCACCCGCGTCGAGGAAAGTCGAGGGCGATCCGGCTCTCCGCGAGCGACGGATACGTCAATGAGCTGAAGCACTTCACCGATTGCATCGCCCGCGGTCGCGCGTCTACGATCGTGCCGCCGCAATCCGCATTGCAGAGTGTCCAATTGATCGAGGCCGAGGTACAGTCCGTCCGCACGGGCAAGCGGGTACCGGTGCGGTTCTGATGGACCTTGACGTTGGGATGGACAAGCCGTACCATGGTGGTCCGTTGTACCAGCGAGCAGGAAACGACCCAATGGGAAGGAGGACTAGAAGGTGAACAACGTCTGGCGTCTGTGTGTCATGATGTTCCTTCAGTACGCCATCTGGGGGGCATGGATGCCGGTGCTGGGCTCCTACGTGGGCGAGAACGGCCTGGGTTTCAACGGGGATCAAATGGGCTGGCTGTTCGCTCTACTACCTCTTGCGACCATCCTTTCGCCCGCGCTCGTCGGCCAGATCGCCGACCGCTATCTTCCCACCCAATGGATCCTGGCGGTTTTACACCTGGTCGGAGGCATCACGCTTCTGTGGATGTCCACCGCCCAAGATTATGGCGGCTTGCTGTTGGGCATGGGGATCTTCTCCCTGTTCTACGCGCCGACGCTGGCGCTTACCAACTCCATCTGTTTTCACCACCTTTCCGATCCGGACAAGAGCTTTGGCAGAGTTCGCATGTGGGGAACCCTGGGCTGGATCGTGATCGGCATTACCCTTACCCAGACGCGGAAATGGGGTCTTTTTGCAGACATTCAGGGCGACCTGTTTATTCTGGGCGGAGCGGCTTCGATCCTGCTGGGGCTTTTCAGCATTGCGTTGCCCCATACGCCGCCGAAGAAGTCCACGGAGAACCCGCTCGCGTTTGCTGAATCTTTCCGACTGTTTCGCAACCGAAATTTTTTGATCTTTATGCTGATTTCCTTTGTGGTGATTACCGAGCTCCAATTCTATTATATACTGACCTCGCCTTTTCTGGAGAGTCTCGGCGTACACAACGACAACATCGCGGGAATCATGACCCTGGCTCAAATCGCCGAGGCCGTGGTAATGGCACTACTCTTGCCGATCGCACTGCCCAAGTTGGGCATTCGCAAATGCCTAGTGATCGGAATTCTCGCCTGGCCGATTCGCTATATTATCTTTGCCATCGGGGAGCCCACCTGGCTGGTCATCGCGTCCCTGGCCTTGCATGGCTTCTGTTATGTTTTCTTTTTCACCGTGGGGGTCTTGTACGTGGACTCAGTGGCGGGCAAGGACAATCGCGCCTCCGCCCAAAGCCTGTTCGCCCTAGTGACACTGGGCCTGGGCCTGTTTGTGGGCAGCAAGTTTACCGGGTGGATTCGAGACTATTTTACAGAGAACGTCAACGGGCAGGACGTGGTCAACTATCAGTCCATCTTCCTGGTGCCCTGCGCCTTGACGATTTTGTGCGCGATCGTGTTCCCGCTGCTCTTCCGCGACAAGAAAATGGAGGCTTCGAATGAATCGGTTGGCTAAGTGTTTGATTGTCTGTTTGTTGGCCTCAGGTTGCTCGCTTCTTGAATCCGGCTCCTCGGATGACTTCACGCCTTTGTTCGATGGAAAGACGCTCAACGGTTGGAAATGGACCGGTGACAACGTTTGGGGCTGGCAGGACGGCATGCTGGTGTGCGATCCGAGCAAGGGGAAGAAGCACGGTTATCTTTATACCGAGAAACGTTACGGCGACTTTGTCTTTCACGTGGAATACATGAACACGACCAATGACAACGGAAACAGCGGCATCTTCTTCCGAATCGACGATCCGGCCAAGCCGCCGGGCACCGGGTTCGAGGTTCAGGTGCTGCCCCACCCCGGTACGGAGCCCACCACGGGCTCGGGCGGCTCCTTGATCGGGATCGCCGCTCCTTCGGTCAACGCCATGAAGCCGCCAGGCGAGTGGAACATTGTGACGATCACGATGCGTGGCAACCAAGTGACCACGGTCATGAACGGAAAGACCTTGTACAGCGTGGACGTCGGCGATCCCGCGGCCGTGCCCGAGGCGATCAAGGGAACCCGCTACGATCCGCTCACGCGGACCCATCGCTCGGGCCACCTAGCCCTGCAAAATCACGGGGACTGGCTTGCGTTTCGAAATGTTCGGATCCAAGTGTTGGATTCGTTATCAAAGGGGACTCCATGAAGAACGGCAAAAAGATTAATCGTCGGCAATTCCTGGCCCGCTCTGCCGCGGGCGCCGTGGCCCTGGGCACATCCGGGCTCCTATCGGCCAAAACCGCCCAGGCAATGGTCGGCGCCAATGACCAGATCCGGATCGGCTTCATCGGGTGCGGAAACATGGGCACCAGCCATCTGCGCCACCTGGCCGACGATGCGAAGGATCCCAAGAACCGAATTCAAACGGTCGCCGTGTGCGACATCTACAAGCCGCGGATCGCACGGGCCAAAACATTTATTCCCAACGCGCGGGTGTATCACGACTATCGAGAATTGCTGGATCAGAAAGACATCGATGTCGTCTGGGTCGCCACGCCGGACCACTGGCATGCGCGTATGGCCATGGATGCCATGGAAGCGGGCAAGGACGTTTACAGCGAAAAGCCCATGGCCCGATACTGGGAAGAGGCCCGGGACTATTACCGCTGCTGGGAGCGCACCGGGCGCGTGGCCCAGGTCGGTGTCCAAACCACCAGCGACGTAAAATTCACCCAAGCCGCGGAGTTGATCAAGGCCGGCAAGCTCGGGAAGCTCGTCTGGAGCACCACCGGCTACGGCTACAACAACCCCAAGGGCGGATGGAAATATGAGATCGATGCAAACGTAGGCCCCCACAACCTGGATTGGAAAGCGTTCTTGGGCTCCGCGACCTGGCGGGCCTATGACCCGGAGCGCTTCTTCCGCTGGCGCAAGTATTGGGACTATTCGGGGGGCATCGCGACGGACCTGTTCTTTCACGCCCTGGGCCACATGTACAAGACGCTGGGGGCGGAATTTCCCACCCGCGTAACCGCCTCGGGCGGAAAGTGGCTTCATCCTGATCGCGAGGTGCCCGACACCTTTATGCTCACAGTCGATTTCCCCTCCAGACACACGCTGGTCAGCACCTGTACCCAAGGGTCCACGGCGGAGCTGGCTGAAATTGTTCGCGGGCAGCTCGCATCGATGGACATCTCCGGACGAGATGAAATCGTCATCCGCCCCGAGCGTCGTTTCGCACGCGGCCGAACCGTGGAGCACATCCCTGTACGTCCCGGCACCCGCGGCAGCCATCACGACCACCGGTGGAATTTCCTCCAGTGCGTGCGCGAACGCAATCGCATGACCAACTGCAATCCGCATATGGCCTACCGCGTGGCCGTGGCGATCTGTCTTTCGGTGGAAGCCTACCGGCAAAACAAAGCGATGCGCTTCGATCCAGTTCGCCAAGAGATTATTGGGTAATCTGCGGCGGGATTGATCCCACAAGTCCCGGACATGGTGGCAAGCCTCATCGCTGGCCCCTTCGCCGCGGGATTCCCGATTGGGTGTTGTTCCCCTCCACTTGTAACATCAATAACCGCAATGCAATACCTCTCTGTCTGATTGGGGGAAGAGGTCCGCTGGACGCTTAGGGAACATCGGGTTTCTTCTTGCATTTTGCACAAAATTCTATTATAATGAATCTTTACTATTCTGGCATTCGCCTCCTGAAAGGAATCAAAGAAGAGCATGCTCTTCTGACAGACTATAGAAAGCATCCATATGGTCCGTATCGCATTCGTCATGCCGAACAAGCAGTATCTCAGCTACGGCTACCTCTCGGCCATGCTCAAGCGTGAAATTCCCGATGTCGAAGTCAAAGTTTTCTACGACCCTCAAGCCTTCGCACCCCATTACCGGCATGTTCGGATTTTGGAACGATTGCTGGACGTCCGGGAAAAACTGCTAGAGGAGCTGCGGGAGTGGAACCCCGATGTGATCGGATTTACCGTGCTGACCGACACCTATCCATGGGCTCTGTCCATGGCCCAAGAGATCAAGACGCGCAAGATCGGTGGAGTTATTTTTTTCGGGGGCATGCACGTTACCCTGTCGGCAAAACCGGTCTTGATGAACGACTGCGTTGACTTTGGGTGTGTGGCTGAAGGCGAGCATATGATGGTGGATTTCGTCAAATCCCTCCAGCGCGGACAAATTGATTATTCCGTCGACAGCCTGGTCTATCGGAAAAACGGCAAACCCCACGAAAACCCCGTGCGGCCGCAAGGCGATAACCTGGACGAATTGCCCTGGCTGGACACGGACCTGATGTATGAAGCGGCACCGGCCTTCCGCCTGATGCGAACGTACCACACGCTCACGTCCCGTGGATGCCCCTACACGTGCACGTTCTGTTCGCACTCGGTCACCAACAGCGTATTCCAAGGAACGGTCAAGACTCTGCGTCGCCGTTCGGTGGACGACGTGATCGCCGAGTTGAAAATGGCCAAAGCGAAGTACCGCATGAAACGCGTCATGTTTTGGGATGAACTTTTCACACTGCAACCCAAGTGGGTCGAGGCCTTTGCCGAACGCTATCGCGAGGAAATCAACGTTCCGTTCCTTGCAGCGGGACACCCCATGCAACTGAGCGACAAGATGATCGAAGTGCTTGAATCGGCCAATTGCGGTCATATTACACTCGGGGCTCAGCATCCGTTCGATGAGACCGTACGCCGGAAGCTCTTCAACCGAATCCACTCGAACGAGCGGTTGAATCACATTCTGGACCGGTTGCACCAGACCAAGATGTACGTCAATACCGACAACATCATTCAGTTGCCGAATCAGACCATTGAGGACGCGTTGAAGTACGTTGACTTTTACCTCGAACACCCCGTGGACGAAGCCTCGACCTTCTTCCTTCGCTATTACGCCGGGGCCGAGATCACGGAAAACGCTTACCGCCAAGGCTACTTGACGGATGAACAGTACGAGTCCATTGCAAACGGTCTGGAAACACCGGATATTACCGAGATCCGCGGTCCTTTGAATGAGGGAACCCACAAGGGAAAGGACAATGGCAGCAAAGGAGCCGCCCTCTCCTTGGGCCCTCATACGGCCATGGGCGCATCCGACTCGCGCCAAATGGACAAGGTCCGCACCCTGATCACCATGACGCCCGTGATGCCGCGATGGTTCAGCCGCATGCTGCGACAAACAGGACTGTGGCGCCTGATCCCCGCCATTAGCTTGATGGACGTCTTCCGCCTTTTCGGTGGCTATCTCCGCTGGCTGACCCATGGCAAAACGCCCGTCCGCGTCGACCTCATGCCCGTGGCGTATCTGTGGCAAGCCGGTTGGATTCTCCGGGGAAAGGTCAAGTTTTGGATGCGGCAGCGGGGTTCGCACCGACGTCCAACCAATGCGAGCGCTCAAGAGCAGGCCACAACGCAGGATCGCAACTCCATCTCGCCACCCGAATTACAGGAAACCGGCTCCTCATCGAAATCCGTTTCCACCATGACGCCGCCCAAAGACTAGAAGCCATCTCAAAAACCCCTTGGCACGCACTCCCGCCCGCGCCACCGACACGCCAACACCTACACCACGGCACACATCAAAGCCCACGTCAGCGAAACACCGCTGCATACGCTCCAGGCACCGCTCCAGCCCACACCTCAGCCCACACCGGCGAAACAAGCTCGACCACACCCGCGGCAACGCCTGCGCCTGCACCACCGACCTACCGCCAACCGCGCCATCACCTGCGCCATGGTCCACACCGCGGCCACGCCAGCGAAACACCACCGACCACGCTGCCGACACCGCTGCCGCCCACGCCACAGCCTGCGCCAGCGAGGCACCACTGTCCGCACCACCGCACACATCGTAGACCACGCCGCCGACACGCCAGCGCCCATGCCAGTGGCGCAAAACCTCTTTACTTTTGAGCTTGAGCCATGCACGCACAAGACACAGTCCGTACATGTTTCGGCACGTTTGGGCACGTTTCAGACACATTTCGGGCATGTTTTGTAAGGTAAAAAGCCTCCGGCGTCACCCCGACTTTTCACCCGTCGCGGGCCCGGACCCAGAATCTCTGAATTGTCCAAGAGCGAGGCAAGACACAACAAAACTGCGCGGCTCTCGGGGCGGAGCACTTTAATCACCCTAGCCTGAAAGCCAACTTCAAACGAATTTTCCAGAAATTTTTCCGCTGGAACTCCTCTTCCCTAAACTTTCTATCCGCCGTTTCTAAAAATGAACTTGTAGGGGATGAACAAAGAGTCCCGGCTGAAAAAAAGATTCCAACCGTAAACATCATATAATAAAAACTTTAAGGTTTGTTTAATAAAATTGTTTGGTTTGTTTTCTTGACATCTGTCGTTTTTGGGATAAGCTTTCCCACAGAGGTGAAAGATAAGATTTACAGCAAAAAGCCTCTATATCGCTTTTTATCGTTATTGAATAATTTCAAAGGAATGTGTTTCCCTTTGAATAAAAAGAACTTAGCACAATCGCACGAATGGGCATTGTCGAAAGGGGCTATCGATGAAGATTCGGACATGGAAAAATTTTGGTGTTCTGTGCGTGGCCTTGCTGGTCCTGCCAACGGCCGTTCCGGCAGATACGTTGAGTGACGATATCGACCTGGTCAACGTAGGGGGCACGGTGGGCGGCGTCACGTTCGTGGGCATCGACGCCTCTGATCAGGCTGGATATTCCGTCAGCGCGGGTGACATCAACGGCGACGGCATCGACGACCTGGTGATTTCCGCGATCGAGTCAGACACCAACCAAACGGTGCCGAACGGTGAAGTTTATTTGATCTACGGACAGGAGAATACGACCACTTGGGTCAGTCCGGAAGACCTGGACGATGTTGGTGCCGTAAGCGGAATCGTCGGGGCTGTGTTTTTGGGCGAAGCGTCGGGTGACCAAGCGGGGTTTTCGGTATCGGCAACGGGTGATGTGGACGGTGACGGATACGATGACATCCTCATTGGGGCCAATGGTCACGGTACAAACGGAGAAGGAAGGGTCTATCTGATTTATGGCCAAGCAAGCGGAGTAGATGAGCTATCCGGTAGCCTTGATCTCGACGAGGTGACCGGCGGGGGTCAGGGTGATTCCATCGAGGGCGCGATCTTTGATGGAGTTGATAACTCAGATGGAGCTGGAAACGCGGTGGCCATTGTGGCCGATTTCGGAGAGGATTCAAACGGGGACGACGACATCCTTATTGGCGCGCGCAGTGCCAATTTTGGAAGCAAGCATAGCGGCGCAGCCTATCTGATTTACGGGCAAACGGGGCTGAGTGGCCTCAAGAACCTGGCGGACGTGAACGACTCCGGTTTCGCCGGTGTCTCGTTCGAAGGGGCGGATCATGCTGGGGATACCGGCTATTCCGTGTCCAGCGCGGGGGATTTTGACGGTGACGGAAACGGCGACATCTTGATCAGCGCATTTGAAAACAACGGCCCGAACGGATTAATTTCCGGAGAGGTGTATCTGATCTACGGTGGCACGGGCTTAAGCGGCGACATCGAGATAGAGCGCGTGAAGGGCAACAGCTGGCCCACCCCCTCAGAGGAAATTGCTGGTATCACCTTCCAGGGTGCAGCGCAGAACGATCACGCAGGCACATCGGTTGCCAACGCCGGAGATGTGAACGGAGACGGAAAGGACGACATTCTGATCAGCGCGCCCCAAGCCGATCCCGGTACCAGTCCGCGCTCGAACGCGGGCGAAGTCTATTTGGTTTACGGCAACGGCACCCGGATTGAGGAGGACAAAGATCTGTCAACCGTAGGCGGATCCTTGGCCGGTGCCGTATTTGAAGGGGCAGCAACTGGCGATCTCGTTGGGACTGGATCCGGAGAAGCCGTCGCAGGTGTGGGCGACCTCAACGGCGACGGAGTCGATGACATCCTCATTGGCGCTCATTTTGCCACCACGGATTCCGAGAATGGGAACGGCGAGGCTTACCTGATCTACGGCCAAACTGGAACGGACGAGCTGGATACCAATTACGATCTGAATGACGTGGGTGATGGCGTCAACGATCTGCAAGGAGTGCGCTTTACCGGTGACCGCAACATTGACAGAGCAGGCTTTTCCGTGTCTGCAGCGGGGGATTTCAATGACGACGGGCTAGACGACCTGATTATTTCGGCCCATAACGCCAGAGTAAGCCTGACGGATAGCACTCGCCCTGGCAAAGCGTACATCGTCTTTGGCGGCTGCCCGGACCCGGACTTCGGGGCAGGGTCCGTACAATTGGTGGACGTGGGCTCGACCGCCGGTGGAGCCACCTTCATGGGCACGAAAAAGGACGATCGGGCCGGCAGCTGGGTGAGCCACGGGGACGTCAACGGCGACG
>JAJDCN010000287.1 GCA_029260815.1 Planctomycetota bacterium
CACAAACATATCATCCCTCCCTTTCCGCAGGCAACCGGGAAGAAGGCCGCGGGCGTGGCCTGCGCACAGGGCGGCAGAGGCCCGCAATGTCATCATTCAACAATAGGGCCTGAACAAATTGACCCCAAAGATTTCGCATGCGAGCCAGATCCTTCGTTACACTTAGGATGACGGCGAGAGCTGGTAGGGGTATCAACATGCGCCGCTGTTTTGTTTTAACAAATACGCGGAAGGGATTCGCCGTAGGGCATCTCCACCAGGCGGCGGCCGCCGACGCGGGTGTTAAGAAAGACCTTGGCGGGCTTGGATTCGATGGCGCGGCCGATTGTGCACGCGGACTTGCCATGGGGATCTTCTCGCATAGCGGACACGACGACCTCGGCTTGGTCCGCGGGACAGATGACGACAACCTTGCCCTCGTTGGGGACTTCCAGCGGATCGAACCCGAGCAGGTCACAGATTCGTGCGACGTTGGGAGCAACCGGGATTGACGCTTCGTCGATTTCGAACCCGACGCCGGAGGCCTGGGCGATCTCGTTGAGGACCGCCGACACTCCCCCGCGGGTAGCGTCGCGCATGACTTTCACGCCGGGACAAGCCTTCACGATCCGCTCGACCAGCGCGCCCAGCGGGGCCACGTCGCTGACCACAATGGTGTCCAGATGCACGCCGTTGCGGCGGGCGATGACCGTTGCGCCGTGGGCGGCAATCTCGCCGTTGATCAATACGACATCGCCCGGCGACGCGTTAGACGGCGCAATCTCCACGCCTTCGTACCGGACGCCGATCCCGGCGGTGTTGACAAACAGGTCCTGAGCCTCGCCGCGCGGAAGAACTTTTGTGTCGCCGGTGACAATCTGCACGCCCGCTTCCGCGGCGGTCTCGCGGACTGAGGTGAGGATTGTTTTCAGATCGGTGATGGGGAAACCCTCTTCAAGAATCAGAGCGAGGCTGAGGACTTTCGGTTCCGCGCCCGCCACAGACAGGTCATTGACCGTGCCGCAGACCGCAAGCCGCCCGATGTCTCCGCCGGGGAAGAACAGCGGCTGGACGATGAAGGAGTCGGTGGTAAAGGCGATCCGGGGTGAGGACAGGTCCAGCCGCGCGCTGTCCCCCATCTCGCGCAAGGCGTCGCCGCCCAGGGTTTTGGCGATCAGGTCGTGGATCAGCTCCTGGCTTAGCACGCCGCCGCCACCGTGGGCCAGCAGAATCTTGTCCGACTTTGCCATGGGTTCCCTAGGCCTCGCCGCCGGTTCCGTACTTGTACTCCGCCGCGCAGGAGCCCTCCGAGGAAACCATGCACGGCCCCAAGGGCGTGCGTGGCGTACAGGCGGTGCCGAAGATGGAACACTCCCGCGGACCGATGATCCCCTTGAGTACGTCGCCGCAACGGCAGGGTCCTTCCTTAAAGAACGGAGCATCCGAGATGCCGAACACCGCATAAGCGTCATGGGCGGCGTAGGTCTCACGCACCTTCAGACCGCTCTTGGGGATGGGACCGATCCCGCGCCAGACCGCGTCGATTGGCTCGTAGACCGCGTACATTGTTTCAAGCGCCTTGCGGTTGCCCTCTGGCTTGACCACGCGGTGGTATTGGGTCTCCACACGCGGCTGGCGGGTCTGAATCTGCCGAAGCAGCATGGGAATCGCTTCGAGGATGTCCGTCGGCTCGAACCCGGCCACGATCGACGGAATGGCGTAGTCGGTAACAACGGGCTCATAGGCGTTCGAGCCGATGATCGTGCTGACGTGACCGGGGCACAAAAACCCATCGACGCGACAAGCTGGATCGTCCAGCAGGGCGCGCAGGGCCGGCGGGACGAGTTTGTGGGCAGGCAGGATTAGGAAGTTCGTCGCGCCTTCGTCCCGGGCCTGGATCACGGTCGCGGCGATGCCCGGCGCGGTCGTCTCAAAACCCACTGCGGCAAAGACGACACGACGGTCCGGATGCTCCTGCGCAATCTCCAGGGCGTCCAGGGGCGAATACACCACACGCACGTCCGCGCCTTCGGAGCGAACGCGCTCTAGCGCGGTCTGGGTGCCGGGCACCTTCATCAGGTCGCCGAAAGTGGTCAGGATGACGCCCTCGGTCCGGGCCAGCCGGATGGCGTTGTCGATGTAGCCTTCGTCGGTGACGCAGACCGGGCAGCCGGGACCGGACAGCAGCTTGATCTTGTCCGGGAGCAGGGCCTTGAGTCCGTGTCGCGCGATGGACATCGTATGGGAACCGCAGACCTCCATAAGATGGAATGTCCGGTCTGGAAGGTCACCCGCAAGTGTATGGATCTGATCGGCGTACCGCTCACAATCGGAGCGGGTGCCGTAACCGGTTTGCAGATTCATGCTATTGCCCCGTCAAAAGGTCCAGAACTTCCGCCGCGGTATCCGGGTCGTATTTCTCGATGGCGAATCCGGCATGAACCAAGACGACATCGCCCACCTCGACGTCCTCAAGGAGGACACGGTTGATTTTTAGCGTGCTGCCGCCCACGTCGACACGGCAGGACTGTTCGTCGGTGATTTCCACCACCCGGGCGGGCACGGCTAGACACATGCTAAGAGATCCTTTCAGCCGCGATGGCCGCCTGGCCCAGGCCAATGCCCTCGTCGCCGACCAGCGGCGGCGGGAGACAATAGACCTCCAGACGGTTTGCTCGCAGAACCTTGGTCAACTTCGTCACCAGATATTGATTGAAAAACACCCCGCCGGACAACACAACGGTCCGGATGCCGGTCCTCTCGGCGATCCTGCGGCA
>JAJDCN010000288.1 GCA_029260815.1 Planctomycetota bacterium
GCACATCGCCCGCGCGATCTCGAAGGCGACCACCGCCTCGGCGATGACCGACAAGGCGGGCACGGCGCACACGTCGGATCGTGGCCGGGCCGCATCCGCGGGCTGTTTGGTTTTGACGTCCACGGTCTGAAGCGGCTTGCGCAAGGTCGCCAGCGGCTTCATCGTCGCCTGGAGAAACAGGGGTTCGCCGTTGGTCATGCCACCCTCGATGCCCCCGGCGCGATTCGTGGCCCGGGCAAACGCTCCCGACGCGTATCCGATCTCGTCGTGGGCCTCGCTGCCGGGGGTTGCACCCAAAGCGAACCCCGCTCCGAACGCCACACCCTTGACCGCCTGGATCGAACAGATCGCCTGGGCGAGCCGGCCCTCCAACCGTTCGTACCAAGTGGCGGGCGAGCCCAGGCCCGGCGGCAAGAAAGAGCTCTCCACCACGACTACGCCGCCGAGGGTGTCGCCCCGCTCTTTGGCCTCGTCCACGGCGCTGCGCATCGCCTGATCGGCGTTGGGATCCAAACAGTAAAACGGACTGGCATCGCGAATTTTTTGGGGATCGTCCACGTCACCCGCTTTGGCCGCCACCGATCCGATCCGGACTACGTGGCCGAACAGCTCAATGTCGAATTCATGGAGCAATTGCGCCGCCACCGCTCCGGCGGCGACCCGCGCGGCGGTCTCCCGTGCGGAGGCCCGCTCCAGGATGCGGCCGGCATCGTCGGTGTCGTACTTCATCATCCCCGCCAGGTCCGCGTGGCCCGGTCGTGGCGTATGCACCGGCGGTTTGGTCTCGAGAGAGTTGTCTTGATTGGCGATCCGAATCAGCAGCGGCGAGCCGAGGGTGGTCCCCCCTTTGAGTCCCGTCGAGATCTCGATCGCATCGGTCTCGAAGCCTTGCCGGCTGGAGCGCCCGTAGCCGCCCCGGCGGCGGGCCAAGGCGCGTGCGATGGATTCGGCATTGACCGACAAGCCGGCGGGGAGACCTTCGAGGAGCGTGTAGATCGCCGGTCCGTGGGATTCACCGGCGGTGGTGTAACGAAGCATGGTTTTCGTTTCCCGTCCGATTGGGTATCGACTACCGTGCGCCCAGGATCCGCGCCCGGGTCGCCGGGTCCAGTGGCACCCGGCCCAGGGCGAGGGCCGCGGCAAAACGGATCGTCTCGTCGCCGTCCTGCAGGGCGCTTTCCAACAGTTTGAGCAGGTTGGCCGGGGTGTTGCCCTCTCGTTCGCAAATCCGGCTGGCCGCTTGCGCGGCCGTGACGCGCAGGTCCTGGCGGACGTTCGGATTGCCCAACCGCACACCAAACTGTTGAGCATCGGACAGATCGCCCACGCGGCCAAGTCCGGCGGTTGCGGCAACCTGGAACGGGTGAGGCGCGTACTTCATCGCCTCGCGCAGAAGCTCCGCGGTTTGCGCACCTTTCGGCGTATCCGCGGTGATGCGCACGAGTTGTTTCAGAGCCGCCAGGAGGATCCCATCCAGTGCTTCCCGATACAGGGTGTCCTGGCCCTTCAGGGCGGGGGTCACCGCGGCGGCCAGGACTTCGGTCGCGGCGTCTGCCCCCACGACACCTACCACGCGGGTGAGCGTCAGGAAAGAGGTTCGTGTGGGGCCCGTGGCATCTTCCTGCTTTGGAACGACAACGACAATGTGCAGATCGGCCGCAATCGGGCTTTGGGTCAACTCCTCGACGAAGGCGGCCACGGAGATCTCCCCGGGCTCGGAGGCAAGCAGCAGCAGATCCACCGCTCCGTTTTTATGCAGGAGAAGATCGAACGCCGCGGCGGGCGTCTGGGCCATGAGAAATTGTCGCTCCGGCGTGCGGAGTCGGGCGCGCAGATTGTTTCGCACGCCCTCGTTGGGATGGACGATCAATACGGTGGCATCGGGCGACTCTTGCAGCGCCTGGGCCAGCACGGATGCGATTTCGGGCGTCGGGGCAGGCATTCGGCGCGAAAGAAACAGAGCGGCGCGGTATCGGGCCATCTTGTTCCGACTCTTCAGCAAGCGACTGAGCGTCTGAACCATGGAATCGCTGGGGGCCTGCTTTGGATCCACGAGTGATTCCAAGATCACCAGCAACTCCCCCGCCACCGGATCGGCTTTGTGATCCATAGCGATCGTGATCGCCGACAGGATGGTCGGAGCTCCGGCGCTGGCGGTGGCTTGCAAGAGTTTGCTGGCCCGGCCGTGCTCTGCGCGCAGTTGCACTTCGCCGATCCCGGTAATGCCTCCTGGGGCCGGCGCATTGATGCGTATGGCCCGGAGTGCAGCGTCAATTTCATGGAACCGCGCGGCGCGCGCGCAAATCGCATATCCGGCCGCAGTTGGATCCGAATGTTTTGTTCCGATCGCCAGGGTGGCTAGTCGATCGGCGAGGTAATATTGATACGTCTGCCGCGCCAGGACAGCTCGGCCCACCAGAACCCCGTCTTGGATCGACCACAGCCGCTCGGTGACCTTCGTCCGGATCGGCGGCATGGAAACGCCTCGATCATAAAGCTTTGCAGCAACTTCAGTTAGGCGACTCGACGCGGTCCTGCCGGCCTTCTCGGGGGCCGTTTGGGTCAATCGTTGAAATGCAGTCGCCGCGGTGGTCTTAAGCGTTGGGTCGGAAGCCGTTTCGTAGGCGCGCAGCAACAGCGCGGCGGACACGGGTCCGCCGATGTTGGAGAGTGTGTCGCACAGAGTCGCCGCCAGCAGCGAGTTTTTCGTGGCCGAGAGTACTTCGGCGATGGGAAGGATTGCGGATGTGCCGATCGACTGGAGCGCAAGAATCGCTCGGCCGCGTTCAGGGGCCTCCCGGTCGTCGCCCGCCAAGAATGCGATTAGCGGGGGTACGGCCAACGGTCCCGCCTGGAGCATGCGCACGGTTCCGCTGCGCGCGGCTTGTGGATCGTCGGAAAGCATATCGGCCACGGCGGCGCGGGCAAATTCTTCCGGGCTCTTTTCCAGTGTCGGCAGGGGCTTTACTTCAGCGCGAAGCGGGCCGCCGGACAGCAGCGCCACGACGGCAACAACGGCAAGGATGCGTACCTTCATCAATCAGATCACCTCGTCCCTGATCAGGTCTTCGTAGGTCTCCCTGTTACGAACCACATTCCACTCGCTCCCTTCCACCAATACCTCCGCGGGGCGCGGGTGCGAGTTGTAGGTCGAACTCATCGTAAAGCCGTAGGCCCCCGCGGAGAAGACGCTCAACAGGTCGCCCCGGGACACCAGAGGAATCCTCCGGTCCTGGGCGAAGAAATCGCCGCTCTCGCAAATGGGTCCCACCACGTCGGTGAGCACCAGGCGCGGGTCCTGTTCGGGATCGGCTATGCTATCAAATTCAATGGGCGATGTCACGGGCCAGATCTTGTGGTAAGCCTGGTAGAGGGATGGCCGCATCAGGTCGGTCATGCCCGCGTCGCACATCACAAATCGCTTCGCGCCGGATTCCTTGATATAGAGAGCTTCGGTGACCAAGATCCCCGCGTTGCCCACGATAAAGCGACCCGGCTCGAACAGGATCTTCAGCCCCTGGTCCTTGAGCAGTGGGACGATCACCTCGGCATATTCCGGCATGGTCCGGGCCTCGTTGCCGAAGTAGTTGATCCCGAAACCGCCGCCCACGTTCAGATACTCCACCGGGTGGTTCTTGTTGCGGGCGTGCTCGATCAGCGCCAGGGTCTTGGTGATCGACTCCGCATAGGGCTTGGTCTGGGTGATTTGGGAGCCGATATGCAGGTGAAACCCGACGAAGCTGACGTTTTTGAAGTGCCAGTCGTCCAGAACTGCCGCGGCGACTTTCATGTCGATGCCGAACTTATTTTCGAGCTTGCCCGTGGTGATATAGCGGTGGGTCTCCGGATCCACATCCGGGTTCAGCCGAAGGGCGACGCGACCGGGCGTGCCGAGTTCGCCGGCGATTTTGTCGATATTCTCCAGCTCGGCGATGGACTCCACGTTGAACATCAGGATCCCGGTCTTGAGCGCGGTTTCAATTTCCCCGTCGGTCTTACTGACCCCGGCGAAGACGATCTTGTCTGGGCTGCAGCCGGCCTTGAGCGCGCGGAACAACTCGCCCCCGGAGACTACGTCGCACCCCACGCCCTGCGCAAGGAGGCGCGTCAGCAGGGTATGGTTGGAGTTGGCCTTCATGGAAAAACAAATCAACGGGTCGATCGGCGCAAATGCCTCCTGGATCCGGGCCACGTGTTCCGTGGCGGTTTTGGCGCTATAGATATAGACCGGCGTTCCGGCCTGCTTGGCGATTTCGCGGACCGGCACCTCTTCGCACATCAGCGTGTGGTCGCGGTAGGAAAAAAAATCCACTGCTCTATCCCCTCCCTCGTGGGTGAAAGGTTGCGTGTTCCCGGTCGATGACCGACCGTAATCACGTATTTTACCACGGCGAGGCGGATCCTCGAAGCGTGAATTGGGAAGGAGTGAAAATTAGGGCTCGCGGTTGCTGGGGGCTTGGGTCGTCGCAGGGACGGCGGGGAGCTCGACGGTAAAGGTGGTGCCTTGGCCGACTTCGGAGTCGACCTGGATGGAGCCGGCGTGGGCATCGACGATGCCCTTGGTGATGGCCAGGCCCAGGCCCGTGCCGGGGATGCCGCGGGTGCCGGGGCTGTCGACGCGGTAGAATTTTTCGAACAGGTGCCGCAAATGCTCGGACTCGATGCCGATGCCGCAGTCGCTGACGGCAATGGAAAGCATTTGGTCTTGTGCCGTCACGACGACGCGGATCTCGCCGCCTTCCGGGGAATACTTGACGGCGTTTTCCAGCAGGTTGAGGACGACCTCTTTGATCTTGTCCTCGTCGATTTTGGCCTTGGGCAGTTGCGCGGGACTGTCGAGGCTGAGCGTATGCTGATCGCTGTGGGAGCGGACCTGCTCGACGCATTGGACTACCAGGGCGCCGAAATCGACTTCGGAGAGTGTGAGCTTGAGCTTGCCGCTCTCCAGTCGGCTGATGTTGAGCATCTCTTTGATGAGGGAGAGCATGCGGTTGCATTCGTCTTCGACGGTGCCGAGGAACTCTTTGGGTTCGCCCTCGATCATGCTGGCAGCGGTCTCGGAGTAGGCTTGAATAGTCGTCAACGGGTTGCGCAGTTCGTGGGCGACTTTGTTGACGTAATCGCTTTTGAGCTGGTCCATCTTGCGCAGCCGCTCCAGTTCGCGCTTGGCGGTCATGTCGCGACAGATCACCGTAGCCAGGGGCTGTCCGGTGTCGGAGACGATCAAGCTGCCGCTGATGCCCAGCTCGATCTCGATGCCGGTCTCCTCCCAGTAGGCGATCTCTTCGTTCAGAGCGAAGCCCTCGTCGAAGGTTTCCTCCACGATGCGGATCAGCGCCTCGCGGGGGCCGTCAGGCAGCACGTCAGCGATCGGCTTGCCGATGGCGCGGACGTCGTCGATGTTGAACATGGCCATGGCGTTGCGGTTGATCTCCAGGATCTCGCAGGCTCGGGAAATCACGAGGATGCCGTTGCTGGTGGTCTCGAGGATCTGTCGGTAGTATGCTTCCGGTGTCATGGCTCGATCCGACTCAGGTCACGAAGTCCAAAAAGACCATGGCATTTTCCGCCTCGGTCCAGATCTGTTCGAACAATTCCGGCAGATCTTCGGCCCGCAATCCTAACTCCTGCCAGGCCTTCGGATGGATCTGCGGAATCTTCCGGTCGCCGCCGCTGCCCAGCATCAGGGCCCGCGTGAACACGTCGGCTACGTGCAGGATGGAGGCCTGGGGAATGTAGTCGCCGGCTTGGTGCGGCGTGTGGTGGTTGGCCACGGCGCGCACGAGCATCTCCGGCAACTTCCACTGGTTGAACAGGTGGGCTCCAATCTGCGCGTGGTCGGTGCCCAGGACCGCCTCTTCCGCGTCGCGGATCAGGCAATTCTCCTGGGCAACCTTGTCGACGATCATCATGAATTCGTCGTGCAGGTATTGGTCGATAATGATCTTGCCCACGTCGTGGAGCAGTCCGGCGATGAAAAATTCCTCCAGCTTGGCCTGGCCGCAGTGGCGGGCGATCACCTTAGCGGCGGCGCCGCAGCCGACGGAGTGTTGCCAGAACTTCGCCCGGTCGAATTGCGGTGACCGGCTGCGCTTGCCAAAGGCCTGCAGAATGGTGGAGCTTAACACAATGGAGCGGACCGTGGCGAAACCGAGAATCACAATGGCGTGGGTGATCGTCGAGATGCGCGTGGGGAATCCGTAGAATGCGGAGTTGACCACCTTGAGCGTCTTCGCGGCAATCGGCGGATCGGAACTGATCACTTTGCCAATCTGTTTGGCGGTGGTATCCGGGTCGGCTACCATCGCGTTGATCTTCGCGAAGGTTTCCGGCAGGGTTGGCAAACCCTTAATGGAAGAAAGCACCTGCTCGAGTGCTTTTTCTTTTTCCTGCGTTGTCAACATCGGTCCCTTCCGACTAGCATTCCGTTTTCCCTAGGCCTGCATCTTGGCCACGAGAAAGACCTTGGCATTTTCCGCTAGAGTCGCCATTACGTCATCGTCCATCACGTCGGCAAACACAGCATCCACGCGGTCGGCCAACTCTTCGGCGGCATTGGCCACCTGCTGGTCATCGACCTGGGCGGACTGGACGACCTCGTGCACGTTGACGGTTTCGATTTCACCGTCTTCCGCGATCTCGATACAATCGATCTCCCGCTCCTTCAGAGCGGTAATATGCCGACCCGACAAGATCATGCCAGCGCCAACAATTGTCACTTCTTCGTCAATTATCGGCCGCGCGGTGATCATGCCCGGTCGAAGACGCCCTACCGGGATCTTGACCATCGGTCTCTCCTGCAAATACTGTGCGTATAGGTATGGAAATTAACGAAGTTGTTGGTTACAGCGTCCAGCGGGGCAGCGGGTCAAACGCGGCTGGATCGGTCATATCCAGCTTCAGGGGGGTGATGGAGATATAGCCCTCGCTCAACGCCCTGGTGTCTTCATCGGCATTATCGCCGTCCACCTCGACCCCCCCTTTGATCCAAAAGTAGTCCCGGCCCCAAGGATCGGTCCGCCGCTCGAACCCTTCGGTACGGAACGGGGAGAGGTTCTGACGTGTAACTCGAATACCGGCAATCTCTTGCGGTTTTCGGTTCGGAATGTTGACGCTCAGGAGCGAGCCGGCCACTGGCCCGTCAGTGATCCACTGTCCGATAATCTTTTTGGCGATCCGGGCTGCCTCGGGAAAGGTGATCGCATCGCCCCGCGCCACTGATAGGGCAATCGACGGAAACCCCAGGATTCGGCCCTCCACCGCCGCAGCGATCGTGCCGGAGTAAAAAACGTTGATCCCGGCGTTGTGTCCGTGGTTGAGTCCGGAAACCACCAGGTCTACCGGCGTGTCTTTGAGCAATTCGCGCACAGCGATCTTTACGCAATCGGCCGGCGTGCCGTCCACCGAATAGGCGCGGGTCCCGTTGCCCAAGGGAACCTCGTCCACCCGAAGCGGCGAAGTGAACGTAATCGCGTGACCCGATCCACTTCGAAACGAGCCCGGTGCGACCGCGATGACTTCGTGGTCGGTCTCCAGGACTTTTCGCAACTCCCCCATGCCTTCCGCGTGAATGCCGTCATCGTTGGTCAGGAGAATTCGCACGCGCTCGCCTCGATCTTGTTTTTTCTTTTTTCCATTATCCCAATTCCTGATTCGCCGCTTCGGGCTCCGGTTCTTCTTCCGGCTCGATCGGCATGTTTGTCTTCGATAGAATAATCGGTTGGCCGAACTCCTTGTCGTTCTTCATGGGGAAATCTTCGCGGTAATGAGCGCCACGGCTTTCCCGACGGGCCAGGGCGGCGGTCAACACCAGCGCGCCCAGTTTGATCATGCTTTGAGTCTCCAACACGCGCCGGGTCCGGGCGATTGGATCCACGTCCGTCTCCTCGGTCTTCGGCAGCGCGTTCAACTGCTCCTCCTGGTCGTGCAACAAACCCAAGGCCGACGATATGGAGCCCTCGCTACGGATCACCAGGCCCTTCTTCCACAGCCCCCACGC
>JAJDCN010000289.1 GCA_029260815.1 Planctomycetota bacterium
CCGAATCAAACGTCGATAGAACAAACCGACAAGGAAAAATGGAAACAATCCATAGGAAAAAGTCCTTCCGAAGCGGTCAAAAATCTCTTCGGGCAGGCGGATCGCCTTTTCACGTAGAAAGCCTATCGGGCCACCCGTATAAAACAGACCCGATTTTCGGCTAATCTGCCAGGAGCCTGTATCTTCTTTGAGGTTGTGCATATACGGAATCGCCACGCTCGCAAACAGAATCATCAAGACGACACCGAAGAACAGGGCCCGGAGGAAGCTTTTCGGCTGTAATCCAGACCGTGCGAGCTCCGCCGCGAGCGTCCACACGAAGATCAGGCCCGCAAAGCCGGCCAGCTCCGGCCGGGTCACATAGGCCAAGCCCAGAAGGAGCCCGGCGGCTCCATACCACACCGCACGCTGTTGCGAAAAACCTCGCCACCCAAGCCAGACGGCGCTCACCGCCAGCAGGGCACCGAGGGTCTCGCTACGCACCTCTCCGGAAAAATGATTGATGGTCGGGTGCAGTGCGACGACGCATCCGGTGAGCGCCGCCACACGCGGTCCAAATAGATCGCGACCGAGGAAATACATCGGAACCGCCAGCAGCAGTCCGCAAAACAGGGAGACCAGCCGTGCGGAAAGTTCCGCGGCTTCGACGTATTGGGCCGCGTTTTGCGTGTCGCCGCGGCCAATCAGCGTGTAAACGGCCGCCAGCGCGCCCGGATACAGAGGAGGAAACAGGTCCCGCGAAGCCTCTGCGACCTCTCCACGCAACAGCTCCATGCCGATGCCCACGTAGTGGGTTCCATCGGTTCCGATCGACCGTGCGTTGAGAACCAGGACCAGCTTCAACAAAAGACCGGCCAGTACCGCGGCGCTCAGCAGCCGTTTCATAGAGACGGGGTCCGGATCAGGCCGTTGCATACCGTGAAGTCGAGGATCTGTTCGATCACGTAATCTTTCTTGTCAAAGAGGCTGATTTCATGATCCCGAGTTCGCACCCAGACCACCTTTTTCTCCACCGACGCGAGCTTTTCGGCGAGCAGGTAGGCGCCCTTGCGGTGGGAGACAAAGTCGGCGGTGGCATGCAGAATCAGGGTGGGTGCCGTGATCCGATCCAGACGATCACGATTGCGCCGGCTCAATTCCAGCGTGGTTCGAAGAGCCGAGGCGGGGACCCAGGGATACACACCGGCGGCGCTGCGGCGACCGTCTTCCTGTCTAAGGCTCTTGCGAAAGGTAGGAACAAAAGGGTTGAGTCGCCCGAGCATCTTGAGGATCTGAGCCTGTGGAACAAACGGGACGAACGTCTTCAACGGCGTATTGAGCAGGACGAGGGCCGCCAGATGGAAGTTCGAGGCCAGCTCCAAAGCCAAGGCCGCGCCCAGGGAGAACCCGATGACCATAACCCGCTCGTGATTCTCCTTCAGGGTGTTGTACGCTTGCTCAATACAGCGATTCCAGTCGTGCCATGTCAATGTGCTCATGTCCTTGGGCGACGTGCCATGCCCGGGCAACAACGGCACCACGACATCCAAACCCGCGTCGGCAAGAGGACGGGCAAGGTTTTCCAATTGACGCGGGCGAGCGGCGATCCCATGAATCAGCAATGCAGCGCATCGATCGGTAGCGGAGCCTCGTCCGTCGAACGCCACGGTTTCATAGCCGGGAAGAATGGTTTTTCCTTTGTCTGTAAGCGTCATGGTGCTCGAATCTATCAAATCAGGAAGCCTGAGTCAAAGAGGCCCTGTTGGGTCAAGAGCGCTCACGAGATTGCCAACGGTGGGCAGTTTGATACCTGTTGGTGACACGTTGAGGAACTTTCTCCCATAGTGCGAATTATTGTCACTTTTCACTAATTCCTTTTGTAGAACATGTTACGCGATTTCACGCTCGAATTTCGGCCAATGGAACGCCGGTTGCTGCTAGGAGGGATATGAATGAATGGCTACATAACATACCCATGAAAAGCCGCATCGCTCTTTCCGTCGGAGTCGTTGCTCTGCTGCTGGCCGTTGCCCTTCCCGGCAGCAAAGAGCCATCCGTCTCCGAGCGCACACCCTCGGGTGTTCGGGCGGAGACGGGCGACTCCGACTTAGCAAACGAGCTGGGCGATGGCTTGAACGGCGAGAATCAGACCGGAGGTTTGGTCACGACACACTTCAATCCGCCTCCGGCTGAGATCCCTCACGTAACGATCGAAGCAGAAGAAGATGATTTTATGGAGACCGAAGATGAAAAGGCCAGGAAGCAAGAGGCTGCCGGCAAGGCTTCGAGGATGTGAGAGCGGTCATACGCTGGTAGAAATGATGGCCGCCTTGGCGATCTTTGCGGTTTTTTCCACCGGGATCGGCATCAGCATTTCAACACAGTATGAGACGGCTGAAACAACCGAAGAACACAATCGCGCCTTGGCCGGGTGTCAGCAGGTACTGCAAACCGTTTCGACCATGCTGTGGGATACGATGCTCGTCCAGAGCGGCGCGACCTTCACCGTCGCCGAGGTACCAGGCACGGGCACCATCCAGATCAGTAACGACCTCAATGACGACGGGGATAAGTCCGATCCAAACGAAGGGACCGGCGACTTGTACCGCATCACCGCCTCCGTAAATAATGTGGCGCTGACGACCTATCGAACGAAAGAAGGTATTTAAGATGAGCCGCAAACGAACCGAACAAGGGATGACGCTGATCATCCTTTTGGTGTTGATGATCGTGGTGGTCGGGGCGGCCACGGTCTTCTTTAAACGTTCCGTCAACGAGGTGAAGTACCAGCGCAATAACACCGCGGCCACGCAGGCGGTCTGGAACGCCAATGCATTGGTCGAGGAGGCCAAGTACCAGATCGAGACGAGTGGTTACGATTCGACGGGCAACCTCTGGCTCAGCAACGCAATCAGCACGAATCCTGCCATCGCCAACGAAAAAGGGACCGTCCTGGTCGGTGCTCTGACGTCTCCATGGTACGAACTTCGCGCAACGAGCACCACCAGTAACATTACCAAGACTCTTGTCGTTCGCGTCCGAGATCGGGACGTGTTCTCAAAGTATCTCTTCTTCACGTCCAATGACGACATCAACATTGGCACGACGACCACCAAGGGCCAGATTCACACCAACCAGTCTTTGAACTTCTATTATGGTGGCGCGCAAATCATGGAATTGGCCACGGCCGTAACCGGCTTCGGGTTTGGTAGTGGCGCGGATTGGTCCAACACCGATTTTTATGGAGGCTACAACCCAGCGGGTGCTACCGTTGGTTGGCCACAGGTTTCTCAGCTTTCGGCATTAGAAACCACCGCCATCGGTCCCTACAAGGTCTCCAGCTCTTCATCGGACTATTCCGGCATGGGCACGTTTAATACGGAGATCGAGTTTTTGGGCGATCAGGTCCGTATTGTCGCCCGATCCCTGGGTGGCTCGATCCTTTCTGACGCAACGCATCCGATGCCGGCGAACGGGCTCATTTATGTTGAAGGTGACGTGACCAGCATGAAAGGCGATCTCAACGGGCAAGTCAGTGTTGCCACGTTGGGGAAGGTCGACATCACGGGTCCGATCAAGTACGTCGACGCCGACAACGATCCGAAGTACCACAATGACACAGGCGGTTGGACGATCGACGAGTATGTCGACAACCCGGCTTACAACGGCACCAGCGTCTTGGGAGTTATGTCTCAATACGATATTACCGTCACGCCCCAGGCTCCTTATAACATGGAGATGATGGGCGCGTACATGAGCCTGGAAGGCAACTGGCACTGTGATTTGTCCCAAACCAAGGGTCATTTGCGCTACACCGGCAGCATGGTTTCGAAGGAACGTGGATGGCGCTACAGTGGCTCAACCGGCAAGGGGTGGTCCGCGAGCGGACTTTATACCTACGATGTCGATATGTACAATACCCCGCCGCCGCACTTCCTCCAGGTGGAAACAACTGACTACAGGGCTTGGGAGGTAGAGTGATGAACCACTCGTCTCGAGGCTTTACGCTCATCGAGTTGTTGGTTTCAACAGCGGTCTTGATGATCTTTCTGATGTTCGCCTTTACCTCCATGCAGTCGATGACCACGGCGGCAAAGGCCGGAACCGCCGCAGTGGACGCCACGGCGGAGAACCAGAAGGTGATCCAGGCCGTGAACATGGACGCACTTCAAAGCAACATGAGCCGTGTGACCATTACACCCACAACGTTAACGCTGCAAGTGATTGCCGGCTTCGACGATGTGAACGGCATCGAACTTTGGTCCGGCTTCATTACCTATTCGCGCAACGCTCAGAACCAGGTCGTCCGCACGCAGAACGGTGCGGCGAAGGTGGTCGCCAATAGGGTAACGGCTCTCGGTTTTACCTTGAGTGTGGGCGACGTCACCGTTTCTGTCACCACCGTTTCCGGAGACGGTGGAAACAACACAGACTCACAAGTCGTCAACAGTCTTACGATTGCCCCGAAAAACTGAGCCCTTTCCTTTCCTACAAAAGGCGCGGGAATCGTTGGTGATTCCTGCGCCTTTTCCTATTTCTTATGGAGTGTCTTGAGGAGTGCGTCGACGTCTAAGGTGTTGATCGCATCGGACGACGTAATCCAACCGCGGCGCGCCGTGCCGATCCCGAACGGCATGCAGCCGAATCCGTCTACGCGATGTGCATCGGGATCGATACTGACCTTGACGCCGTACTCTCGGCAGAGTTTCAAGTGCTGCCAATTGAGGTCCAGACGGTTGGGGTTTGCGTTCAGCTCCATCACCTTCCCGTTTTCTCCCGCGGCACGAATGACGGCTTCCATATCGATCGCGTACGGCTCCCGTCCCAGCAGCAGGCGCCCGGTCGGATGGGCAAAGATATGGACGTGGGGATTCGACAGAGCCTTGACCACGCGCCCGGTAATCGTTTCCCGGTCGCCCTTAAACCCTGCGTGAAGCGCAACGATTACCACGTCAAGTTTTTTCAGAATCTCGTCGGAGTAGTCCAACGTTCCGTCGGGCTTGATATCAACCTCCGCCCCTTTCAGAATGCGAATGCCGGGCACTTTCTCATTGACGGCATCGATTTCCTTCCACTGCTGCTTCAAGCGCTCTTCGGTCAATCCATTGGCAATATGAGAGGAGGTGGTGTGGTCGGTAATGACGATGTATCCATACCCCAGTTGTTCCGCTGCACAGGCCATCTCTTCGATGGAGTTCATGCCGTCTGACCATGTGGTGTGCATATGGATCAGACCCTTGATGTCCTCTTGGGACACAAGCGAAGGGACCGAAGCGCCCGCGGCCAAGTCGATCTCGCCACTGTCTTCCCGCATCTCTGGCGGGATGTGGTCCAAATCCAGAGCCCGGTAGACTTCTTCTTCGCTTCCGCATTCGATCGGCTTTTCGTCTTCACCCGCGTACAGACCAGACGCATCGAGGGTATAGCCGAATTGGGACGTGGCCCGATCTTGAAGCTTTTTGTTGTGGTCTTTGCTCCCGGTATAGTACAGCAATGCAAAGGCAAAGGAGGCCAACGGCACCACGCGCAGTTCCACTCCCATCCCCGTGTCCAAGACAACCGAGCATTGCGTCTTGTCGCGCGCCGTCACCGCTTCCACTCGCTCCCATTGGGCCAACGCATCCATGATCCGCGTCGTGTCGCCGCTGGCAACCACGTCCACGTTCTGGACGGTTTCCTTCATCCGTCGAACGCTTCCCGCAATGGAGATGCGTTGCGGATCGGCTGTCGTCTGGATGCGCGCCACGATCTCCTGGGCCACAGCCACCGCGTCGACCAGCAGATACTGGCCGCGCATTTTCTTCAGCATCTGAATGCCCTGAAGGACATTTTGCTCGGTCTTGGCGCCGAAGCCCGGAACGTCCTTGAGCTGGCCACACTTGGCGACATACTCCAGCTTCGCCAAGCTGTCGATGTCATATTTATCATACAAGGTCCGGACCCGCTTGGGCCCCAGGTCCGGAATTCGCAAAAGATCAAACAAGCCCTCGGGCAGTTCGGCTTTGATCCGCTCGTGGTACGGCAGCCGGCCCGTGGTGACCAGTTCGACGATCTTTTCCGTCAAAGCCTTTCCGATTCCAGCTTGCGCGGCAAGCTGGTCGGTGGCCACCAGTTCGGTGACGGAGGTTGGAAGCGTCTCGATCTTACGGGCGCCTGCGTAATAAGCCCGGCATTTGAATTGGTTTTCGCCCTTCAGCTCTAACATCGTGCCGATTTCCTTCAAGAGCTTGGCGATCTCTTTATTGTGAATGGGTCCACCTTTTCTATTTTTATAGACGCGGGAAAGTCTGAACCAGCTTGCGCAAATGCTTCGAACACATTTCCGTTACCGCCGGACTTGAGGTTCCTTTGCGCCTTCTACTTCCTTCTTGGGTGCCGGCTTAAAATCGAAAGGCCCAAATTCGATGATCTTCCAGGATGGGGCTTCTGCTTCAGAGTCCGCCTCCATCTTCATGAGGACCCGCAGTGTGTGATCGGTTCGCGGCAGTGGCGTGTCCAAGGGCTGTCCGACTAATTCTTCAGGCATGTCCTGGGTCCAAAACTTCAGAATAAAGTAAGCGTATTCAGGATCGACAGGGTTTTCAATTTGGACTTTGCCTTCTGTGTCTAGCAAGGCTCTCCCGGCATCGTCCATCACGATCACGCCCTTGCCGACACCCTTGACGACGACTTGGTCGATCATTCGTCGCCCGCCTTTTAAAAACATGTACTCGTACTGGCGCGCATAAAACTCCCGCGGCGACAGGGCCAATAAAGTTTCGACATCGGCAATAGACTGAAAACCAAAGGCTTGGAGAATTTTAAGGATCTGTGTCTTAATTTCTTGTGCGCGCGTTTGTGACTTTGTATTTTGTGCAGGGCTCGCATCTTGAGCAGCCTCTGCCTCTCGTAGAGCCTGAAGGAGTTCGCGGAACTTGCTCTTGAGACCTTCAGCGGTTTCTCCCAACGCTTTTTGATACTCGGGAGAAAAAGAATCAAAGATTTCCCCATAATCTTGGTCTTTGAGCGAGCTCATCAAGTCGTCGTACACTTTTCGCATCGGGCCGGAGATCTGGTCGAGCCGGACCCCCATCTCAATGCCGCCCGAGCCCTCTGGCCCACCGGGTGCGCCCCCCGAGGGCTGCGATGGACCGCCAACCGCCGGCGGACGGTCTTCCTCTTCGCAGCCGGCGACCATCATCGATAGCATGACCAGGAGGGCCGCCAGAGCAACAACCGATCGCTGGGCCCAGGCCGCGTTCTTCGGGAATCGAAAAAAAGCAGGTCTCGTTGCATCTTGCTGCATTATCACCCACCGCTCTTGATTAGAAGCCATTGTTCCGTCATGTACCATTGCCCCTTGTGCCGATACAGCTCCAACTCGCCTTTGGTTCCATCGGGATAGATCAACCGCAAGATGGAGCGATCGCCTGTACTCACGTGGTCATCCAGCCGACTTTCGGCAAGCAGCTCCAGACGTTGCTTCCACGCGGGGAAGTTTGCACACCATTGCTTGAACACCTGGTTCAGTGGTGCCGTGGCGAGTTTACGATAGGTTTCAAATCCGTACTGCTTCAGGGCATTAGCGGGCAGATGGTCCTCAATTTTTTGATCGATCAAATCCGCTTTGCTGAGCCCTTTCACACGCAGGTCGAGCACCTTTTCATTTCGCGCGATCGCAAAGTGGCGTCGTGCCCCATCGGTAAAAAGAGAGAGCAGGCTTTCGTAATCCTTATGCTTTGCAAAGAGCTTGGCCATGCCGTGAAACTTTTCGGGGCTATCGACCTCCCCCTCGCCGCAGCGGGCCGATCCCAGGGAAACAAGAAAAAGGGCTGCAATCACAAGACAAGACCGGGCTGTTTTGAACTGAAACCGCTTGTGGTCCATTGTACGCATGATCAATTTGGAGCAGCCGGCCGATTCAGTTGGAGTTGGCGGGTGACATCAAGCCGCCACATTCCGCCTTCTCGAACAAGCAAAAGCAACAGAGGAGGATCCTCCGGGGCTTCCGCTCCAGGTTTTTGCACCTTCTTGACCTTTAATGTGCACTGCGATGGATTTTCGTCATAACTCGCTTCGCCCGCCTCGTAATCTGCAAATTTTAGATATTCACGAAGAGCCGGTGGGTTTTGAATTTTTTCTTTCACCCGAAGATACTCGTCCTTCGAAATTTTGCCGGTGTCGTAGCTTTCTTCCAGGCTATCCAAAATGAGGCCGGTATTCGCCAATTCGGCGCGTTTGTATGTGTCCAACAACTGGCGGATGGTTGCAAAATCCTCTTCTTGCGCGGCCTTGCGCAGAACATCGAACATCAGTTGTGGCGTAGACGCTTTCGACGGGTCCAGCCGCACGGGCGTCGGGGTCCGATTGTAGGTAAGGACCAGCCCGGAATCGGACTTTTTTTCCGTCCCGTTGGCCCCACCGGACTCTTCCGGCGCGATGGTATCTTCAGCCTCTTCGCCACAAGCGACGAAGAGCAACAAGCACAAAACAAGGGTTATTCGTTGCCGAGTCATGGAATCACCACATCCTTAACCTTCTTTAAATAAAACACTTAGGCTCTTGCATCCTACCGTATTTCCGCCCGGCTGTCAAGCAGCACAAGGCGATGCGCTCCCGCCCCTTACTGGCTGCCCCGATCCCCGACGATCTTCCAAGCAACCTCTCCCTTGTCAAACCGCAGCTTCAGCATGGAGGGTTTGGTCCCGAAATGGGTGCGGATCCGGGCATTGCTCTTGTCGATGCGCTCCACCTCGGGGCTGCCATAGCCCCCATCTTTGTGCATCTTGCGATGGTTTTTATACTTCTCGGCGAAATCGGCAAGTGACTTGCTGAGTTTTATCTCATTTCGGGTGGCAATCAATTTTTTGATTTCTTTTTCCATTGCCCGCTTCTCGGCTGCGGAGAGCTTCGTGCGGCGGTCCTTTTTCTTTCGCGCCAATTCGGTGTTGAGCCGGTTCAGCTCAATCGTTCGCTCGACATACGCCCGAACCTTGTCCTGGTTTTCATCCACCGCCTCCAGATCAAATCCATGCCAACACTTGGCGAACTGCACGATACTGTCTTTTTCAAGCGCCTCGACCCAGGTGTCGTAAGTGGTTTCGGGCCACTTCAGATCCCCGGTTCCCATGTGAAAGCCGGGGCTTCCACCCAGGACAAGCATCAGAAGGACCAGAACAAGCGCTCCGCCGACGGAACCCATCGCCACCCCGTTGCCGATGCTCGTTCTGGCTTTTCCGGAGACCGGAGAATGGCCTCGGCGGATCGCCTCCAGCTCCGAGCGAGCGATAAAGATGGCGACCAAACCACTGACGACACCCGCAGCGGCGATCAAACCAAGGACGATATCCAGCAACGGCCCTGCCTGGATGACCCAGATTCCTAACAGCGCCAAGACAGCAGCGCTGCTGCCGTATCCGTAGAGGGCGACCTTTTCGGCGTATTCGCTGGGGGGCCCTTCGGCCTTGTCATGCAGGGTATGAGAAAGCGTCACTTTCGGTTTCTTGGCCACGAACATGTCTCCTGGTTGATTCAAATCCCGGTCACGCTACGAACGGCCTATTGTATGAACCCATAAGGGGTTTGTCAAAGGGCCGATCCGGTCCCGGAAATTTGGGATGCACCTCAAGATTGAAAATGCTAAGGTAAGGACGTCGATAGAAACAAAGAAACCTGGCGAGACGAAATGCTCTCTACCGCTGAAAATTATCACGAAGCGACGAAATACACCGAAGAATCCTTGTCCCAGACTGCCAAGCAATTGGATATGTCTCAGCAACCGTCGCCTTTCAAAGAATTCGTAAGCAGTACGCGCATCCGAATGGCGCCCTACCTCCCGTTTTCCCCGACCCCTTTCGATCAGGAGGGCGAATCGCTCGAGAAGGGCGACCCGGCCAGCGACCTGGGCAAGATCTCTCGGCTCCTGTATTTTACAAACGGAATCACCGGGGTCATTCAGTACCCGGGCGCCGCGCATGCGCTGCGTGCGGCGCCTTCGGCCGGAGCCCTGTATCCCACGGAGATCTACCTCGTTTGCCGCAACAGCGAGGATCTGGCGGATGGCATCTACAACTACCAGATCGCGGATCACTCCCTCGTCCTCGTCTGCGAAGGAAATCATTTCAGCGATCTGAGCGCCTACAGCTTCAATCATCCCGCGGTGGAGGCTTCACAATTTATCCTCCTTCTCACCGGAATCTATCAGCGATCGGCCTGGCGGTACGAACAACGGGCCTATCGGCGCATTTTGCTGGATACCGGTCACGTCCTGGGTAATATCACCAGCTATGCGGCCGAAGAGAAGCTGGCGGCGCATCCGATCTACGATTTTCACGATGAGGCGATCAATCAACTGCTGTTCCTGAATGACGAGGAGGAGGTCTGTCAATTACTCGTGGCCTTGCCGCCGTTCGATCGAGCCGAGCGGCTTTCGCTTCCGCCCCGCCGGGTCATTCAGCCGGGTCCCCAGGACGAGGAAGATGCAGCGACCATGATCGCGCTGCAAAAAAGCGGATATTTCAATGAAGGCAATTCCCAGCCGGCAACGGCTACGGCCGAAGCGATGGAAGTCAAATATCCCACCGCCGCGGTGATGACACTGGAGCAGCCGGAACTCGTTTGGAGCGGGATCGCCCAGACCATCGTCCGGCGCCGCTCGACCCGCAAATATTCCGGCGACGAAATCGGCGCCAACCAATTGAGCCTTCTGCTTTGGCATGCTTATCAGCCGTTTCGCGCGGCCCTGAACCCGGACGCAGTCCCGGAAGTCGAACCGATGCACACGAATGATTGGCTTTGTCTCCCGTGCGATCTGGAAACCTACGTTGTGGTCCACAACGTCACCAACGTGTTAGCCGGGATCTATCACTATGAACCGGGGGCGCATACGCTCCGTACCGTTCGGATGGGCGATTTTGTGCGGGAGACCTGGCATATCTGTCTTGGCCAGGAACTGGCCCGCGATGCCAGCGCCATGATCGTGCACACGGCGGACCTGCCCAAGGCCATTGAGCGATACGGCAATCGCGCCTATCGCAGCCTCCACCTGGACGCAGGCCATTTGGGCGAACGGCTGAACCTGGCTGCCGTCGGCGTTGGGCTGGGCGTCAGCGGAATTGGCGGCTTCTTCGACGACGAGGTCAATGAAACCCTTAGTTTGGATCGGGACTATATCACAGTCTACATCACAACCATAGGACAGCCAGCATGATCGGTTTCTCAAAGCTCTATTGCGACGAATCCTTCGCCCACGACCCGCTGCGCTACGGACAGAAGGTGGATACCCAGAAGATCCCGAACGCCCATCGCGAGGTGAAGTCCGCCATGGATCGCCGTCCGGTCACCGTCTGGAACATCACACGCACTTGCAACCTCCACTGCGTGCACTGCTACTCCGATTCAGAGGAAAAAAAGTACGAGGGCGAGCTGAATCACGACGAAGCCCTCGCCGTGATTGACGACTTGGCGGACTTTCAGATTCCCGCCCTCCTGTTCAGCGGCGGCGAACCGCTGCTGCGCCCGGACTTCTTTGAACTGGCCACCTACGCCCACGAAAAGGGGATTCGGACGGTCATCTCCACCAATGCCACACTGATCACTGACGAAATCGCCAAGCAACTCAAGAAGGCCGGCGTCGTCTACGTGGGGGCCAGCCTCGACGGCATTGGCGAGGTCAACGACAAGTTCAGAGGCAAAGAAGGCGCCTTCCGCCGCGCCGTTAACGGCATTAAGAACTGCAAGAACAACGACATCGCCATCAGCCTGCGGCTTACACTGACCAAGCACAATGGACAGGAAATCGACGGCATCTTCGATTTTGTGGAACAAGAGAACATCGAACGCGTCTGCTTCTATCACCTGGCCTACGCCGGACGCGGGCGCAAAATCAGCGATGAGGATCTGTCGCCGCAGGAGACGCGCAACGTGATCGACCGAATCCTCGAACGAACCAAGCAGCTTGCGGACAACGGGCTCAAGAAGGACATCCTGACCGTCGACCAGCATGCCGACGGCGTGTACCTGTACCTGAAGCTGCTCAAGGAAGATCCGGGCCGGGCCGAAAAGGTTCGGGAGCTTCTGGAATGGAACGGCGGCGGCAAGAACTCCTCCGGCGTTGGCATCGGCGACATCGACTTCTACGGCAACGTCCACGCTGACCAGTTCTGGCAAAATTACTCTTTTGGAAACGTCCGAGAGCGAAAATTCTCAGAGATCTGGATGGACACCTCCGACCCCCTCATGGCCGGGCTCAAGGACCGACTCCCGCTGCTCAAGGGCCGCTGCGGCGCCTGCCAGTTCCAGAAAATGTGCGGCGGCTCCCTGCGC
>JAJDCN010000290.1 GCA_029260815.1 Planctomycetota bacterium
CCATCGCCGAGTTCCAGGCGGAGCTGCAGCTCTCCATTGAGGAGCGAAACGCCGGGCGATTGCGGCACTTGCCGTTTCAGGCGACCGACCGCATTTCTCTGTCGCCCGACGGGCTCGTCCGCCCGCAAACTGTCGAGCTGCCCGCCGACCAGGCGGGAACGCTGCGACACGATGGAAACAACGTGAGTATTGACCACGAGATGGTCAAGCTCTCGGCCAACGCCATGATGCACGGCATGATGGTCCAAGTGCTGGCCCGGGAGTATGCCATGCTCAACATCGCCGTGACCGAGCGAATCACGTAATAGGAGGAACGGATGTTTAGCGCACTGGATATTTCGGCCTCGGGACTGTATGCCCAACGCACCCGCATGGACGTGATCGCCAACAACATTGCCTCGGCCAATATCACGAACTATAACGGCACCGCCGAACCTTACCGCCGCCGAGAAGTGCTCTTTGAGGCGGGGGTGCCCGGGGCCAACGGCGTCGGGGTCCACGTGCCACGCATCGTTGAAGATTACAAAACGGACTTCCACAGGGCCTACCAACCGGGTCATCCGGACGCAGACGCCGAAGGATACGTCCGGAACCCAAACGTGGATATCTTACGCGAGATGGTGGATATGATGTCCGCCACGCGGTCCTACGAGGCCAACGTGGCCGCCATGGACGCGACCAAAAGCATGATGTCGACGAGCTTGCGGATTATTGCATGATCGTCCGGAGTACCTTTAATATTTCGATTTACTATCGCGTGACCGCAGCACTGGAGTTTAAAGCATGGCTATGAATATCGACCCGTCCAGTCTCGGGCCCGTTGGACCCGGGTCTATTGGCTCGAGTGCCGGCGTCCCAAAGCCGGTACAAGGTGCCGACGGCAAGCCGTTCAAGGACTTCCTCACGGAAAAGATGAAGGAAGTCAACGAGATGATCGCCCAAAAGGACCTGGCAATTGAAGATCTTGCCACCGGCAAGACGGAGAACATCGCCGAGGTTTTTACCGCTATTCAGAAGGCCGACGTGGCATTTAAGTACATGATGCAGATCCGTTCGAAGCTCCTGGATGCTTACCAGGAACTCAATCGGATGCAGTTGTAGGCATCGGTAGAAGAAGAGGGGGAGTTGGATGAAAGAAACCTTGAGCAAGCTGGCAGAACAGACCGGACAACTTCTGCGCAAGATGAGCGTCAGCCAGCGGATCAGCCTGGCCATGCTCGCCGGCGTGGTGGTGGTCAGCCTCATTACGCTGGCTGTTTGGAACGGATCGGCGCGCACCGACCAGGTCACGATTCTGTTCAACATCGAGGGCGACAAGGCGGAGCACGTCAAAGAGTTGTTGGCTCAGCAGGGTATCGAATACGATGAATCGGGTGGTAACATTTCCGTGCCTCGTGCCCAAGAGAGCCGAGCCCGAGCTGCTCTGGGTTCTGACGCGATCTTCCAAAAAGAAGACATGTTTACGTTTCTGTATCAAACGAGTCTCACCGGCACCGAAAGCCAACGGGGCGACCAAAAGCTCGATGCGGTGCGCCGGACGATCCGCGCTGTGCTACGCAGTTGGTCCGGTGTGCAGGACGCCGAAGTGGTGATCACCGGGCTGGAAAACAACCGGTTCGTTTCCGACGACATTCGAAAGCGCCGCGCCTCGGTCAATCTCAAGATGGGCTTCGGCGAAGAGCTCGGCCGGGAGCGAGTCGAGGCGATTTCCATGCTGGTAACCGGTGCGGTGCGCGGGCTCGATCCAAAGAACGTACACATTACCGCCAACGGGCGCTTTTACTCTCTGGAAAAAATGAGCGATGAAGGCGGCAGCCTCACCGCCCGGCATCGCCATCAGGAGGCGGTCGCCCAAATTATTGCCGATAAGATTCGCAAGAACCTCGAGATGACCTACACCAGGATATCGCAAAGCGTCTATGTCCACTTAAGGTTGAATGAGAACCATGAGTACACGAAAGAGATGTTGGAGCCTCTCATCATAAAGGAGATCGAGAATATCTCGAACGCCGCGGGCGCCCAGGGTGAACCGGAATCGCCTGGGCCCGAGCTAAACGTCAACGTGAATCGGCCGACGAGCAACGCGTCAAGCGGCGGATCCCGATCGACGTCCAGCAAAGAGGAGATCGAGCGCAATAGCGTGCCGGGCGGTGGCGGTAGCGAGCTGGTGCGATGGAATACGATCGCCGGACAGATCGAAGATCTCAATATCACCGTGGTGATCCCTTATATTGAAGCGATCATGGACAAAGCCGGTGAAACCCCGGAGGACCAGGAGGAACGGGATCGCGTGCTGACGGCTAACTTGACCGATGCCAAAGACCGGATCGCTGGCGCGCTTCCGGCTCAATTTGCCGAACGCATCAAGATCACCGCCGCCCGCTTCCGCGAGCCGGAGATGCCCGAGGCCAAGAGCAACACCGTGGCCGGCCTGCTAGGTTTTGCTCAACAATACGGCGGCACGATCGCCCTGTTCGCGTTTGCCGCGGTCGCGTTGTTCATGATCACCTCCATGGTCAAGAAGAGCGTGCCCGCTCCGGTCGCCGAACAAGCCGAGTGGGCCGGCTCGATCGATGGTCAGGAAGAAGACACGCAACTGGATGATGAGGACATCCTCAAGATCCTCAATGCCGAAACCCCCGAACACCACAAGGCCGAGGTGTATCGAAACCGTATCCACAAGGCGATCGAGGAAGACACCCAGGCGGCAGTTGAACTGGTCAAGCGTTGGTTGGTCAAGGAGACGTAATGGCGCCTGAAGAAAAATCCACCATCAAACTCTCCGGGCTGCGCAAGACCGCCGTCCTGCTCGTCTCCCTTGCGCGCGATCAGGCCGCCACGATTATGGGACTCATGGAGAAGGACGACATCGAGCGCGTCAGCCTCGCGATCGCGGAAATCGAAGAGGTGCCTTCCGAAGAGCGTGACCAGGTCTTGGAGGAGTTTTGCCATCTCTCCATCGCCCAAAAATACGTGTCTCAAGGAGGGTTGACCTATGCCCAAAGTCTGCTGGAGCGCTGCCTGCCCAAGGAGGAGGCCGACGCGATCGTCGCCATGCTTGAACAGACCATCTCGCGCACGCCCTTCAGCTTCCTGCAGCGGGCGGAATCGGAGAACTTGCTGACCTTCATCCAAAACGAGCACCCGCAAACCATCGCGTTGATCATGTCTCATCTCAATGCGGCCAAGGCCTCCGAGGTCCTGTCCGGCCTGCCGCAGGTTAAGCAATTGGAGGTCGTCAAGCGGGTCGCCAGCATGGAACAGACCAATCCGGAGGTGATCAAGCAGGTCGAGCGCGGCTTGGAAAACCGGCTCGCCTCCATGCTCACCCGTGAATATCAAGAGGCCGGCGGCATCCCCGCAGTGGCGGAGATCCTTAATCTGGCCGACCGTGCCACGGAAAAGGCGATCCTGGAAACCCTGGAGGAAGAAGATCCCGAGCTGGTCGACGAGATCCGAAAACGGATGTTTGTCTTCGAGGACATCATCCTGGTCAACGAAAAGGGCATCCAATCCCTGCTCAAAGAGGTCGACAATGCCGAGCTTGCCCTGGCGATGCGAACCGCTTCGGATGAACTCAAAGAAAAAATCTTCGGCAATATGTCCGAGCGGGCCGCTGGTTTAATTCAGGAAGAAATGGAGTACATGGGCCCGGTCCGTGTCTCCGATGTGGAGACCGCGCAACAAGCGATTGTTGACATTGTGCGACGCCTGGAAGAGGCGGGCGATATTGTTGTCGCCGGACGTGGAGGAGAGGAGGGTGTCGTTGTCTAACAAGCTGATCAAGAATACGGCGGGTCCTATGACACTGCTGCGGACGAGCGATTATCACATTCGCTCCATCGATGAAGAACGCGAGCGCATTCTTGCCGAGGCCCTCGAAGGCGCCCAGCGGATTCGTTCCGAAGCCACCGAGATCCTGACGCAGGCCAAGGGCATCCTCGCCGAGGCGCAGGTCGACGCGGCCCGTATGCGCCAGATCGCCGGCGAAGGGGCTGAGGCCGAAGGTCACGCACGGGGCACCGAAAAGGGGCTGACCGAAGGCCGACAGCAGGGTATCGAAGAAATCCGGCAGAAGGTCGAGGCCGAACAGGCCGCCCTCCTGGAAACTTTGACACGGCTGCACGAGACCCTGGAGGGCCAGCGAGAGTTGCTCTTGGCCCAGGGCCGGCACGATCTGACCCGACTGGCTGTGCGGATCGCACAGATCGTTTGCAAGTGCGAGGTGACGCAACAGGAAAAGATCGCCCAGAACAACCTGGAGAAAGCCATCGAATTGGCCGCCAAGCGATCGGACTTGGAAATCCGCGTCCATCCGGATCAGCTTAAACAACTCGGCGACTATGCTCCGGCACTGGCCCGGCGGTTGGGTAGATCCGGGCGCATCACCGTCGTGGAAGACGCCCAAGTGGGCGCGGGCGGATGCATGGTCCATCAGGAATACGGCATCATTGACGCACGGCTTGAAACGCAATTCATAGAAATCGAGAGACAACTGTTGGGAACTGCACCGGATGGTGATGACGACACAGAACAATAGCCCCGACGCGACCTTTGATCCGGAGATTGCCGCGCTCCGTGATATCGTTCCGCAACGTATCAGTGGAACCGTTACCGACATTGTCGGCATGACAATCGTGTGCGTCGGCCTGCCAGTGGCGGTGGGGAGCTTGTGTACCATCCAGGTGCGTGCCGCCGTGGTATCGCTGCCCGCGGAGGTGATCGGTTTCCGTCACGACCGCGCCATGCTTATGGCCCTGGGCTCCACCGACGGCATTGCTCCGGGCGACACGGTCACTTGCCGACAGTACGCCCAGCGCGTACGGGTCGGCTCGGCCCTGCTGGGTCGCGTGCTCGACGGCCGCGGCCTGGCCATCGACGGCAAGGGCACGCCCGTTGCACAACAGGCGCGCCGGCTCCACGACACCCCGCCCCATCCGCTGGAGCGCGATCTGATTGACAAACCTCTGGGCACCGGCGTACGCGCCATCGACGGCTGCGCCACCTGCGGTCGCGGCCAGCGTATGGGCATCTTCTCCGGCTCCGGAGTGGGCAAGAGTGTGCTGCTGGGTATGATCGCACGAGGCACCGAAGCAGACGTGAACGTGATCGCCCTGATTGGCGAACGCGGCCGCGAGGTGCGCGAATTCATCGAGCGAGACTTGGGCGAAGAAGGCCTGCGTCGCTCGGTTGTGGTCGTGGCCACCTCCGACCAGTCGCCATTGTTGCGCGTACGCGCCGCGTTCTTAGCGACCTGCATCGCCGAATCCTTCCGGGACGAAGGGCGCGATGTGATGTTCATGATGGACTCGGTGACTCGGACCGCCATGGCTCAGCGCGAAATCGGCTTGGCCGCGGGCGAGCCGCCGGCGACCAAAGGCTATCCGCCTTCAGTCTTCGCCCTCCTGCCCAAGCTGATGGAGCGGGCAGGGCAGTCGCCCGCCGGATCCATTACCGGCTTCTACACGGTCTTGGTGGAAGCCGACGACATGAACGAGCCGATTTCTGACACTTGCCGCTCGATCCTCGACGGTCACCTGTGGCTGGATCGGAGTTTGGCCGCGCGTGGGCATTTCCCCGCGATCGATATCCTCGACAGCGTCAGCCGCATCATGCCTGCGGTGGTGACCGACGAACACATGAAAGCCAGTCAGAAGATCGGCCGCCTGCTGTCGGTTTACAAAGAAGCCCAGGACCTGATCAACATCGGTGCCTACGTGCAGGGGTCTAACCCGGAGATCGATGCAGCGATCGTTTCCATGGCGAGCATCAACGAGTTTTTGCAACAAAACATGGGCGACCTGACGCCTTATGCCGACGCCACCCAGCGGCTGTGCGAGCTGGCCGACGCCATCGTCATCGGAGCCCCCTCCGGCGTCCTGCAGAAGACGGGTGAAAGCGCATGAAGAAATTCAAGTTTTCATTGAGCACCGTCCAAAAAGTCCGACACCGGACCGAAGAGGTGCGCAAGCGCGAGTTTGGAGAAGCGGTGCGAAAAATAGAATCGGCCAGCGCCCGCATCCGAGAAACGGGAGCGCGTGCCATGGAGCTGAGCGGCGAACGCAAGAAACAACTCACGGGCCCGTTGGACTTGTATGGGCAGAAGGTTGCGCTGCAATACCACCATCACTTGGAGCGACTCCTGGCCAATCAGCAGCAAGCATGGGCCACGGCCTCCGTCGAGGCGGAAAACAAGCGCGACCTGTTGGTCGAGGCGGCGCGCCAGCGAAAGGTCATCGACCTGTTGCACGACCGAAAACACCAGGAGTTTCAGAAGCAGGTCGAGAAAGAAGAGCAAAAGATCCTGGATGAAGTCGCAAGCATCGCGGCGCTGCGCAACAAGCAAGGGAGCGAACCGATATGATGCGAACCGTCGGAAAACTCTTTGGCTACTTCAGTTCCATTTTCGTGTTGGCCCTCGGGACCGGCTTGATTCTGCTCGCTGCCCGCGGGCAGTTGAGCAGTGATCGGATGGGACGGATCACCGCCGCGCTGCGCGGAGAGTCGATCGACGCCGCGGAACCGGAAGCTCCGGATGATCCCTACGCCGGACTGGCGGAGCGTCAGATCAGCGACAACCTGGTCGCCGGTGTCCGGGGGTTGGACATGGCGCGACAACGTTGGCTGGACCAGCAGAGCCAGGCCAAGGCCATGGCCGAGACGCGGATCGCGCTGGCGCGCAGCGAATTTGCCAAGCTCCAGGCGGCCCGGTCTGCCAACCAAACGGAGGCGGACCGTCTTGAAAAGCTGCTCAAGGCGTACGACGAACGGATCGTCAGTCAGTCGATTACAGACGCGGTCGAGCGCATGGCCAAAATGCGTCCAAAGGACGTGGTCGAGATGGTCAGTCAGTGGAAGGACGAAGAGATCGCCAAGCACATCCTGGAGATGAAGCCCGATTTCAGCGCCAAGGTCTTCAAGGAGTTGACCAAGCTCGTCGGGCCCAAGCGCTCGGGGGAGATCTTCAAAGAGGTGGAGAGACAACAGATAGAACCGGAAGCGTAACGACGCTTGAACCCATCAACCGAAACCGCCGCGTCTTGCGGCCTTGAAAAACGATGAAAGGAGGTGAAAACACAATGAACCCGAACACAGTCCAAGCAACGACAGCCAGTTCCGTTCAGACGACCGTCCCCGTGGCGAATACCACGGCAGGTATCCCGGTCGGCGGAGCCGGATTTAACGGACTTTTAAGCATTTTACTCGATACCGTTCAGCCGGCGCAGACCGCGGCGGACGATTCCAATGCGCATTCCTACGGACCGCATCGCGCGGACGGCGGCAACGGATTTGCCGACCGGGGTACGTTCGATCGGCCCAGGCCGACCGACGCACCGTCCGAGGATACCCCCACCCGGGGGACCGCGTTCCGCGACACCGAGGAGACCCCGGTGACGTTTGACCGCAACGAAACGAGCGCTGTCACTGCATCCCGGGAAACCGGACGGACCGAACCTGCCGACGGCTCTTTCGCCACCGGCGAAGGAACGCCGGAAATCACAGGCGACTCGACGGCCGAAACGCTGGCCGCTGCGCAAGCAGTGCAAGCGGTGGTCCCCACGGACACCGCCCCGACCAGCGACGCCCCCGCTCCCACGGGGACGAGCAACGGCTCGACCGCTGGCGAATTTGGCTTGCAAGAGCCGGTCACGTCCGAGCCCTTCGATGTGCAGACCCAGCGGGTCACCCAGGTCGCTCCCCAGGAGCAGCCCAAGGCGATGCCCGAAGAAGCGCTGCAAGGCCTGACACGGACCGGCAAAGAGGTTCCGGTCTCCCCTAACGGGGGGCGTCCGGTGAATCTGCCGACCCAACCGGCGGCGACCCAAGTCGCCGTGCCGGGCCAGGCCGTTGCCGCGCTGGCACGCGAAGGAGCCTTCGGTTCTTCGCTGCACTCCGGCACAGATGGTGGGCAGGGCGGAACGGGCAATCCATCGTCTGCTCCTAAAGCCCAGGGCGCACCCGCGCCCATGCCGATCCTGACCCCGACGGATGTCGCGGCACTACAGGGCCAGTCCGCCACGGCGGGCATGACGTCCCTAACTGATGTGGTCGCCGGCGCGCTCCACGCGAGTGTCGTCTCGGCCGAAACCGCCGCGTCTTCCGGCGCATCCGCGGCAATCGCCGCGGACAGCGGCGGGGATTCCGCTTCGACGGGCCCTAAGGCCGTGGAAGGTCTGTTCACCGACCGATCGGTGCAGACGAATTCTCGCAGCGGGCAGATGGCCGAGGCCGACGGGCGCACCAGCGCCCATCGCGCGCATCGGGACGCCGTCATCAGCCGGATCGCCAAGACGATCCAGGTCAGTCATCAGGAAGGCACGAGTCGGGCGAAGCTGGTCTTGCGACCGGCGGAGCTGGGCACGGTCAAGGTAAACCTGGTGATCAAGGACGGTGCGCTCAGCGCGACGCTCCAGACGGAGACGGCTGCCGCCAAGCATCTGATCGCGGGCAACTTGCATGAGTTGCGCGCGACGTTGGCGGCGCACGGTGTTGAAGTGGACAGCTTCGAGGTCACCTCGCGTGACGATTCGCAGCAGTCTGGTTTTGACAATCAATCGGGTAGCCATCCCGGCGAGTCTGCCGACGGCCCGGCAGCGCCCGGCATCGACCTCGAACCCGAGGGCGACGAGCCGGTCGACCTGCAGGCCGAAAAGCAGCGGCTCATGGCGGGAACGGCAACCCTAGACGTTTTTGCATAAGCCTGAACGAAGGAGAACCTGAAATGGCAGTGAGTGGTATAGGCAACACCGCAGCGTCGGCCGCAGCCCCTGCGTCCGGCGGGTCGGAGGTGAGCCGCGAGGAGTTTCTCAATCTGTTGGTGGCGGAACTGACCAATCAGAATCCGCTCGAGCCGATGGACAACTCGCAGTTTCTGACCCAGCTCACCCAGTTGGAGTCACTGCAAAGCACCAACGCGCTGAGTGAGAGCATTCAGACGATGTTGCGATCGCAGCAGGTTTCCACGGCTGGCTCCATGCTGGGCCAGACGATCAGCGGTTTCACGGACGATAACTTCCGTGTACACGGATCCGTGACCAGCGTGACACTTGCGGGTAACGAAGTGCGCGTGGTTATCGCGGAACCGTTTACGATTGCGTTTGACGCGGACGGCAATGAAGAGCAGGTGCCTGTCGAACAGGCCCTGGCCATCAAGCTGGAAAACGTCATGGACATCTTGTCCCCCGCGGCCGCTCCGAAGACCGAAGAGGACCCGGATCCGGACGGAGGCCCGGTGTGAGATGACCCCCATCCATACCCCTTCAAATCCGACACCGGGTCTTAACGGCCCGACACAGGTCATCGGCAGCCCTAAGGTTGCCGAAAAGCCCACCGCTACGGCGGACTTCAATGCGGTGCTTCGCACGCGGCTGGCCGGCCGGGAGATTACGTTCTCCCAGCACGCGCAGACGCGGCTGAAGAGCCGGGGCATTGACCTGTCGACCGCGGATCTGGACAAGATTGAGCAAGCGACGCAAACCGCCGAGGCCAAAGGTTCGCGGGATTCGTTGATCCTGATGAACAACCTCGGCCTGATCGTGAACATTAAAAACCGGACGGTCCTGACCGCGGTAGATGCTCAGAATATGAAAGACAACATATTCACGAACATCGACTCGACGGTGATCGTCCCCAAAGAATAGAAATTTCCACTTGGCTGGACCCCGCCCAAAAAGCGGGGAGGCCAGGCGACCAACAGGGAAACCTGGAAAGGATAGTTACATGGCACTGATACGAGCATTGAATTCTGCGATCTCGGGCTTGCAAGCCCAGCAGGCCAGAATCGATGTCATCGGTGACAACATCGCGAATGTTGACACCACGGGATTCAAAGAATCCCGCGTGGATTTCGAGACGATCTTGAGCCAGACGCTGAGCTTCGGCACGGCGCCCGGCGGGAATCTGGGCGGTATCGACCCGCGCCAGATCGGCCTGGGTGTCCAGGTCGGCAAGACGTCCATGAACTTCTCTCAGGGCGCAATGAAAACCACCGGACGGACCAGCGACCTGGCCATCGAAGATACCGGCGGCCAGGCCCATACGTTCTTCGTCCTCAACGACGAAACCGGCACGCCGGTCTATACCCGTGATGGATCGTTTTCGTTGAACCCAGCCAATCTCCTGCACAACGCCTCTAACGGCTTCATCGTGCAGGGGCATATGGCCAACTTCGACACCTTTACCATCGTTCAGGGTGGCCCGGTCACCGATGTCATGATCCCCGTGGGCGATCTACGGATCGCCAAAGAAACCAACGTTATTAATATGGAAGGCAACCTCAACGGCGGCGGCCCCGTAGCCTCTTCGGGCACGGAGCATCTGTCCGAGACGCTCTATGATGTCTCCGGTGTGCCCGCCATCGCGACGGGGGCCACATTGTTGACCAACCTGGGCACCCTAGACGGCCAGGGCAACACGGTGGACCCGACCCTTCAGGTCGGCGACGTCATCGAGTTTACCGCCACCAAGGGCACGCGACAGGTAACCGCGACCTTTACCATCGGCGATCCGCCGCCCACCGGCGGCTCCACCGTCACCGACCTGGTGAACTTTCTGCAGGACGCCATGGGCGTGAACACCGGCACCCAGCGCTACTCCACCTCCCGTGGCGTGAACGCCAACGGCACGCTGGACTTTTCCGCCGGCGACGGCGTAGTGACCACCGCGACGGAAAGCACGTTCACCGACCTGTCGGCGGACTTTGTAACCTCCGGTGTGCAGGTGGGCGACATCCTGCGCGTGACGAGCGGCGCTGCCGCCGGGGAGATCGTAACGGTGACCGCCGTGAACAGCGCCACCGAGCTGGAGACGACCCCGCTGACGGTATCGGCCGCGACCGGCGACCAGTTCCAGATCAACAAGCCAGCCGGGCTGCAGTTTGTTGCGTCCGGAGCCAACAACGGATCGATCGAGGTCAATGGAAACTCCGGCTTGATCAATGGCCTCTCGAATATCGAGTTGACCGAGAACGGCAACCGGATCTTTCAGTTTAACAAGCTGGCCGACGCGGCCGGCGAGTCGGCCTTTACCTCTACGCGGGTCTTTGACTCGCTGGGCAAAGGGCACGTGGTGGACTTTTCTTTCGTCTTTCAGTCCTCCTCGGATTCCGGCAACGTCTTCCGTTGGTTTGCCGAGACCGACTCGAACTTCGGACCCGACCGGGTGGTGGGTAGCGGAACGGTTTCCTTCAAACCAGACGGTTCGTTCCTGAGCTCTTCGCCCGACCAGGTGAACGTCAACCTGGGATCCACCGGAGCGAACACTCCGTTCATTTTCAACCCGGACTTCTCGTCCCTGAGCGGATTCGCCCAGGTGACCGATGCCGACGGAGCGATCTTGAACAACTCCGAAGTGGATATGGTTCAACAGGACGGTTTCGCCGAAGGCACGCTGATGGATTACTCCATCGCTGCCGACGGGATCGTAACGGGTGTGTTCTCCAATGGCCTGACCCGGAGCATCGCGCAGGTGGTGGTCTCCCGTTTTGCGAACCCCAGCGGCTTGATTGCCAAGGGCGACAACCTGTTCGGCATCGGCATCAACTCCGGCCTGCCGGTGATCGGCACCCCCGGAAGTTTCGGCAGAGGCGTGATCCGATCGGGCGTGTTGGAGGAATCCAATGTGGACTTGGCCAAGCAATTCACCGAGTTGATCGTGGGTCAGCGGGCCTTCCAGGCGAATGCCCGAACGATCCAGGTTGCCGACGAAATGCTGCAGGAATTGGTGAACGTAATTTAAGAATCCATCCCGGGCCCGTCGGCAACGGCGGGTCCGGGATAAATACTGAGACAAGGGATGATTAAGCTGACACGTCTGAACAGCAAGGAGTTTGTGGTCAACGCCGAACTCATAAAGTTCGCCGAAGAGACTCCCGATACTATCATTACCCTGACCACGCAGGATAAGGTCGTGGTGCGCGAGTCCATCGACGAGGTCATCGGCCGGATCATCGACTACAAGCGCCTGACCCATACGGCCCTATGAGTAGAACAGGATAATCGCAATGGATTTTGCAACCCTCGTCGGACTGATTGCCGGTATTGGCCTGATTTTATGGGCCATTGTCACCAATGAATCGATTGCCACTTTTGTAGACATTCCCTCCCTGGCCATCGTCATTGGGGGAGCCATCTCGGCCACACTCATCAGCCTGCCGATGCAAAAGGCGAAAATCGCCATGGGCGTGGCCAAGAAGGCATTCCTGACGAAGAGCGCCTCCCCGGTGGAGTTGATCAACACGCTCGTCGGATTTGCCGAGATCGCCCGTCGTGACGGCATCCTCGCGCTGGAGGAAGCCTCCAAGGACGTGGATGACGAATTTCTCGTCAAAGGGTTGCAACTGGCGGTGGACGGCGCGGACCCGGAACTGATCTCCGAAATCATGAACACGGAGCTGCAGAACCTGCTGGAACGTCACCGTACGGGCAAGACGATCTTCTCCACTCTGGGAAAATACGCCCCGGCGTTCGGCATGATCGGAACCCTGGTGGGTCTGGTGATCCTCCTGAAAAACATGGACAAGCCCGAGATGATCGGTCCGTCGATGGCCATCGCGCTGATCACGACACTCTACGGCGCGATTTTCTCCAACCTGGTTTTTCTTCCGATCGCAGACAAATTAGACATCCGGAGCAAGGAAGAACGCTTTGTGAAAAACATCATCATCCAGGGCGTCATGGCGATCCAGTCGGGCGATAACCCGCGGATCGTAGAACAGAAACTCAAGATCTATCTGGCCCCCAAGATCCGAACCGGCGTAGGGAAAGAGGAGTAGCAATGGCCAACGCGCCCGTGATCGACGTACCGGAGGAAAAAGAGGAAGGCGCCCCCGCGTGGATGGTGACCTTCGGCGACATGATGTCTTTGTTGTTGGCGTTCTTCGTCATGTTGTTCTCTATCAGCGAGATCAAGAAGGAAAAATTTTCCGCGGCGGTCAATTCCTTCCGCGAGTACTTTGACTTCAAGGGCGGAGCCGCCACCTCGGAGTTGATGGAGCAGGCAAAAGTGCAGACCTTCAAAGAGGCTTACTTGGAATTTCTCAAAGGTCTGGGCGAGGATCGCGGTGGGATCAATACGGATACGCAAAGCGGAAAGAAAAAGGAAGCGCGCATGATCCGCGAAGGGCTGACGATGACGGTGGGCGGTATCAAGGACTTCCCGATCGGTTCGACCGAACTGCCCCTGGATGCCAATGGCCGGTCGCCCGAGTTGGACGAGATCGCGGGGAAGTTGAGGGGTTACAGTTTTAAGATCGATGTGCGCGGTCACGCCGACCCCACCGAGCGGAATCAACTCCAGGACCCGAAGATCGGAGACCTGGACCATCTGTCCTTTGAACGCGCTCAAATGGTGAAGAATTACTTGGTCAAGAAAGGCGGCATTCGACCGGCACGGATTAGCGTAACCGCCGAATCCTATCACGACCCGGTCGGCAGTGACCCGGACGATGCGGCGCGCAACCGCATTGTGGAAATCGTGGCCTCTGAGACGAAAGTTCCGATTTCAGGAGAACAGCAACATGGCTGAGGCGGAAAAAGAAAAAGGCAAGGAACAGGCCCCCGTCGACAAGCGGACAGGTGAAGAATATCAAAAGACCAAGGAGCCGTTGATCAGCAAGAAAGGCATCATCATCGTTGGAGCTTGCTTTGCGCTGTACACCGGACTTCTGGTGGTGCTGGGCCTGTTGGGCGGTGGCAGTGAGCCAGCCGAGGCCAAGGAGCCCGACGGCACCGGGGAGATGGTCGAGGGCGAGGGCGCCGGTCAGGAGGTGGTGGTGGAGCCGCTGTATACCATGGGCAGTGTTGCGGCAACGGTTTCTGTGGCCAACACGACCCGCATGGCTACCGTCGGCTCGGTCAACATTATCCTCGACGAAAAAAAGGGCGCATGGATGCTTCCCTATCTCGGCGAGAAGGTCTCCCCGGATATCTCCACACGCGTTTTGACCGTAATCGAAGACACGCTGCGCGCCTACGAGTACTCTCAGCTTCAACAAAAGGGAATGAAAGAAAAGCTACAGGAAATCCTTCCGGCCCGCATTATCGAAGCCAACGGATGGCCCGCCGGCTCCATCAAACAGGTGATTTTAAAAGACTATCGGCTACCCAAATAAGAGGACCAGGCCCCCGTGGTGGACAATCCCACTGGAGAGAACAGGATGGCGGACGAACCCCAAAGCGACGACGCAGCACCGGCTGGCGACGACATTCAGAGCCAGGATGAACTCGATGCCCTGGTCAATGACCTAGCCGCGCTCAACGAGACGCCCCAGGCCGAGGCGGCCACCGCGCCCGAGCCGACCGATACAGATGCAGTGCCGGACGGGCCCGTCTCGGAGGAACAAATCGACCAATTGCTGGCCGAGGCGGCTCAGGACACGCCCGCGGCGGTGGAAGCGACCCAACGGGTCCCCGAGCAAAACATGACGCCGTTCACGATGCAGAGCTTTGACGATCCCAGTGGTCCCGGGGTCCAAAACAAGATCGACATGATCAAGGACGTGCACTTGCACGTCCGTGTGGAGCTAGGCCGCCGAAAAATGTACATCGAAGAGATTCTCAAACTCGGAGCGGGTTCTGTGGTGGAGCTGGAACGACTGGCGGGGGATCCGTTAGACATCATGGTGAACGACCGACTTGTGGCCCGCGGAGAGGTCTTGATTCTCAACGACAACTTCTGCGTCCGCGTGACCGAAATTGTCAAATCTGCGGATCAGGAACGAACTTAGCGCCGAAGGAGCAAAGAGAGGGGAATATGTTGAAGATCAAAACGATCGCGATTCTGATCGCTGTCTTGACGGTTTGCGCCAGTGCGCGGCAGATCGCCTTCTCCGAACCCGGCCCGCCCGCCGAGGCGGTGTCCCAACCTGTCGCCGTACCGCAAGAGGTTCCGCCAGCGCCCGCCGAGGCGCCGGAGGAGCAAAAAAAGACGCCCGTGGAATGGCGAGGCGGTGCGCCTGAAGCCGGCACTACCGACACGACGAATAGCGAGGGCCCAGGGCTGGTTTCCACCACCGTGGAGCTGTTCGTCTACCTGGGGTTGATCCTGGTCTTGTTGGCTGGTTGTGCCATGATCTTTAAGCGCATCTTCCCGAGCACCAAACGGATGTTCAACTCAGATTCCATGGAGGTGCTTGGTCGGACCTATCTATCGTCCAAGCAGTTCGTTTGTCTCGTGCGCATCGGTCCGCGGATGCTGGTGCTGGGTTGCACGCCGGAGAACGTCAACGCCCTGAGCGAGATCTCCGATCCGGAGGAACTCACCGCGCTGGAAGGGCAGATCAAACAAGCGACCACCGGGTCGGCGACCCAGACATTCTTGCAGATTTTCCGGAAGAGAAATCTCGGGTACGACGAAATGGACGAAGCGTCGTTGGACACTTCGGATTCCTACTACAGCTCACGGGTCCGGTCTGTTCGCAACGAGGTGGACAAACTGAAGTCTTTCATGTCTAGCTGGAGACAGAAGAAAACGTAAATCGTAAATCCGTTCGAGAGGGGAACGCGATGACGCAGAGGGGATCCGGCAACGCCGGAAATCACAACACGCACCGCCGTGGAGGCGGCCCGGCCTGGGCTGCGCTGTTGGCGCTGTTGTTGATGCTCGCCTTGAGCGGGTGCGCCGATCCGTCCATTCCCATCCTCAAGGATGGCTCCATCGGCGGCTCGACCAATCCCAAAGACGTTACCACGGTCATGCAGATCGTCGCGGTGCTCACCGTTCTGACCGTGGCCCCGTCGATCCTGATCATGACCACCTCCTTTACCCGAATCATCATCGTGCTGTCATTCCTGCGTCGAGCCCTGGCCACCCAACAGTTGCCGCCCAATCAAATCATGGTGGGCTTGTCGCTGATCCTGACCTTCCTGGTCATGGGGCCGACCTGGGAGCGCGTCTACGCCGAAGCGATCCAACCCTACGCCGAGGCCCAAGGCCCCAACCCGCCGACCCTCGCGGCGACGTTTGAAAAAGCGAAGAAGCCGGTCATGGAATTCATGGCTCGCCAGACTCGCCACGAAGACTACATGTTGTTCGCGGGCCTGTCCGGCGAGCAGGTGCCTGAAGAGGCAACTCTGGAACAGTTAAGCCTCTGGACGATGCTGCCGGCCTTCACCATCAGCGAGCTGTCCCGGGCGTTTGTAATGGGCTTTATTCTGTACCTGCCGTTTCTGGTGATCGACCTGGTGATTTCCACCACCCTGATCTCCATGGGCATGTTAGTACTGCCGCCGATCTTGATTTCGCTGCCGTTCAAGATCCTGCTGTTCGTGTTGGTGGATGGCTGGCACATGATCGTCGGCTCGCTGGTGCAAAGCTTCTACTGACCGGGTCCAAGAAACGAGAGGAAGAAACAATGGATGATATTCAACTGGCCGTGGACCTGACCCGTGCATCGTTCGTGATCGCGCTGAAGCTGTCCCTGCCACTGCTGCTCACCGGTCTGGTGGTGGGCGTGCTGGTCAGCGTATTGCAGGCGGCCACCCAGGTTCAGGAACAAACGCTCTCGTTTATTCCGAAGATCCTGTCGGTGGGCGCGGCCGCGTATATCACTATGCAGTGGTCGGTGACCACCATCGTGGAATACACCCGCGGTCTATTGGAACAGATGCCAACGATGTTTGCCAAATGATGAAAGGACCAACGCAGAAACGACCATGACGGACTGGGCTCTGATCATAACCAAATTCCCGTTCCTGATCTTCGTGATCTTTCGCATCACCGGGATCATGATCGTGGCGCCGTTGTTCGGTAGCCGGCAAATCCCACGTCGCATCCGCGCCACTCTGGCGATCGTGCTGGGCCTGGCGATTCTTCCGGTGGTGCCTACTGCCGGGCTGGTCCTGCCCAGCACCGCGGCGGGGTACTTGGTGGCGGTGGTGGCAGAGCTAGCTGTCGGGTTCGTCTTGGGCTTCGTCGCGTCGCTGCTGTTCATCGGCGTGCAGATGGGCGGACACATCGTCGGCCAGCAGATGGGCATGGCCCTGGCCAACGTGATCGACCCGTTGTCTAATCAGCAGATCTCAGTGGTCGAGCAGGCCAAGTTTATGTTCGCGGTCACCTTGTTCCTGCTGGCCAAAGGCCACCATCTTCTCCTCGCCGCGGTAGTGGGCACCTTCCAGACGATTCCACTGATGGGACTGACCTACCAACCGGAGTTGCTGACCACCGTAGGCGACACCCTTTTCGGCGAGATTTTCATCGTGGCGGTCAAGGTCTCCGCCCCGGCCGTAGCCGCCCTGATGCTCACCTCCGTGGCCATGGCGTTCATCGCACGATCAGTGCCGGAAATGAATATTTTCAACATCGGGTTTGCCCTCCGGTTGGCCATGGGTCTGGTGATGATCTCCCTGACGGTTCCCGCGCTGGCCCACCTGATGATAACGATGTTCGATTCGGTAGCCGGAAACGTGAACACGCTGACCCGCATGATGGAGGCCACGCCGTAGGATCGCACGATGCCTGAGGATAAATCAAACAAGACCGAACCGGCCAGCGCGCGACGTCGTCAGGAAGAGCGCGAAAAGGGCAACGTGGCTCGCAGCCAGGATCTGAACACCGCCGCGATCCTCTTCGCCGCGATCATGCTCCTATACTTCTTTGGCAATGGCCTGCTGGAGAGCCTGTTATGGGTCCATGACGCGTTGTTTCGGTCCCTGGACGTGACGAGCTTGACCACCGGCGATCTGCAGGGAGCCGTCGCAGTGGGACTGACCAAGATCGGGACCGGCATGGCCCCGCTACTCATCGGCCTGCTCCTCGCCGGCCTGCTCGTCAGCATCTCCCAGGTCGGGTTCCATATCTCCGCCAAGCCTATGGAGCCGAAGCCGGAGAAGCTCAACCCGGTCACCGGCCTGGGGCGAATGGTCTCCAAGCGCAGCATGGTCAAGCTGGTCGCCAGTGTCCTGAAGCTGGCGGTCATCTCCATCGTGTTGTACCTGACCGCGCGGGAGATGGCCGTAGAGGTGATGCCCTTGATGCAGCAAGAAGCCGGTGATATCTTCGCTTTCGTCATGTCCGCCGCGTTCACCCTGGCCCTGCGCATGGCCTTGTTGCTGCTGATCCTCGCTTTTGTCGACTACGCCTTCCAGAAATGGCAACACGAACAAGACATCAAGATGAGCAAACAGGAAGTCAAAGACGAAATGAAGCTACAGGAAGGCGACCCCAGGACCCGCGAACGCCGTATGCGCGCCCAGCGAGAGATTGCCAAACAACGGATGATGCACAAAGTCCCCGAAGCCGACGTGGTGCTCACCAACCCCCCGCACCTGGCCTGCGCGATCCGGTACGACGAAGAAACCATGGTTGCCCCGACGCTTCTGGCCAAGGGCGCCGGCGCCATCGCCCA
>JAJDCN010000030.1 GCA_029260815.1 Planctomycetota bacterium
ACCGACGCGATGGACGTATCGACATCCTGCCAAACCGTTTTGAGAACACAGCTGGCCTCCCCGCTACAGGCGGCGTCTAGCCGTCCGTCCAGGCATTTGACGTCCATCAGGGGACCGTCAATCAGCCGCAGAATCTCTCCAAGCTTGATGGAATAGGGCTCCTTGGCCAGAGAATAGCCGCCTTTGGCTCCCCGGTGGCTGACCAGTAAACCGGAGCCCTTGAGTTGGAGCAAAATCTGGACGAGAAATTTTAGCGGTATGTTCTGGCTCTCGGCGATCAATTCAATGGAGGTTCGGGTTTCGCCACGCTTATATCGTATGGCCAGCTCGAGCATGGCTAGGCAGGCATAATCACCTTTTGCAGAAAATTTCATACGTTCACCTTTCCCAGTGTCGATCCCTTGAGCACCTTTCCGAACACCTAAGTGTATATAAGCATCATATCCAACAATACTTGAAAGTCAAGAATCTTTATCACAAATGGGCTTTTACAGGTGCCAAGCGCTCTTATGGACTCCGGCTCCACCACAAAAGGACCCGTGTTTACCCGAGTCCGAATTTCAGAAATTATATAATTTCCGCTTGACGCTTCGCCCTGCGCTTGCTATAATATCGGACGTCGTGGGGCGGTGGCGTTTTCTTTCTACCTACCGTTTCCAAAAGCCCCAGACCAACCGATTTGTTTGAAAAAATCGGGCAAAACAACTTGTTGAGGACCGGTAAATGCGCAGGAAATTGGGAACAATTGCAGCGATTGCCATCGTGCTATGTGCGGCGTTGGGCGGAACGTTAGCCTTTTCAACGCCGGCACCGGATCACGGCCAAAATTCTTCCAATACTTCTATCGCCTCTCTCGTCGATTTGCCTCCGAGTTCGCTTTTGGTCCTCGGCAGCACGTTGGTTGGGATTGCTGTCATTGCACGAAGACGCATGCGTTAGCGGTGGTGCGGACGCCCCGTTCCGCACGTTTTGAAGGGTCGTTTTTTCGACGTATTCCTTTTTCGCCCGTGGGGTTCCCCACGGATTCAAAGCTTCTTGACACCTCCCTCGGTCGTGCTGTATAGTCGGACTCTGTGATTGAGCGTGATCGAGTGCCGATCCAGAGCCGGACGACCATGAGCAGAACGGACCGAAACGTAATATCCATCCGAGACTTCACGCGCAAGGGCTTAGAAGACATCCTTGAGCTGGCTCAGACAATGGAGGGGTGCCGAGGAGAGCCCTACCTGACGGGTCGGATCCTCGCGACCCTATTCTTTGAACCCTCCACGCGAACGCGCCTGTCTTTCGAATCCGCCATGAAACTGTTGGGCGGAGAGGTGATCGGTTTTTCCGATCCGGGTCTCACCTCGTTGACCAAGGGCGAAACGATTCGCGACACCGTCCGCATGGTCGAATCTTATGCCGACTGCATCGTGGTGCGGCACCCGCTGGAAGGTGTGGCGCGCTACATCAGTGAAGTCTCCAAAGTCCCGGTCATCAACGCCGGCGACGGCTCCAATCAGCACCCGACCCAAACCTGCCTGGATCTGTATACCATCCAAAAGTGTCACGGCCGGATCGATGACCTCACCATCGGATTTCTTGGAGATCTGAAATACGGCCGTACGGTGCATTCCCTGGCCGTGGCCCTGTCGCACTTCGGCGCGCGGATGTTTTTCATCTCCAGTCCGCAGTTGCGAATGCCCGAGGCGTTTCTCGAAGAGGTGCGCGCCAACCAATGCGAGTGCATCGAAACCGGCTCGATGCAGGACGTCCTGCCCAAACTCGACGTGCTGTACGCCACCCGGATCCAAAAAGAACGTTTCCCGGACCCGGTAGAATACGAAAAGCAAAAAGGGATCTGGCGTATCGATCTGGCCGCGCTCAGTGAGGCCAAGAAGAGTTTGAAGGTGCTCCATCCTCTGCCCCGGGGTTTAGAGATCGCCTCGGATATCGATGGGACACCCTACGCGCAGTACTACCAACAGGCCGCCAACGGGGTTCCCGTTCGGCAGGCCCTGTTGTGCATGCTTTTGGAGGCTGGGCCATGCGCATCCTAAAGGTCAGCGCCATTAAAGAGGGCACGGTGATCGACCACCTTCCTTCCGAGGTCACCTTCAAAATCCTCGAGATTCTCGGTCTGAAGAATCCCGACACCCTGATCACCGTGGCCACAAACCTGCAAAGCAAACACATGGGTACCAAGGGGATCATCAAAATTGGAAGCCGGTTTCTGACGCCCACCGAGGCGGACAAGATCGCCATCCTCGCGCCCTCCGCGGTCATTAATATTATCAAGGATTACAAAGTTGTCGAGAAGCGGCCGGTATCCATCCCGGACACGATCGAGGCGGTCGCGCGCTGTTCCAATCCCAACTGCATTACCAACCATGATGAAGCAACCTCCAAGTTTTTCACCATTTCGCGGGACCCGCTGAAGCTCCGCTGTCACTACTGCGAACGCGTCATGCGGGAGGAAGATGTCACGATTCTGTAGCGCCCGCTCAGCCTGGACCGCTGACCGTAAACCGCTCCTGTGGATTCTCTGCGCCGCGCTCGCGGTGTTTTGTGCCGCCTGCCAGGGCCCCGAAGAAACCGCCGACGCGCCCGACCCCATTTCGAAAGCCGAGGCCGTGGCCCTCGTGAATAACCTGGCCGACCGGATGCGCACCGTCAACGCCCGGCAGTGCCTGTTTACCTCACAAGATCGCCAAGGAACCATCGTGGACCAAAGCTACTGGGTGGGAAGCCTTGTGGCCCAGCGGGGCGGCAAGATCCGGCTCCACGCCTATCTCTGGGACAATGAGTCGAAGTCCGTCAATACGGACTGGGCGATCAAGTCGATTAGCGACGGCGCCCTGTTCTGGGTGGAGCGACGCGAGCCCACTGGCGAAGCCCCGGTGCGCGTCGCCAGTGGGCTGGCCAACACGACCAAGCCCAGGCGGCCGGGGTACTATGCGTTCCGACCGCAGGAGGTCGCGCGGGCGCTGTGTATTGACCCGATTGTCATCAATAATTTTCAGGCTGTGGTCACGGTGGTAACCGAGCCGGTGACCGAAGATGTGCCGATTAATTTTGATCCAAGCCTGCCCCGTGAGGAGCTGGAATTCGAGAAGAAGCGGGTCTATTACACCACGCTGACGGTTTCCGACCTTTCCGGCGCGCCGCTTCGGAAAATTTGGATCCAGCCAACCACCCGAAAAGTCCGGCGGCAAATCTACTACGATGACGAACGCAAACCGCTGAGCGCCATCCGATACAGCCATACCTGGGGCCTCGTGGACGGGGCCATTATTCCGTTGGGCTATGCGTTGTACCAGGGCGACAAGATCGAACGGCGCCTGACCTTTTTTGTGAACCTCCGGCGCCCGGATGACGTACTGCGCAACGGGCCGGTAGAAGAAAGCAATTTTCAGTATACTCCGCCCGAAGGGATTCCCGTCGAAAGGGTCAGTCCATGAACCGGTCGTCCTATTTCCTTGCCCTGGTCCTGTGGCTTGCCGCCGGTTGCAGCGGGACCGAACCCCGTCAACGGTTTCTCCATACCCTGACCCTGAGCGAAGCGATCGGGTTGATCAACCACAATGGTCAGATCGCCCAGACCTTGCGGACGACCGACGCAGCGGTTGAGGTCAAAACCCCGGCCGCGGATTCGGAAACCGGCGCGGACGCCTACGTTATGTATGCCCGCGGCGGAAAGCTGCGCCTGAACATCCTGGCGCTCGGTGTGGGCTCCGTCATGGAGATGTGTACCGATGGTCGGACCATGTGGATTCACGACAAGGACAAAGGCGTCGCCTACCGCGATCGGGTGAACAAGCTCAACCGGATCACCCGGACCGCCGGGCAGTTTCGCCCGGAAGACATTGCCTCGGCCCTGGCGCTGGAGCCGGTGGAACTGGGCGATCCAAATATCGTCGTGACGCTCAGCGAAGAGGTCGACTGGGATGGACAGACGGCCCGCGCTGTGTACGCCCTGTCCATCGATGAGCGCGATTACGGCGACAATTTTCTGGTCAAGCAGTTCGTGATCGATCGTACGACACTCCAAATGATCCGTCAAAAAGTCTACGAACGCTCTGGCCGGGTGGTGATGGACGTTCGATACGAACAGTTTTTGCCCGTAGCGTTCGATCAATCGGGCCCCTCGGCGGAGCCACAAGAGGCGACGTTGATCCTGCCGCACCGGGTCCTGATCGACTGGCCGCCCTTCGGCACGTCGATCCACTTGACCCTGGATGAGATCGAGGTGAATGTGCCGATCCCACCGGAGCGGTTCGATTATGACCAGGAGCTCGACCCCGACCATCCGTTTAAAAAGATTGTTCCCAACTAGGGGGGGTGTGATGAAACCGAAGTTTCTGCCTTTGTTCGCCCTGGGCCCGCTCCTGTGGCTCGCTCCGGGCTGCAGCGGGATCGAGGAGCAACAGGAACTCCACACCATCACGAGCAGCGAAGCAATTGCGCTGATCAATCACAACGGCCAGATCGCGCGTACGCTCAAGACGGCAAATGCCACGGCACAGGTCAAGTACGGGGCGCAAGGCTTAGACACCAGTGTCAATGCGCAGGTCATGCATCCCCGCGGCGGAAAGCTGCGCCTGAACATCAGGTTGCCTGTCCTAGGCTCCCAGAGGGAGTTGTGTTCCGACGGCCGGACCATGTGGGTTCACGACAAGAAAAACGACAAGGCCTATCGCGAACGGGTAAGCAAGCTCAACCGGATCACCCGAACCGCTGGACTGATCCGCCCGGAAGACATCACCTCGGCCCTGGCGCTGGAGCCGGTGGAACTGGGCGATCCAAATACCGTCGTGACGCTCAGCGAAGAGGTCGACTGGGATGGACAGACGGCCCGCGCCGTGTACGCCCTGTCGATTTCCGAGCGCGATCACGGCGATGATTTTTTGCTCAAGCAGTTCTTGATCGATCGAACCAATCTGCAAATGATCTGTCAAAAGGTCTACGAACGTTCCGGTCGCATGGTGATGGACGTTCGATACGGACGGTTCTTGCCCGTGGCCTTCGACCGCCCGGGCGTCTCGATCGCGTCACAAGAGAAGACGTTGATCCTGCCCCACCGGATTCTGATCGATTGGCCGCCTTTCGAGATGTTCTTTCACATGACCATGGATGCCATCCAGGTGAACGTGCCAATCCCCCCGGAGAAGTTTGACTACGGCCAGGAGCTTGATGCCGATTATCCATATGACGAAATGCCTCTTAACCGCGGAGGATTATGATGAAGCCGAAGTTTCTTCCCATGCTCGCAATCGGTATCCTGGCCTTGGCCCCGTTTGCCTGCGCGGCCCAGGATGGCGACGAGTCGGTCGATCCACCTGCACCGCAAAAGACGGAGGAGCCCAAACCGCCGGAGCCGGAACCGAAGGCCAAGCCCGCACCCACAAAGGCGGAGGACGCGTTGACTGTGCTGCTTCAGAAGGTGCAGCAGATCAAGCGCTCTACGCGCAACTTCCAGGCGAAACTCGACTTTTACGAATACTCCGACGCCTGGGGCAATAAGACCACGACCGCCGGCTCGATCGTGTTTCAAGGTCGCGGGAGCGCGGAGATCCGCTTTGTCGACAAAGCCGGAGCGGAGACCCGCTATATCGAGGACGGTCCTTTTTTGTGGCGGTACTGGCCGGAAAAGAAGATTGTCGAAAAACACTTCTATGACGGCGGCGGCACCGTGCAGACCATGCTCGATATTCTGGCCAGCCCGGTGTTGGAGCTGAAGAAACGGTTTGAGATCCGCTTGGGCAAGGCCAAACAAAAGGGCCATGGGTTGGCCACGTTTGCCTTTCTCAAGGCCGATCGCAAGCGCGCCATCGAAAGCATCACCGTGCGCTTCGATACCGAAGGCCGCCCGGTCGCGATCACACTGACGGAGAAAAATCGCGATCAGCGCCGCTGGACGCTCAGCGACGTCCAGGCCAATCTACCCGAACTGGACGCCGCCGATCTTGCTTTTCACCCGGAGCGGATCGAGGGTCTGAAGGTAAAGGACTTTACGAAGAAGATCGCGCCCGCGCGCGTGGACCGGGCAATCCTGAAGCTGGTGCGGGAAAACGCCATCTGGCCCTATGGCTGGGAAGGCACGGTTGCCTCGAGCGGGTCCCACCGCACCTATGTCGTCACGGCGGAGGGAGGGTTCAAGGTCGAGAGCAGAAGCTCTAAAGAAGGGCCGGTCCTATCGAGCGTTGTCTATGACGGCAAGGTCCTGGTCCGCCGTGCGGGCGCGGACGACGCCCGGCAGCCGGCGACGGCGGCACAGGCTCGCGGAAACCTCGATACGGCCACCCGCTTGGCCTTGGCTGCTGTGGTGGGGGAGTTGGTGGGGAACCCGCAGGATTTTGTCCGTCTTCCGGCTGAAGATCCCCAGTCTCCACCCTCGAACGCATATATTCTGCGCCCGGGGGTTCAGGGATGGCAGGGGATCAAAAATCTGCAGATCGTCCTGGCTCGAGATCGATTTCAAGTCGCTCAGATTCTCTACGAGACCGATGGCAAAACCCAGAGCGGCGGCAAACAAACCCTCACGTTGACTGCAAAACCACTGATTGCCCCGGTCATGGATCCGGAAGTGGGGGGCAAACCGAAGCCGGAACCTGCCGAAGCCCCATAATGTCGAAAAAGATTGACAGCTCGCATATCAAAAGAACCATCCAGTTCGACGCGCAAAAGGTATTCGGGTCTTCCGCGGATTTCGAGATGCGCTTTTACGAGAGCGTGTTAGCGGCTGACCCCGACAGTATTGAGGCCATGGAAGTCCTGGCGCATGTGTACACCCGCAAGGGCCTCTACACCCAAGGCCTCGGTCTGGATATCAAGCTGTCGTATCTTTTGCCATTTAATGCGATCGCGATTTATAATCTGGCCCGCAGCTACGCGCTCCTTTCGCGCAAGGCCGAAGCGCTCGACGCATTGGAGCGCGCGGAGGTGTTGGGTTGGACCGATTGGCGAGCGGCGTTGGCCGATTCGGATCTCTCCGGTCTTCACGAAGAAGCGCGCTTCAAACAGATGATAAGTCGGATGAAAGAAAGCTAGTCCCACGCGCAAACGTGTCCCCCATCACAACCCTAACTACTGGTTTTGCGGCATATTAGGTCGTGCTAAAGTCCCCCTGGGTCCCGTGCCGATACACTAGGGGTACAGCCAGCATGTCTAGGGGGAGTGTAGGAAAGACACATGAAGAAGACCAAAAACCGTTTCGAAGTCAAAGAGCGCTCGTACATCGAGTACGTCATGGAGGGGGACACCATCATCGTCTACAAGGTGCAGAAGTCGATGAATGGTTCGTTTCTGATGCGACGCATCATCAAGATTTACAAATAAGCCCTTTCCCGTTTATCCTTCCTGATCGACTATTTTCTTTTCTGAATCGTTTTCCGCATTGTTTTCCGAACCGTCTGCGGAAGGCTTTCGCTTTTCGATTGGAAGGCTGAAGGTAAACCTCGAGCCCACACCCTGCTCGCTCTCCACCCAGATCGAGCCGGAGTGCATTTCCACGATCTTTTTAGCGATTGCCAGCCCGAGGCCCGAGCCCTGCTCGCCGCCCGTCGCCCGCGTACTGGTTTGCGAGAACCGCTGGAACAACCGATCCAATTCCTCCGGGGCGATCCCCTGGCCCGTATCTGCGACGGACACCTCGAGAGTGTTGTCGACCGGCCGAGCAGAGATCGTGATCTGCGCGCCGGATCGGCTAAACTTGATCGCGTTGCTCACTAGGTTGTTGAGGACCTGATCAATCTTTTCCGCGTCGATCCAGATTTTTGGTAGATCATCGGGAGCATCGATCACTATGGAGATGCCCTTGTTCTGCGCTAGGATACTATGCACCTTCCCATGACATTTGAGGGTTTCTTTGATGTCCCTGGACTCCAGGGTCAGGTCCAGCTTCCCCGATTCGATCTTTGAGATATCCAGCAGGTCGTTGATCAATGAGAGCATCATCTGAGCCTGGTCGTGGATATTCTCCGCCGCCTCCCGCTGCTCGCCGGACAGTTGGCCGAGCATATTGTTGATGAGAATGTCGCACCAGCCGTTGATGATTGTCAACGGGGTCCGCAAGTCGTGGGCCGCGATGCCCAGGAACTCGTCCTTCAGCTCGGAGAGGGCCCGAAGCTCCTGTTGTAGCTTCCGCACGCGCATGTTGCTGTTGACCCGCGCCACAAGCTCCTTCGGGTCGAAAGGCTTGGTCACATAGTCGTCCGCACCCGTCTGCAATCCTTCGATGCGATCTTCAACGCGGGCCTTGGCGGTCAGCATGATAAAGAAGGTATCCGTTAGCGACGCATCGGCGCGCACCCGCCTGCATAATTCAGTCCCGTTCATCCGTGGCATCATCAAGTCGGAGATGATAATATCGGGAGTCAGCTTCTTGGCCATCTCCAGCCCCTCAACGCCGTCGCGCGCGGCGGAAACGTCAAAGCCCTCCCGCTCCAATCCAATGGTGATCAAGCGGCGCAGCGCTTGTTCGTCATCCACAACCAGGATTTTTCCTAGAGACATGACTACTCCTTGGTACTTCGTTTCTCAAGCGACCTGCCCGCTCGTTCCGCTGCGTTTGTCAAAAGAACACGCACGCCCTCGGCGCGTGCCCCGCCCAGCCGAAGGTACTCGCGATAATGCCCCATTGCCTTCTGCAAATCCGTCGCGTACGTGTCATACAGAATCCCGAGGCGATAATGGAGTTCTGCATGGCCGGGATACACCCCGAGCCCCAGGTTCAACTGTTCCAACGCCTGAGCAAAGCGCCCTTGTTCTTCCAACTGGGCCGCCGCCTCCATGCGTCGCTCCACGGCAAGCCGCGCCCCGTCCTGCAGGGTCTGAGCCGCACCTGCGTAGTCCTGCTGCTTGAGAGCCAACCGTGCAAGCCACAAGGTTGTATCCCAATCGGCCGGACGCAGACGGCGCGCCTGCTCTAAACTTTTTCGAGCCTCACCGTCGTTATTTTGATCGTACTGAATGAGACCGATCTGAAAGTAACTATCGGCATCTTCCGGGTCCAGATGGAGAGACTGGGCAAATGCCGCCTCGGCTCGCTCCACATCACCCTGTCGCCATAGGGCGAGCCCCAGGTTGTAGTGGGCCCGCGCATTTTGAGGCTCTTGGCTGATCGCCTGTTGGTAGATCCGCTCGGCGTGTGCGAACTGACCCCGCTCCAGGTGGTGGTTACCCTCTTCGACCAGAGAGGCCCCCGTCCCGTTGCAGCCACTCACCAGGACACAGAGGAAAAGAAGCACAGCGGCCCGCTTCGGACGACACAAGGCACCGATTGACACCGGGCAGACGGGTTCAGGGAGTGCTGGTGTTTTCTTGCGCAAGAACCTCTTCCCATTCTTCGACAGATGCATTTCGCTGTTCGGTGTCTGCGTTCTCGACAAACGCGACTTTGGCGTGCGTCAAGCCGCGCAGGATCCGGTAGGAGGCCTTGCGTTCATCGTTCTGGTCGGACTCTTGGGCCCAGAGCAAGTACTCTTTTCCGGCGTCCCCGCAAGCGGAAAAGAAAAACACCGCGAAAGGATAATACACTTTGCCGGTTCGGTCGTTCTGCACCAACGCGAGCATGGCTCGGCACGCCGGGGGGCCGAGCGCGATCAGCTTTTCTCGTGCGCTCTGCCGATCGACGGGCTCCGTCTTGGCGTCGGTTAAGGTCGCCGTCAGGGCCTCGACCTGCGCGACCTGCTCTTCGGTGGGGGCAAACGGCTCCGCCCGTCGGGGCTCCGCCAGTTCGGGCGCAGAGGTTTGTGCGGTATTCCCGGTCCCGGGATCCGCCGCCCCGGCATCCTGTCCGGTATCGTTTCCAAAGAAGCTACAGCCGGAGCAGGCCGTTCCGATCAGCACAAATGCAAGCAAGTATTTCACAGGTCTTCCCATAATCGGTTCGTGGGTTGAAAGCAAACACCCATGGTACGCACGGGCGCTGTGCAGGTCAAGTCAATAAAGGCGGCTAAGAGCCTTGCACACAGAAGCTTGACACCCGGCGATCCGCCGTGTACCGTGGAGTTATCAGCGGGTGTAGCTCAGTGGTAGAGCGTCAGCTTCCCAAGCTGAATGTCGAGGGTTCGAGCCCCTTCACCCGCTCCACTTGTCAATAGTTTCTCCTCGTTGCTATCCTCTGTCACCTCCGACATTTCCGACTCAAAAGTGTGATCCATATCCGCGCGTGCAGAGTCCGTCGAATTGTCAGAAATTGCCTCATATTCACTCGGTTTGTCAAGGTTTGGTGCAAGCATTGGTGCAAGCTCTGAAGTGGGGGAGTCTGACGCGTCGGTGCCGGTCTTTGACAATTGAGCAAATCTTAGTTCGAGCCCGCGACGGGAGTAAAGTCGACGTGGCTCTGAGGCCTTTTTCCCTTACAAAACGCTCCCGAAACGTGTCAGAACGTGTCTGGAAGGCGCCAAAACGTGCACGGATTGTGTCTTGTGCGTGCATGGCTCAAGCTCAAAAGTAAAGAAGCTTTGCGCCTCTGGCGTGGACGGTGGCGCCTCGCCGGCGCTGGCTGCAGCGTGGGCTCTGGTGTCGGTTGTGGTGTTGGCTCCGGCGCGGTTGGCGGTGTGGCGATGGCGTAGGCGCAAGCGTTGCCGCTGGTGGGTCGGCGGTGTAGGCTGTTGCGCTGATTAAGGCCTGCCCTGTTGGTACTGGTTGTCAGATCGTGGCTGAGCAGCTAGGTCGAGTTTGAAAGCTTTGTGTCGATCAGGTATACGAAGGCCAGAATTTCGGCGACAATGGAAAAAAGCTCTGGTGGAACCGGATCTTCCGCGTCCAGCTTGGACAAAATCCGCGCCACGTCGGCCTGACGCTTGATTGGAATATCGTGCTCTTCCGCAATCCTTTCGATCCGTTCGGCAAGTTGGCCCATCCCTTTGGCTACAACGCGCGGAGCGGCGTCATTTTCTTTATAACGCAGTGCCACAGCGAGTTGTCTTTCCACGGTTTACCCCCGCGTATCAATGGTGGATGGGGTGGGACTGCCCAGACGCAAGCCGTCGAGCAACGGGGATTGTTCCTCGGCCACCCGGTCCAATATCACAGCGATCTGGGAAGAGAAACCAATGCGTTCCAGGTTCGCGCTCAATTGATCCCTCTCCGCCTCGATCGCTTCGGCCACTTCC
>JAJDCN010000291.1 GCA_029260815.1 Planctomycetota bacterium
CGTCGCGGCCGTTGGCGGCTACGAGACGATTCTCATGGACGTTAATCAAGAGGCCCTCGACAACGCCGTGGCTTCAATCGAGAAAAATCTGGCCAAGGGCGTCGAGATCGGCAAACTCCCGCGGGAGCAGAAGACCGCGGCACTCGGACGGCTGCGCACCGTGTTGGCCCTGGAGGCGGTGGCCGACACCGACCTGGTCATCGAAGCGGTTCCAGAAAAGATCCATCGCAAGATTCGCATCTTCGCCGAACTGGACGACCTGTGCGGGCCCGAGACGATCTTCGCGAGCAACACCTCCGCGCTGTCCATCACGGAGATGGGCGCCGCGACCCGCCGCGCGGACAAGTTTATCGGCATGCACTTCTTCAACCCGGTCCACAAGATGCGACTGATCGAGATCATCTGCGGCAAGGACACCTCCGACGACACCTACGAGGCCACACGCCAGGTCGGCGCGCGCATGGGCAAGGAAACCGTCCGCGTCAACGAATCCCCCGGCTTCGTCACCAGCCGGATGAACGCGATGATCGGCAACGAAGCATTCTACATGCTACAGGAAGGCGTCGCTTCAGCACGGGACATCGACACGGCTCTCAAGCTTGGCCTCAATCATCCCATGGGCCCGTTTGAGATGATCGATCTGGTCGGTCTGGACACACGGTTGTCGATCCTCAACTACCTGCACGAATCTCTGGGCGAGAAATACAAACCGTGCCCGCTGATCGAACAATACGTCAAGGAAGGGCGCCTGGGCCGAAAGGTCGGCCGCGGCGTCTATGACTACCCGGACGACAAAAAAAAGGAAGGCTGAGATGGCCTACGAAAATATCCGCCTGGAGATCGCTGATCAGATTGCCACCATCACCGTGGATCGGCCCGAGCGGCGCAACGCCATTGACCGAAAAACTATCGGCGAGGTCTACCGCGCCCTGGACGCCATCGCCGCGGATGAATCGGCGGGTGTAATGATCTTTACCGGCGGCGGCGAGAAGGTCTTTGTCGCCGGAGCCGACGTGAATGACTTGCTGAAAAAAGATCTCTACGACGGGCTGGACGGTGAACTTAATCGTCTCTACGACGCCATCGAGCGGCACCCTCGTCCTTCCATCGCCGCGGTGAACGGGTTCGCCCTGGGCGGCGGATGCGAACTGGCCCTGGCCTGCGACATCCGTGTCGCGTCGGACAATGCCCGCTTTGGCCTGCCGGAACTGGGGCTGGGCATTACGCCCGGCGCCGGCGGAACCCAGCGGCTGGCACGAATCGTGGGCTACGGCAAGGCGAAGGAAATCATCCTGACCGGCGCGATCCTCGACGCGGCGGAGGCCGAACGAATCGGCCTCGTCAGTGCCGTGGTGCCCCGTTCTCGTCTGCTCGAATCCGCGCAGAACTACGCGGAAAAGATCCTGACCCGCGCCCCGCTGGCTCTGCAACTGGCAAAATTCAACATCGACCTGACGACCCGCATACCCAAGGACGCGGCCATGACCATGGAGTTGATGGCGCAAGGAATCCTGTTCGAAACGGCGGATAAAAAAGAGGGCATGACCGCCTTCCTGGAAAAACGCAAACCCAACTTCAAGGGGACCTGAGGTGGGCGCCCTGGATGGAAAAGTCACTTTGGTCACCGGTGCCAGCCGCGGAATCGGCCACGCGACGGCCATCGCACTGGCCGCCGAAGGAGCCCGGGTCGCCGTAGCGGCGCGCAACACACAAGACATTGAAGCGGTCGCGGCCGAGATCAGCGGGATCGCCGTCGCCTGCGACGTGACGTCCCTCGAGAGTATTGAGAAAGCGTTGTTTCTGACCGCCACCGACCTGGGGCCGGTGGAGATCTTGGTCAACAACGCCGGCATCTCTAGCAGCAACCCCATCGAGCGGACCACCGACGAGCAGTGGGACACGATGTTCGACACAAACCTGCGCGGCGCGTTTTACATGAGTCGCGCGGTGGTCGCGGGCATGAAGGAGCGGCGCTGGGGCCGGATCGTCAACGTCGCCTCCCGCGCGGGCCGGAAGGGTTTCGCTTACGTAACCGCTTACTGTGCATCGAAATACGGCATGGTCGGCCTGACCCAGGCTCTGGCGGTGGAGCTGGAGGGCACCGGCGTGACGTGCAACGCGGTGTGCCCCGGCTGGGTAGATACGGGCATGGCCCGGAGGTCGGTAGAGAACATCGCGGCAAAGACTGGCGTCACGGTCGAAAAAGGCTACGCCCAGATCGCAGCACTCAACCGCAGCGGAGCCCTCCTGACACCCGACGGCGTGGCCCAGGGCGTGCTGAAGCTGTGTGTGGGCAACGACAACGGACAACTGATCGACATGGAGTAGGAGCGGCGCATGGAAATCCTTAATCCCGCGGAGCTGGGACGGCCCAGCGGCTGGAACAACGTGATCAAGACCGACAACGGCATGGTTTTCATCGCCGGCCAGGTGGCCTGGGACGCGGAGCACAACCTGATCGGCGGCGACGATTTCGTCGTACAGTTCGATCGGGCTCTGGCCAATTTCGTGATTGCGTTGGCCGCCGCCGACTGCAAGCCTGCAGACACGGTTCAGATGACAGCCTTCATCACCGACCGCAAAAAATGGCTGGCCGCGGGCAAGGCGCTGCGGGATGTGTGGAAGCGTCACTTCGGCGATCACTACCCCACCATGGCCATGGTCCAGGTCGCTGACCTGATGCCTGACGGAGCGATGATCGAGATTCAAGGCATGGCGGTGAGCCGTGAGGTTGCCAAATGAACAAGCCCAAAGGATTTCTTTTTAATCTTCAAGACGGTATCGGCACAATCACCCTCAACCGGCCGGAAAGTCTCAACTCACTAACCTTTGAGATCTATGCAGAGTTGCGCGACTTCTTCGCGGACCTGGCCCACGAGCAGGACGTACGGACGGTGGTGATCACCGGAGCAGGACGCGGCTTCTGCTCCGGGGGAAGCTTCCATGACATCATCGCCGAACTGCTCCAACGGGACATGGCGAAGCTGTTGGAATTCACACGCATGACCGGCGCCCTGATTCGCAATATCCTGTCCCTGGAAAAACCTGTCGTCGCTTCGGTCAACGGCGCCTGCGTCGGGGCCGGAGCGGTAATCGCGCTCGCCAGCGACATGCGCATCGCGTCGGCCGCGGCGAAGTTCGGCTTTGTCTTCGTCAAGGTCGGCCTGTCCGGCGCAGACATGGGGGCCGCGTGGCTGTTGCCGCGGCTGGTGGGACTGGGCAAGGCCTCCGAACTGCTGATGACCGGGGACGTGATCAACGCGCGCGAGGCGGAACGGATCGGCTTGGTCAACCGCGTAGTTGAACCCGACGCACTGGGATCTACAACCACAGCGATGGCCCGAAAGCTCGCCGATGGTCCCACCGTCGCGCTGGCCATGACCAAACGAATGCTCCACAACGAACTGAACATGGATTTGTCCACCGCTATCGAGGCCGAGGCCCGCGTCCAGGCGATTCTGATGAAAACACCTGAATTCAAGATCGCCCACGACGCCTTCGTCAACAAGCAGGAGCCGAACTTCCATGCTCCATAGCCCCAACCCACTGCTGGACGAGCGATACGCAGCGCTGGACAAGCAGCTCAGCGAATACGCCGCCGCGTCGATTCCTGCCGAGCCAGACGACGATCCGGAGGAAGCAACGCGCCGATTTGTGGCATCCTTGGGCGCGGCCCGGATTACCGCTTGCCTCGACGCAACCGATGCGGATGCTCTCGACTCGGTCACCCTGTGCCGTACACGGGAACTTCTGGCCTATTACTCCGCCCTGTGTGATACCGGATTCGCCATGCAAGGGCTCGGTTCCTATCCGATCCTGCTGTCAGGTTCGAGTACTCTTTGCAAAACTTATGTGGGCCCGGCCGCGCGAGGCGAAAAGATCGCTGCCTTCGCCGTGACTGAGCCAGAGGCCGGCTCCGATGTGTCGGCCATCCAAACCTTGGCGGTTCGCGATAGCGATGGCTACGTTATCAACGGCCGCAAGACGCTGATCTCCAACGCGGGGATCGCTGACTTCTACGTGGTCTTTGCCAGACACGAAGAAGCGTTCCTCGCGCTGGTGGTCGACGCGGAAGCCGACGGCATTCGCTTTCCCAATCCCATGGAGGTGATTGCACCCCACCCGATCGGCGACGTGGCTTTTGCCAACTGTCGCGTACCAGCCGCTCAGGTTTTAGGCGACGGCACCGACGGCTTCGCGATCGCGATGGCGACGCTGGACCGCTTCCGCGCAACCGTCGGCGCCGCGGCCCTGGGTCTCGCGGAGCGGGCTTTTGACGAAGCGGTGGCCCACACGAAAATACGGCGGCAGTTCGGCAAGCAACTGTGCAACATGCCGACGGTCCGCGCAACGATCGCCGAGATGGCCACCGAAATCGAGGCGGCGCGCATGCTGGTCTATCGTGCCGCGGTACTGGCCAACGCCGCCGACCCGGCCGCAACGTTGGCGGCGTCCACGGCCAAGCTGTTTGCCACCGAGGCTGCCCAGCGGGTGGTGGACCAGGCGGTCCAGCTCCACGGAGGGTCCGGGGTCGTCCGGGGCAGCGTGGTAGAACGGCTCTATCGGGAGGTCCGCCCGTTGCGCCTGTACGAAGGGACCAGCGAAATCCAAAAGGCAATCATCGCCAAAAACATCCTCAAAGAAAAAGAATCGGAGACAACGGATGCCGGAGCCTAAGACGGTCGAAGACGTCACGCAAATGGACACACAGTACAAGAGCATGCTGCTGCAGCTGCTACAGAGCCAAGGTTATCGCGAGATCATGGCGGCCAATATCTTCGGCGACGCGATCAAGTACGTGCCGGACCTGGAACACAAACAAGTGATCGCATCCCACGTGGTCGAAGAACTGGAGCATTACGAAGAAGTAGACAAGTTGTATGCGAGCCTGGACGCTGGCCCGCTGGCCAAGTCGATCGCCGATCGACTCGCAAAGGTGCCCTACCCGGTCGACTGGTTCGAGCTGGCCATGGTGCAGTTCCTGTATGACCGGGCCGGGGAGTTCCACCTGCGAGAGTATGAACACTGCACCTTCGTACCCTACCGGAAGATCATCGGAAAAATCCTTGAGGAGGAAGAAGGCCACGAAGGCTTCGGCGAACAGGTCTTGCGCGACACCTACGACCGGCCGGAAAATCGCGCGCGCGTGCAGGCCCTGTTCGAGAAGTGGCTACCGATTGCCATGCTCTCCTTCGGCCGCCCGGGCACAGACGGCAACCGCTACGCGGTAGAGGTGGGACTGAAGAAACGGACGAGCGACGTGGTAATGCAGGACTTTATCAACGATATCAAACCAACGGTCGCCGCCTGCGACCTGACCTTTCCGCCGCACGACCAGATCGGCGTGGAGGTCCCGGCCGGCTTGGACCTGACCCTGTAGAGGCAATGTACAAGAACCTGTTCCAACACTACAAGATCAACGGCATGCTCCTGGAGAACCGGATCGTCCTGCCGGCCATGGTGACGCGCCTGTCGGGCGAGGACGGTTTGGTCAATCAAGACATTCACGATCGCTACATGCGCTTCGCCCACGGTGGCGTGGGACTGATCGTGATGGAAGCCATGGCGATCCACTCCGCCAAGAGCGGACCGCTCCTGCGTATCAGTGAGAACAAGTTCATCCCCGGCCTGCGGGACCTGGTGCAAGAGATCCACGACACGAGCACGTCGCGCGTGGTGCCGCAGATTATCCACTTTCTCAAGATCGCTCGCAATGGCTGGCGTCAATTGATCAGCGATCTGTCGATCGAGGACCTCGACGCGATTGTGGAACAACACGCGGCCGCGGCGTTTCGCGCCAAGGAGGCGGAGTTCGACGGCGTCGAACTGCACATGGCTCACGCGTATACGCTCTCCAGCTTCCTATCACGGGTCAACCCGCGTCGCGACGCGTACGGCGGGCAATCCTTGGAAAACCGGCTGCGGCTGCCGATTCGCGTAATCGCGGCCGTGCGAGAGGCAGTCGGTCCCGACTTCCCCATCGGCGTGCGCTACCTGGGCGAGGAGGCGATCCGCAACGGCTACGCCCTGCTCGACGCGCAACGGATCGCGTTGGCCTTCTCCGAGGCCGGAGTGGATTACCTGAGCCTGTCGGTGGGCGGCAAGTTCGAGGACGCGCGGGCCATGAAGGACAAGCCCTTGTATCCATACACCGGTTATAGCGGCGATCGCTGCATGCCGGGCAAGCAATATCCTGATGGGTGCAACGTATACCTAGCCGAGGGGGTCAAACAATACATCAATGAGCGCGACTACACGACGCCGGTAATCACCAGCGGAAAGATCCGAACTGGCGGGCTGGCCGAATCGATTCTGGCTGCAGAGCGAGCCGACCTGATCGGCATGGCACGTCCGCTCTTGTCGGACCCGGACCTGCCGAAGAAGCTACAGATCGGGCAGGAGGATCAAGTCCGGTTGTGCGTCGCCGCGAACGTTTGCAAGGCCTTGGA
>JAJDCN010000292.1 GCA_029260815.1 Planctomycetota bacterium
GGCGATGGAAAAGCCGATGGTACAGATACCATAATCAACAACCCCGGCGGTGGCGGGACCGGTGACACGGATGACATGTACGCCTTGGAGATTCAAGCGTCCGCCGCCCTGGAGGGAGGCGGAACCTTTAAGGTAACCATGTCGGTTTCAAACGCGAGTCGAGTGCGAATTTTCAACCCTGCCAACGGCCCATTTCTCGGGGCCGGTCTCGGGTTTCAAGGAGCGGACAAGAGTGAAGAGACCGTACCTTTTGCCGACTTCGCCGCGGGGAAGAAAACCTACCTCGTGGAGGGCGTATTGCCCGGCGAGGTCACGATCACTCTGACCTATAAGAACGGTGCCGTCGTTATCGCCAAGGACGAATTAAAGGTAACCGTCATCAAAGTCGAGGTCGAAAACATGTTCGATGAGGTCGGTGGCAACCCGAAGGTCCTGCCAAGCTTTATCAAGGCGGCCGATATCGTCCAGACGGAGCACGTTGCCGTTCAGGTCAAGCTCCGGGCAAAGGTGACCGTCGTCGCGGGCATTGTGTATAAGTATGCTTGGGTTCCCGGCGCGACTGCCATGGTCGACCCGATTAAAACGTACAAACATGATTTCGACGAATATAACCAGCACTCATTGACGGCTCTCGTGGCTGGGGACAAAGACGATCAGGAAGTCTCTTTCTACTGGCGCAAGGACGCCAACAACGTGGACGTAACGCTCACGGTCACCATCAATGGCAAGACGTTTTCGTGGCCTGTAAAGGTTCGGTTCAATGTAACCCATAAGGCCGATCCCAATAAGGATGTCTACACATTCACCACCGGTGTGGCTGGCGCTGGCGTTGCAGATGAGCGCTATACTCCTAACGATACGGGCAACTCGTACAACTCCCCGGAAAGCCATAATAATTGGCACGATGGGAAAAAGATGATCAACGACGGGTTCCCACTTCCGGCCGCCGACGAGTTTCCTGTGAAAGACATCGTAAATAATTTACCGGTCCTAGATCAGGCCCCCGGTACTTGGGGAGATGCAGGAATGGGGACTGACGTTTATGAGGGCAAAAAATTCCTGCAATGGCACTGGGCCATTCTACGGTCACACAATAAATGGCGGGCGAGTTTTGACCTCAACCCAATTGCTGGAGACACTCCTAACAACCCCATTGTGCCGCCGTATCTGGCCGATGTAAAGACCAACTTCCCTCCTGCTGGGGGTAATTGGTGTGCTGGAGCTGCAAGAAGTAACGAAAGCCCCATTCACAAGTATGTGCGGCTTGGAGAATACAAAGATTTGGAAGAACTCGGGGAGGATATAGTAACTCCATATCATAACTGCGGCCACCTGATAGAGGGCGGAGTTATGATTACCGGCCAATCGCCTCATGCTGCGAACGACATCTTCTGGAAATGGCACAACAAGATTGAATCGTTCCGAAGCACTTGGGCGGCAGACGATGCAACCGCAACGGTGACTCCAGGCAATGGGGCTAACGTCCCTGCGAACCCGGCCAAAGTCGAAGTCACCTTTGATAAAAAGGTGTCCCTCAACTCCCCCAACAACAATGTGAGTATTAAAGCGAACCAGTTGCGGGTCCGAAAACTGGTCGCGCCACCTGCCGGAGCCTGGACTGTAGCGACGGCAATCGTAGACAAAGGCTGGGCTCCGCCGGGAGGGGGAGCAGCAGTTCATTTTCTAAAGTATGAATTTACTATCGCGTTCCCGAATATCGCGGTAGGTGAAAAGTGGGAGGTTGAGCTTCTTGGAACTTCTAGTTACACGGCCAAGTCATGGACTGTCAATAAAGTAGCCCCTTGAAATCGGAATTACGCGAGCGAGGATGCAAATAAAATTGTTTACTATATCAATCTTTTTTGTTGACAGCTGAATTAGATGGATTATTATAAGCACACGGTTATTCTTTGTGAAGGAATCACTCTAAAGGAGTCGTTACTATGAAAAAGAGGAACCTTGCCGGTCTTGCGGTGGCGATCGTAGGATACATATACCTATCGGGCCCTCTTATTAATGTGATAGCGGGTAATAGCGAGCAAAGCACACAAGATAAAAAATCAGCAACCGAAGATTCGCTTACCTACGAGGAGCGAATCGCCATCGCATTTGAAAAAGCTCATCGCGAAGTCGTGCAAAGGCACTTGGACCGCCTGGCAGATCCAAGTGTGGACTCATCATCAAAACAGTACATTGCATTGTCGTTGCGTGATATGAAGCTGCCCGCATCGGAGGGGCTTCCGATTTTCACGAGCTTGATGCTTCATGAGTCGGAGGGGGTGAGAATTGAGGCACTTATTGCGCTCGGCCAGTACGGTCCGAAGGCGGAGCCTGTTGTTCCAAAAATTATCGCCCTGTTAGAGAACCCGAAAACAACTGTTTACACTGTCGCCGAGGCGCAAGAGGCTCTCTCTAAAATTTCCCCGAAGAATCTCAAATTCGCCAACCTGTTGGTCAATCGTATCGGACAGGAACCAGCCAACGGATATCTCGCAAAAAAAACAATTCGCGCTCTCGAAACAGCAGGACCCATTGCTCGTGATGCAATACCCCACCTGCGGAAATATCTTGCGAGTACGAAACACACGGAAATCCAGTACGCAGCCTACAAGGCGATCGGTCGGCTCCAGAATCACGCCAAGCCTGGAGTGGCACAATTGTCCAAAGTCAAATCTGCCAAAGATCTGCTAAAAAACGATGGCTTTGCAAACTTTCGCACGATTCAGGAGGCCGACTCCGTCCCCCAGCATGTAAAGTCTATCCTCCATCAAGTCTGCCATGAGGACTCTCGCCGATATATTCAATGCATGGCAATCGAAACAACGAACGCCATCGGCTCTGGAAAAGCCGACCATATTAAGGCGATTATGGATTTTCTGGCCACTGCAGAAGGCGATGACTACCTCACCGAACTTGGCGCGCAAGGCCTTGACAAGCTTGACATACAAGACCCTCAATCTTTTCAAGTTCTTGCAACTGCGTTAAGCCATAAAGTCGCGCAGGTACGTTACCATGCGGCCAAGAGCCTTGTCAAGTTTGGCCGAAATGCTGCCCCCGCCGTGGCAACACTGGTCGAGCAATTAGAAGGTGTAAACCGGACTACGGTCAATTGGCACCTCGGTGCTTACTTAGACCTTGCACGGGCGATCGGTCCGCAGGCGTCAGACGCCACAGGCGCGATCCTCAAGCTGCTACCCGAAACAGCAGATTATTATAAGGGGCGGGGACGAACCTGGGTTCCATACATTCGTAGCTATTTGTTAATTACCCTTGCGGATATCGGCATGCCAAAAGAGGCTTTGCCTTTCGTAATCGACTTGTTGGCAAATGCCGACTCTCGACTCGGATTTACCGCCGCTGCCATCGCCGCCGGGGCGCTGGGCCCAGACGCCCATCAGGCAGTGCCTATATTAATCGAACGCGGGCTTAAAAAAGACTTTGGATCTGCCCCGATCACCTTTGAAAGCTTCCTGTTGGCATTTAGCCCGACCAATACGTACACCTTTGCCCGAATCGAGGCCATTCGAGCCCTGGGAAAGATCGGCCCCAAAGCCAAAGCGGCCATTCCTATCTTGGAAGATTTGCAAAAGCAGGATTTAGACAAAACAAAGGCTGAAGCATTTCACACGCCATCCTTTAACAAAGCCCTTGCGGATGCTCTGAAAGCCATCAAGGGAGACTAACATCGCCACACGGCTCAACCGTGCGGCACGACCTGTGGTAAGAGAGAAGATACACGATGGCTTGCAAAACGAAGACATTCGCTCTTCTGGCGGGGTTTCTTTTTCTCGCCTGCGGTTGCGCCGATCAAGTCGATGGATCCGAACCGCCTGCACCGACTCTTGGAAATAAGCCCGAAGTCAAGGCGTGCTGTGCGAGCGAACCGGCTGCTGCTGCGAGCGAAAATCAGGCTCCCGAGCCGCCTGCTCTCGAAAATAGTCCATCTGAGGAAGCCGAGTCATCTCCGTTTGTCAGCGCGTGGGTCGAGCCGGTTCAACGCCCGGCGTTTCCCCTTGACTATCGAATGACCAATCACGAGGGAACGGAGCTTCCTCTGGACAGTCTGGCCGGCAAGCCTACCGTCGTCGCTTTTTTCTACTCGCGATGCGACAACGAGAACAAGTGCAAGCGAGTTGTCAGTGAGATGGCCCGGCTGGAGGAGCAGATGCGCCAAGAAGGTCTTGAGAGTAGTGTGCAGATCGTGCTCGTCTCCTACACCCCCGCTTATGACACGCCGGCGATACTCAAGGCGTTCGGCGAAAAAAACGGGATCAAGTTTCTCGATGGGACACAGATCCTGCGACCTAGGCCCGACGATCGCAACGAGTTCTTCGAGACGCTCAACCATGCCGTCAGTTTCTACGGCAAGAAGGTGAGCGTACACGGGATCGAAGTGATCCTCATCGACGCCCAAGGCCGAATCGCTCGACGCTATCGGACGCTCTTGCCGGACATGCAGGCGGTTCTGTCCGACCTTACGCGGCTTCTGGCTGAAGCGGTTGGACCGACAGCACATCTTGAAGGCCGCTGAATGTCCACTATAGATTTCTTCCCCGATGGCGGTGCGCACCACAAGCATGTATATCGCAGAAAGGTTTCTTATGCAGACACGGGTCGTTAACCTTACCTTCCTTGTAGTTATGTGTGTCGTTGCCACCGGATGTGGGCAAGCTCCCGGCAAGCCCTACGGCACCCCAGCACCCGGAAGTGAGCACCCCCCGTCAGGTTCGACTGGCTCCGGATACAGGCAACTCTTCTGCCCTGCAGCAGGCTCTCATTCCGTTCGATGGGGAAATACACGGTGCCTCCCTGCACGGCGACACCATCTACGTCGCGGCAGGGGAGAAGGGTCTGGTGGGTATCAACCTGCGGTCACAGCAAGTCCATGTCGTTAAAGCGTACCCTGGAAAATCGGTAGTTTCTGCACGTGTTGAGGATGGAAAGGCGTATATACACGCCACTCTACCTGCCGGCAAGAATCGCCACTTCAGCGTCGTCGAGCTGAACTCCAACAAGGTGCTGTACTCCCAGGATCTCGATGGTTGGTCATCGGCCAGCCCCGCTCCGAACGGTCGATTCGCCATATTCCGTAAGGAAGTGATCACGATAATCGATCCGAATACAGGAAAGATTGTACATACCGTCGCAACTCCGGGCCCATCGTCCGGGGGCCACCGCGTAGGCGATTTGCTTTACGTCTCGCATGCGTACCCCGGTGGGATAGCCATTGTCGACTTGAACAAGGGAGAAGTGACCCGCCACTTCAAGCTTTCGGTATGGCCGAGGGGTATACAAGTCGTCGGTGACACCGCATGCCTCTTGTATGGAGGGATTGGCTTTTTCGATTTCAACAAGGGCACCTTGAGCCCATTGGCCACGCAACCTGAGGACCACTTTTTTAGGATCCTCCTCGGCCCCAATGACCTGTTCTACGCCACCGGGCGTAAAGGCATCTACCAATTCGACGACAAAGGACAATTGCTGCACACCACCGCGTATCCCAAACCTTTCATTGACGGTGGATTTAACCTTAGCGCCACCCCCGGCTTAATCGGCATCTGGGAGGACCACGCGGTTCTCGTAAGTAAACATGCCGTTCACGTGCTGAAGTTGTGAGCGAAAAGATTAAGGGACTGCAGGAACATTGTAAATCGATCTTCGACGAGAAACTTAAAGACAATTTCGAGCCACTCTGCTAGAAAATGAATCTCGCGCAACTAAAGACGAATATAAAGAGCACCTGTCAGGTTAGGCATCAGCAACTACACATTGCTCGCAGCGGATTCGGCGCCAATATCGCTCAGAAGCCAACCCCGTAGGGAAGTCATAGGTGTGACTCACGCAAGGAGCGGGCTCGGGCGCGCCATAGCCGCTAAGGCGACGGTGCACAAAGCCCCGCAATGCTATCACTCATCAACAAGGCCGCAGAGAGCACCGAGAAAACAAAACTCTTGTCGTTTTGAGAAAAACGAAGAATCGACCCTCTGTCAAAAATCAGGATCACTTCGGAAAGACTGCAAAATGCGGCTCGCGCACAGCCTACCCATGCAGTCCGTAGGCGATACGCACAAAGCTTCGTTTGATGTTGTATGCTTAAGTAAAACGATTCTTTAATAGGCTATCTTCTTCA
>JAJDCN010000293.1 GCA_029260815.1 Planctomycetota bacterium
CGGATGGGCGTTGAGGGCCAGGTTGTCGAACTCAACTCCGCCGTATAAATATCTGCCGCGGGTATCGAAGGGGTTAAGATTGTGGGTCTCCTGGGCCATCTCGATGTAGATGCCGTCGTCGATATGAAACGGTTTCGATACAAACGGCAAGGACAGTGCCAGTATAACCAGCGTTATGATCGCCACATCCGTGGCCGTCGATCCCAAAGGCTTCCTCCTCCAACGCGTGAGCGGTTAATCATTATAGAATAATGAGTTGGAGTACTCAAGACGGAATTCGGCCGCTTGACGCGAAGACAGAATTTTTGTATAATAAGCGATTGCTGTCGTGTCGTATCTTCGTGTACCGACAAACTTTGGAGTGCTTAGTGCAAGAGAGACATCCTGCTGGGGGCGTCATTTCGATACTCTGCATCCTGGCCCTCGCACTGGCTCTCAGGGCTTATGGCATCGGGCACACCGAAACCACCGGCGAACGCATGACTCTGTATGCTGTCGCCAATGCCTCTCAACCGACAACCTATTCAGTCCTGGCCGGTTTCGCCTCCGGCTGGTTCGGCTGGCCCTCTGGTGGGCGCCTGCTTTCCCTGTTGGCGAGCCTGGGTACAGTCCTGCTGATCTACCGCCTTGCAGCAGGCTTCTTCAACCGCCGGGCAGCCGCCATCGCCGGAACCGGCGCTGCGGTGAGCCCATACCTGGTGCATCATGCGCAATTGGCGACCAGCACTTCGCTGACCCTCTTCCTGGCCGTTGTTGTCGTCGCTTGCCACTTGCGCGCGGTCGTCACCCGCAGCGTTCGGTTCCGGATTGCGTACCTGGCGGCCCTGTTCCTCCTGGCGGCCAGCGATTTTAACGCCGTGTTGCCCGCTTGGGGCCCCGCGGTACTTCTCTTGGCGGGGCTCGCGGTTGCGGACGGTTTGACGCACAAGAAGCATCCCATCACCCGTCGGCGCGTGGCGGTGGCGTACCTTCTGCCTCTGGTGATCCTTTCTCCGTTTTTTGCCTACACGCTCGTCAACGAGCTGTCGGTTGTCTGGGAAGGCTTCGCCGGAGAGGACACGCCTGGCCGAGAGACCTACAGTTACAGCCCGCGTTTTATGGATTCGGCAAATGTCTTTTTCCATTATCTTCTCGGACACGGAAAGTTGAAGGTAGGCGAAGGTTTTTGGCTGACAAACAAATTCAAAGTCATGCTGACTCTGATCGTCTTTGCCAGCCTGGCAGCGGGTTTGCCCGGAATTGCGTATCGCTTGCGCCGGGCGGGACCCAAGTCAGCAGCACTGCGAATGAGGGCCGAGCCAGCGGACTGGACCGGGTTCCAGGTTTCCGCGGCCCTGATTGTCGTGCCGGTGATGCTAGGGTACCTCCTGCAATGGTTCTTTGCGCCGCGCGGGGCCGAATTTCATCTGCTTCTGGCGGCATCGGGCGCAGCGTTTTTGATCCTGATTTCCGCTGGTTTGGCCAGACTGTTGGAGAATCGGTGGTCTCTGGCGCTGCTGGTGGCCCCGCTGGCGTTGATCGTTCTTTTTTCGTTGAGAAAAACGTATCAAATCCTCTCATGACACACGACGTGGATTGCACATCGGTGTCCGGTCGCTGGCGGTCGCTGGCTCGGGTGGAAAAGAGGATGCGGGACGAACCGAATCAGTCCTTTGCCGACGCCGACGGGCGAATGATCACGCTGGGCATGTTGGTCTGCTCGCTGTTAAAAGATGGGTCGGTACTCGACGTGGGATGCGGGATTGGCCTGTTCAGTACCCTGGCGGGCCTGACCGGCCACCCGGTCACCGGGATCGACGCGGCGGCGACGGCCGTGGAGACGACCCGTCGGCGGGCCGCGTTTTGGGATGTTTCTGTAGACGTCCATCGGCTAGAGGCCCAACAGGTTGCCACGTTGGGGCAGCGGTTCGACAACGTGCTGATGGTGGACCTGCTGGAACATATCGAAGCGGATGAAACGATCCTGTCTCGGGTGTGCGAAGTGACGGCCCTGGGAGGACGGGCTATCGTTGTTGTGCCGGCGTTCCAGTGGTTGTATGGCCCTCACGACGCGCGGGGCGACTACCGCTCGCGGCACGTACGGCGGTACAACCGGCGGGATCTGATGGAGAAGCTGGAACCGCTTTTTCGGGTGCGGTACGTTCGCTACTGGAATGCTCTGGGCTTTCCGGTGCGGATTGTGGAGAATCTGGCCGGGTCCAACTTTGCAGACGGTGTGATCCGCTCTGTGGATGGTGGGCCGGCAACGATGGCACGGGCCGCAGTCTCTTGGTGGCTGCGAAAGGTGGAAAATCGGGTGGCGTTCCCCCTGGGGCTCTCCCTGATCTGTGTGGTTGAGAAAAGGTGACGATGGACAAAGCAACGCTCAAGGTGGTCATCAAATGGCTCGTCGTGCTGCTGGTCTGCGGGTACGTGGCGTGGCAATTTATAATGATCGACTGGGCAAAGCTCCAGTCCGAGTGGGGCGCATTTGAGCCGCTTTATCTGGTTGCGGCCTTCCTCGTGTTCTTCATGGGCCTGTTCTACCTGGGACTGGGGTGGCACATAATCTTATGGAAAATGGGCGGGAAGCTGCCCTATCGCCGCGGGATCTATATCTGGATCGCCTCGCAGTTGGGACGTTTCGTACCCGGTAAGGTCGTGCTCGTATTGGGTCGTGCCTACATGTGCGAAAAGGAGGGTATCCGCAAGCGGGTGACCTCCGCATCGGTCATTTACGAAATGGCGTTTCTTACGCTCGCGGCCTTTATTCTCTTCTTCTTCTCCACGGTCTTTGTCGAGCCGGACACCTCTTTAGACGGCGGCAAGTTACTGGCCTATCTTCGCGCCAACTGGGCTCTCGTCTGCGTTGCCATCCTTGTTGGCATTGCGGGCCTGCATCCGAAGGTGTTTTATACCTGCGTTAATCTCATGCTGCGCGCGATCAAAAAGGAAGCCCTCCCGCACGACCTGCGCTTTCGAGATTCGTTGTTCATTCTGGCCTACTACATCGGGTTCTGGATGATCGTCGGTTTCGGCTTCTTCTTCGTGATCAAATCGGTAGACAACACGGTGCCGATCGCTCGGGTGGTGACCATCGCCGGAATCTATGCATCCTCTTGCACTATCGGTTTTCTCATGATCTTCGTGCCCGATGGCATGGGCATTCGTGAAGGCGCGATTAAGAACCTGCTTCCGGCCACCGGGATCGTGACTTTTGCATCCTATCCATTCCTCATCGGGTTGATGGTTCGGGTTGTTTCACTGGCTCCCGAGGTTGCGGGCTTCCTGCTGGTGCGTGCGCTGACGGACACGAAAAAATACAAGGACGCTCATACTCCGACCGACTCCGAAGAGGCGGAGGCGCGTCAATGAAGCTGTTGTTCATCAACCACAATCCGGAGGGTCTGGGCACCTACTTCCGTTGTTACTTTCTCGCTCGCTATCTGGCCGACCGCGGGCATACCACCACCATCGTCTGCTCTTCCAAGAAAAAATTCGACCTGACCATCGCCCGACGCGAAGTCTGTCCCGGAGTGGAGGTCGTCACGCTCCCAGCTGTGGTGCTGCACAAGTACGCCACGGGTCGTGCGCCGCGTGGGTTGATTGGCTCGTTTTACGCCGGCTTCGGCCGCTACGACCTGATCCATGCGTTCGCCGTCTCCCAGCCGGAGGCCGGCGTGCCCGCCATTGCCGCGTACTTGTTGCGCCGCGGACCGATCGTGACCGACTGGGACGACGACTGGGGTTTGGGCATCCTGGCGGACCATCCAGCCCCGTTGCGCATGTTCTACGACGTCATGGAGCGCAATGTCATCAAGGTCGGTGCCGTAACCACCGTTGTGTCCGAACACCTTCGCAATCGGGCCATGGATTGCGGCATTCCCGAACAGAAGATCCACAAGATCACCAACGGGGCCAACATCGACGACATCCAGCCCATGGATCGAACAACGTGTCGCATGGAACTGAATATTCCCCAGGGCGAGCCGGTCATTGTCTCCATGGGCCACACCTATTACATCCACAAGATCTACTTCCTCCTGGATGCCTTCCGGGAAGTTGTCAAGAAAGTCCCGGAGGCCAAGCTGTATCTGGTGGGAGGGCTCGATCCGGCGGAGGTGGCCGACTATTGCGGCGACTTGATGAACAACATCATCGTCGCCGGCGAGCGACCGTTTGCGGAAATAAAATACTACCTGGGCGCCGCCAACATACTGGCCCTGCCCATGGACTCAAGCATCTTCGAGATCTCCCGCTTCCCGATCCGGATCGGCGATTACCTGGCCTCGGGCCGGCCGATCGTGGCCAACGCCGTAGGCGAGCCCAAAGCGATCATCGAGTCGGAAGGGTGCGGGATCACTTCGGGCCCAGAGGATCTGGAGGGCTTTACCGAGGCGTTGTGTCGCTTATTGAGCGATCCGAACGAAGCGGACCGATTGGGCGGCCTGGCCCGGACCGCCGCGGAAGAGCGGTACTGCTGGCAGAAACAGGCGGAAAAGTTGGACGCGGTCTATGCCGACCTGATGGATACCTAAGAACGGTCAAAAGGCCGTTCCAACCCGTGGAGTGCGTGAATGTCCGACGAGACAAAGGTTTCGATCATCATCCCCTACAAGGCTGCCGACCCGTGGGTTGAAGCGTCCGTGGCCAGTTGCCGGGCCCAAACCCACAAAAACGTGGAGATCATCCTCTTGCCCGACAGCGCGGAGGACCGAAGTTTTGAAGGATGCACAATGATCCCGACCGGTCCGATCTTCCCCGCCACCAAGCGCAACCTGGGGATCGCCAAGGCCTCCGGCGAGATCCTCGCCTTCCTCGACTCCGATGCCAGGGCCGAGCCCGACTGGCTCGCCAACGCGCTGAAGTACTTTGACAGCGCCCAGGTCGGCACCGTCGGCGGACCGAACCTCACGCCGCCGGAAGATGACCTGTGGCAACACGTCAGCGGTTATATCTTCTCCTCGTCGGTAGGCGGCGGGCCTACGGCGATTCGCTACAAAGTGGTTCCCAAACCTCAGGCTGTCAAAGAGTTGCCCTCCTGTAACCTGCTTGTGCGGCGGGAATTGTTCAAACAGATCGGCGGCTTCGATGAGGCGGACTTCCTGACCGCGGAAGATGCCAAAGCCTGTTACGAGATCGAGAACCTGGGGCTGCAAAACCTCTACGTGCCCGACGCGATCGTCTACCACCACCGTCGGCAGGCTTACAAGGGGCACCTGCGACAGGCGCACCGCTACGGCTTTGACAAAGCGTTGCTGGTCAAGGAGCTGCCTTCACCCTACGCAGTGTTCAACTTCCTCCCGCTGGTGTTTCTTGTCGGCGTGGTCGCGCTGATGGCGGCTGGTTTGGCGACCGGAACGACTGCTCTAATTTGCATCGGTGGCAGCGCGCTGAGTCTCTATCTTCTTGCGGCCCTCGTGTCCGCCGCAGTGGAGTGCCCGAAATTGGCGCCGCTGATTGCCCTGGGAATCGTCCTGACTCATGTCGCCTATGCCTGGGGGTTCCTCAAAGGGCTGACCCGATCCAAAGAGAAACCGAGACCCGTCGATGAGTGATACGATGAAGCACGGGCTAATTCTCCTGGCGATCCTGGCGCTCGGCACCGGACTGCGTTTGTACGGCATGGGCGAGGTCGGTTTGTGGATCGATGAAGGGTATTCGATTCTTTATACGGACGAATTCAAAAACCTGGCTCCCGGCAGTGAGCGGGGCACGGACTCGACACTGTTTCTTTTTCTCTTCTATTTCTGGCGGCGGATCGATCCAAGCCTTTTCTTCATGCGACTGTTGCCGGCGATCTTCGGGATCGCCACGATCCTGGGCGCCTACTTCATGGGTCGCAGGCTGTTTTCCAGCCGCCTGGGTTTATGGGTCGCGGGTCTTATTGCCGTGGCTCCGTTTCAGGTTTATTATTCTCGGGAGATTCGCGTCTATAGCCTCACAGCCCTGTTGTCGCTGTTGGCCATGTACTTCATGTACCAGGCGCTTCACCGTAGCCGCCGATCAGACTGGGCCCTGTTCAGCATCTCTTGCGTTTTGTTGATCTACACCCACTATGCGACCGGCGTCTTCATCACGGCCATGAGCATCTTTTGCCTTGTGCGGTACCAGGCGTACAAGCATCACCTGTGGCGTTGGATCCTGGCGCACGTGGTGATGCTGGTCGGATTCTCGCCCTGGCTGCTGCACTTTCTTCGGCAATTTACGTATCAGACGGATCCTGACAAGCTGGGCAGTTGGGTTCCAAAGATCAACTTGTTCCAGTTGCTTGCGGCGCCCTTTGGCGAATTCACCTTTGGCTTTCACTTGCAGAACCCATTTTTGGTCGGCGGGATGGCGGCGGTCCTGGCCGCGCTGGCCGTGTACGGAGCCATAACGATCGTGATTCGCCATCGAAAGTTGGCAGAAAGCCGAGCGACCGTAACTGTGCACGCCTGGGTAAAAAACCCGAGCCAGGACCCGCGCATATTTATCGCACTGCTGTTTTTCGGCACCATGTTTCTGGTTGCGGTAACCAATTTTACGCCCATTCGGCTTGCAGCCACCCGCCGCTATTTTATTTTTGCCTCGATTCCTTATTATTTTCTACTGGCACTCGGACTGACTTCTTTGCGGAGACGTTGGATCAAAGGCGTTGTGATTGCGGGGTTGGGCGGCTTGATGGTCCTTGGCAACATTCGCCTTCAGGAAAACGCCCCAATCACCGGATGGATCGGCGCCTTCCCGCGCAAACACTATGACAAGGCGTTCGATCGAATTCAAAAGGAGTGGGAGCAGGGCGATCGGGTCGTTCACCATCACGAAAGTTCACTGGTACCCTTCCACGCATACAGGGAGCTATGGGGTAGCCGGTATGAGAAGGACTGGCTGTGGCTGACGAAGCGACGGGTCCATGATCTGGCGACTGGTTTCGACTGGTACGCGGGACCCGAGAATGCACCGGATCGCCTGGCGATCGATCCGGTGACCGGGCAGTTGGGGGACGTGTCGAAAATGACCGAGAAGGAAGTATACGAATCGTTGAATGCGAAGGCGGGCTTTGCTCTGTTGAAGGGCTATCGCCGGATCTGGTATATCGCAGGGTACTGGCAGAACGAAACAGATTGGGTGTACTCGGGCGAACCGAACACGCGGGACTTTCACGAGGAAGCGATCGACTGGCTAGATCGCAACATGACGCTGAAAAAGGATCTGTCGGAGGAATACGGCTTCGGTGTCTTCCGGCTCTACGAGGTCAAGGCACAGGACGGCGAGGTCAAAGAACCGTAATTTTCCATGGCTGCATCGAAACGCCACACCATGATCTTGCTATTGATTCTGCTGCTGGGTGCCGGCCTGCGGCTGTACCGGCTGGGCGCGTTGAGCCTGTGGTTCGACGAAGCACTTTCGGTTCTGTATACCGACTCGTTTGAGAACCTTCTGCCCGGCACGGAGCGTGGAACTGATTCGCCCCTGTTTCTTTTTTTCCTGTACCTCTGGCGGCAATTGGGCACGAGCCTTTTCTTTCTTCGATTATTGCCGGCCATTTTCGGGGTTGCGACGATCTGGGCGGCGTATCGTTTTTCCCGCGACCGGTTCGGCGGCCGAATCGGCCTGGCGGTGGCCTGTGCCGTGGCCATTGCCCCGGTGCACATCTATTACTCCCAGGAGCTGCGCAGTTATTCGCTACTGGCCCTGGTGAGTACGTTGGCGATGCACGCCCTGTTCCGGTGTCTGGAGCGGGGGCGCACATCGGATTGGGTTCGCTTTACGATCTATTGCATCGCGTGCATCTATACCCACTATGGTTCGGGCGTGTTGATCCTGGCGATGAATTTCTACGCCCTATGGAAGTTTTCCGCGTATCGTCATCGACTGCGAGCGTGGTTGATTT
>JAJDCN010000294.1 GCA_029260815.1 Planctomycetota bacterium
GTCATATTCTGGGTGCTCCCCCTTTCGCAACGATTGGTCCGTCCACACCGATCGCGCAGCCGAATCCAACCGTAGGTTATTATTACAGAAGGATTTGCACGTGTCAACCCTTTTCGGCAGGCTGCCGCAATGAGAAAAACAGGCTCATCAAACCTGCTCTGTAAGACCCAGAGACATCTTGCTTTTCTTGTTGGCAGGGGTGGGGTAGGCGGCGTATCCTGACCGTATGCCTAGGTTCGCACCAGGGTAAGAACCCCTCTTGTTCGTTGGAATGTCTTTTTTCTGTTCTTGGTTTTGGGGGTGGCGATATGTGGCTTAAGGCTTTGGATCCGAGCAGCAAGAACTTTGACCCAATTCGCGTTCCGTTATATTCGATTTCGGCACTTATCGGTGGCCTTCTGTTCAAGCTCTGCACGGATGAAGACGGCTCGACATTGTATAATGCCTTCCTTTTGGGCGCATTCGTTGCTGGCTCACTCGCCTGGAATGTCGGTTTGTACTCTTGGGCAAAACGGAACGAACGCCTCTACCGGCATAAGCAAGGCAAAGCAATCTAGAATCATACACCGACAACGTAGTCAACGAGCATACGCCAGCGAAGCCCGGGAGCCTCTTACTTTTCCCCTGGTGTGGGGTAAGCAACGTATCCTAGCGGTATGGCCAGGAGGGCACGGGCCGTGGCGGGGGAACGGCTTGAATCTGTTTGCTCCAGGTATTTTCCTGTGCTAGACTCGCCCGGTTGGATCGGTCGAGATTTCAGCTGCATAGGGTGCCCGCCGTGACCAAGCCAAGAATCGCCATCGTGCATTACACCGCATCGCCGATCGCCGGCGGGGTCGAGGTGGTCATGGAGGCCCACGCCAGCCTGTTCGCCGAGAACGGCTACGACGTGCAGGTGATCGCTGCCCGAGGGGCGCAGGTGGATGAGAGGGTCCCCTTCGTCCAAATCCCACTGATCGACTCCACATTTCCCGAAAACGTAAAGGTCTCTGCGCAAATCGCCGACGATACGATCTCGCCGGCCTATCACGCCTACAAAGAGTTGATCAAAGAAACCCTCCGCCCCGCCCTGGCCGATCGTGACGTGGTCCTTCTCCACAACGTACTGGCCAAGGATCTCAACTTTCCGCTGACTCACGCGGTCGCCGAATTGGCCGCCGAGCGGGGCGACACCTGCCGGTTTGTTAGCTGGGTGCACGACGCCTCGGCCATCGCCTTCGACGCGCCTGACTGGATCAAGAACACCGACAAGATGCCTTGGCGTCTGATCAACCGCCCGATCCCCGGCGTGGAGTACATCACGCTCTCGCGGGAACGGCAGCGGGAACTGTGCGAACTGTACAGTGTGGATCGCGACAAGATTACCGTCGTGCCTGACGGCGTCGATATGGAACAACTGCTGGGACTGCACCCCTTGTCGGTGCGGATCTGGCAGGATTTCGAGCTGGTGCAGCAGGACCTGGTCCTGTTTACCCCCGCCCGCATCGTCCACAAAAAAAACATCGAGCTGGGCATCGAGGTGGTCAGTGAACTTAACCAGTTGGGCCGGAAGTCCAAACTGATCGTCACCGGCCCTCCCAGCATCCACCTGCCCATGGATGGCGACAAAGCCTATTACGAACGAATCAAGCGGCTGGCGCGAAAGCTGGACATGGAAGACAACATCGTCTTCCTCTACGAGTACAAGGACGATTCTGGCAACCCCGTCGCGATCCCGCCGGTGGTGTTGCGCGACATGTACCTGCTCTCCGACATGCTGTTCCTCAGTTCTTTGGAGGAAGGCTTCGGCATGCCGCTGCTGGAAGCGGGCCTGCTCAAGACATCGGTGGTCTGCTCCAACATCGCGGCGTTCAAGGAGATCGGCGAGGAAGACGTGGTGTACCTGGATCTGGGGGATTCACCGCGGGAATACGCCTTGAAGATCCTCGCCTCGGTGGGCAGCAGCCCGCGTCGTTCGTTGTTCAAGAAAATCCTGCGGCACTACACCTGGGAGTCCATCTTCCTCAAGCGGGTCGAGCCCTACGTCCTGCACGGCCCCCTGCCGACTATCCAGCAGGACCGCTCGTAAGCACTCTCCCTTTTCGCGACGACAAAACAGGTCTGACCGTCAGGGCTAAAGCCCTGAGCTACGAAGTTCGCAATCCGGGCGAGGGGTTTTCCACGAACAACCAAAATCAACGAACCGGCCGCGGGAGAACGCGTGCGCGGACCCGGACGGTCCCTCCGCGTTAGCACAAAACCAGACTGCGTCCGGCGGCGGTTAGGGGGTGACTGAGCGGATGCTGTCGCCAACGGAGATGGGGCCGGTCAGGGGCATACCTTCGACCTCGGCGGGATTGACCGGCAGCTTGACGCGCAGGCCGGATCCGTGCGGGGCCATGTGCGCGCGGGTCATCTCTGCGCTGAGCGTGTGCGTGGAGGGATCGGCGGCGGGCTGGCCGTCCTGTAGCGCGACGCCGGTGCATACAGTGATTCGCTCCTGTACGTGCGTGGCCATGACGTAGCCTTTCACCAACTCCCACTCGCCTAAGGACTCGTTGCTGTCCGGATCGACCACCTCGTCGCCGGTGGTGAAGATGGCAAACTGCATGTTCGGCGTCACCCCGTCGGCGGAACCCACGTTGACGATGATGTTGTATTCGTCGACTACCTTGGCGACTTTTCCTTCGATCGGCTGAGCCATCCAGATCACCCCATTCCCATGGTTGTTGATATTGCTGCGAAACCAAGCGGTATTATAGATGAAGACCTCGCCGCATCAAGCGGGAAATCTACCCCTCGGCAATCACCCAAGCCGCCGCCCCGCCGGCGGTGTGGGTCAGGGACAGATGAATCCGTTTAATCCCCTTCTTCTCCGCCACTTCCTCCGCGTACCCGTGCAGCACCATCCGCGGACCGTAGCCGCGCCGGGCGACTACCTCCAGCTCCTTCCACCCCACCGCCGAGCGGCTGGACACGCGCAGAGCCTTAAAGGTCGCCTCCTTGGCTGCAAACCGCGCGGCAAAGTGCTGCTCGGCATTCCTGCGCCCCGTACAGTAGGCGACCTCCCGTTCTGTAAAGACTTTCTTGAGAAACCGCGGGCCGTTCTTTTTGAGGACGCCTTGGAAGCGCTCAATCTCTACAATGTCCACGCCGATGCCGATAATCATGGCCCCATGCTAGTGGGAACCGCCAGATTTGTCAAAGGGGAATGCCGCGCGAGTTGCGCACTTATGCCTTCGCAGGGTGACCGGACCGACCGCTGTTAAGTCCAGTCACCCGCGAGGCATTTTATCGCACCGGAAAGGTCGCCCTCGGGGGCGAGGTCCTTTCCGCCATATTCTTTTGGATCCACCTCTTTAGACGCCGGACAGAACAAAAGGTTCCCCGAAAAATAAAAAACTTTCTTGGCCGGCCTTGCCTTCCGGCCCCGTTGTGCCTATACTGGAAGCCATCCGGTTGTGGAGCCCTGGCTTGAGCAAAGATAACAAGGTCGATCAAATCCTCCTTCACGCAGCGCGGCTGTTCTCCCAACAGTCCTACGCGGCCACTTCCATCCGCGACATCGCCGGAGCGGCGCAGATCTCTCTGGCCGGGTTGTATTACTATTTCGCCTCCAAAGAAGAGGTCCTGTTCACCATTCAGAAGACCACCTTCGCCAACGTCATCGAGTCCTACAAAAAAAAGACCGCCGACCAGACGGATCCGACGCAGAAACTGCAAACCCTGATCCACAACCACGTCACCTACTTCATCCACAACATGGATACGATGAAGGTGCTGTCCCACGAATCGGAGACCCTCAAGAACAGCTACTACGACCAGATCGCCACCATGAAGCGGGAATACTTCAAGATTCTGGTCACCCTCATCGAACAGATCGCCGGACCCGATCGCGCCACCGAACCGCACTTCAACGCGCGGACTCAGGCCATGAACCTGTTCGGCATGATGAACTGGATCTATAATTGGTACAACCCCAAGCACGATCCTCCGGCTGATGAGCTGGCCAACCAAATGGCCCATCTATTCATAGGCGGGGTCGTCACACCACCCCAGACCTGAAATGACGCAGCTACTGACCATCCCCCTGTTTCCGCTCAACACCGTCCTGTTCCCCACGATGCCCCTGCCGCTACACGTCTTTGAAGAGCGGTACAAAACCATGATCAACGAATGCCTGGACGCGGCGGGCCACTTCGGGGTCGTGTTGCTGACCGGCCAGCCAGAGGTGGGCGCACCTCTGGCTACAGACGATTGGCAAGACATCGGGACCCTTGCACGGATCGTCGCCTACGACAACCTACCCGACGGGCGCTACGCGGTGAACGCGCGCGGAACCGAGCGCTTTGTGGTAGAGCGGGTCGAGCAACAGGCCCCCTACCCGGTGGTCGACGTGCGGACCCTGCCCGAAGACGACGCCACCAGTGAGCAGATCGACGCCGAGGCCCAGCGCCTGCACGCCCTGTTCGATCGCTTTCATCAAACCGCCCAGCAGCAGGGCCTGGTGCCGGACCGTAACCTGCCGGTGCCGACCGAATCGCGGCAACTGTCCTGGTTTATCGCCTCCATCCTGCCCATCGAGCCGATTGACAAACAGCGCCTGTTGACGATCGACGATCTGGCC
>JAJDCN010000295.1 GCA_029260815.1 Planctomycetota bacterium
AATGAACCGCTTGGCAGTGGCCAAACCAATTCCACTGCTACCTCCCGTAATGACCGCGACTTTGTTGTTCAACTTGCTCATGGCTCTATCCTTTCTTTAGATCATTCAGTCCTTTTTGGAAAAGGCTTCGTGTCATTGGTGAACGGCGATCACGTTTTTATTTATTGTTCTGTCTCCTGTAGATCAAGCTACTTTTCCACATTGGGCGTGTCCGTTCCACTCGCGACCGGATTAAACGGAGAGTAGTCCAGGAACGACCATTGAAGCGCATGGGCTTTTTTGATCTCCAACCAACGACCGATGTGAAACTCCCAGAAACGTTGAGTGCCTCCAGTTTCGTCAGTAGGATCGTCCACGTTCCACAGGATCTTCGCCCGGCCAACGAGTTGTAGAGTCATACCGCTCTCGAAGTCGACAAAAACAAGGCCTGCGCGGGGATTGACTACAAAGTTTCCCAGCGTATTGAACATGGAATTGCCCGGATAGTCTGGGATCCGCAGCGTTTGGTTGTCCTTGATATGAACGAAACCGGGATTGCCTCCTCGGTGCGAGGCGTCCACGCCACGCTCGGGATGGGCGCTGGCGACGAAAAGCGTGTCTGCCTGTTGAATGATAGCCTGCTGGACGGGCTTGAGCGCGGCGCCTTGAAGCATCTGCGACGGCGGACCGGTGTGGCCGACCCGATTGGTCGTAATGTGCCGTCTTTGGATGTATTTGGGACAGTTTGGGTAAGCTTCCAGGACTTCGATCTCTATCTGTTGCGTGCTGCGTTTTCGGATGTGTCCATTGACCCGCAATCGCCGACGCGTACCCAGATCGATCACAAGCATTCCGATGTGAGGATTCGCAAGGGTGTTCTCCCAAAACGGATCGTGGTCATTGATGGCCGCGTTGGAAAGGTCAAACGTGACGGTCCTCTCGTCCGGTGCTTCTATGAACCCGGCCTGTCCCGAAAGTACCGAGGCCCAGATGTTTTTATCGTCGTCCGCGCTTCCCAAGATGACCATGCTCTGCTGATGAATGAATGGCAGGGCGCCCTTGATGATCGAGTCCGCGATCACAGACCCATTGCGCTCACCTTCGACGCGGACGCCCGCGCGTTTTTGAACCTGCAACTCCCCTTCGTGATATGGTTTTTCGATTTTCATCGGTTGCCTCCTATGTCAGGCGGCGCGGGGCATGCCGGAGACGCCAAAGCGCGCCTCCGGCTGCCCGCGCGTGGACCCGCTAAAAGGTTAAAATGGTGTACCCTTCGGCGTGAAGATGGTTCAAGCTCGGCAAGCCGGTTGTCCCGGGTACGGTGTTATCCTTGATGAGGCTGAAGCCGGATTCCACCGCCTCATCGCCACCACCAAAGACGTCCGCACAGGCACAGGAGACACCGGCGATTTTGTCCTTAACGGCTTCGAACAACTCGTGAGCCGGATTCTCCTTTTTCTGGAGCTCACCGATCCATCGAGTGCCAGTCCCCTGGAATAACACCGTAACCTCGTTACCGGCGCTCTTGAAGTCGTAGGCCGCGGCGAGCGCGTTGAACACACGTCCGAGTGCCTCTTCGGAACCTGATTTCGGATCCGACAGTACGATTATCGCTGCTTTCATTTTTCTATCTCCTTTCTGGAGAACAAGCGTTTATTTGTGAGTCAAACTTGGTTTGTAACGACAGGGCTTTCCGCAAATCAATTGCGTCCGGCCATTACACCTCCGTCTACGTTCCAGACCGCGCCGGTCACCCAGCTGGCTGCGTCGGACAGAAGAAAGACAATTACGGACGCCACGTCGCTCGGGGTTCCGATTCTCCCGATAGGATGGAAGGCGTTAAAACCCTGAAGCGTCTCATGGATGTCGTCCGGCTTGATGAACGCGCCGTAGATCGGTGTTTCCACAACGGCCGGAGCGACCCCATTGACGCGGATGCCATGCTCTGACAGCTCCATCGCCAAATGTTGCGTCAACGAGTGCAGGCCCGACTTGGCCATAGAATACGCCGAAGATGGGGTGGCCTTGACCGCCTGGTGCGCCCACATCGAGCCCACATTGACGATCGATCCGCCCCCGTTGGCGACCATGTTTTTCGCTGCCTGTTGGGTTACAAAGAACGTCGCTCGGTTCAGGTCCATGTAGGCGTCGTAATCCTCGCCGGAATGGTCCAGGAAAGGCTTGGGCGAGAAAATTCCCGCGGCGTTGATCAGGCCGGTAATCCCCTTCATCTCCTCTGCCACGTGCCGGATAAGACCGCCGACGTCGTCGTTGCTCATCAGGTCACAGCGGAACGCATGTACCCGATCTGGAGCCTCCAGTGCTTTTATCGCACGATCCAGCTTTTCCTGATTTCGGCCCACCAATGTTACCGATTCGTTTCGTTCCACCAGCTGCCGTGCTGCGGCCAGGCCCATTCCACTGGTGCCACCGATAATCAGCACATGCTTGTCTTGTTGTGTCATCTCAAAACCTCCTTCTTCTATCGCTTATTTCGTTCAGACCTTTGCCAGAGCTGGAGCCTTCGGGAAATCCACCTCTGTTTCGGCCACGTGGTTGAAGTAATTTGTGAAGATATTCTTCACGACGTTTGCAACAATTTCGGCGATGTCGCCGTCGCTATAGCCTGCTTGGCGGATCCGGTTCACCTCCTCGTCGCTTACGCGCCCTCTCTTCTCTACAATCGCCTTTGCAAATCGAAGCATTTCTTCGGCCTTGCTGTCCGAGGACGAGCCGCTGCGGCTATCGATAATCTGCTCTTCTGAGAGGCCCACCATTTTGCCGATTGCGGTGTGCGCGCTCAGACAGTACTCGCATCCGCTCAATTCGGCGACGACAAGGGCGATCTGTTCGCGCAAAGCCGGGGACAAAGATCCGGCATCCAAGGCTCCAAAGCTGAGATAAGTCTCCAGCGCGGCTGGGGCGTTTGCAAACGTGCGCACCAAGTTGGGAACCATGCCGTACTTCTTTTGTACCGCGTCTAACAGTTCCTTTGTTTTTCCGGTCGCGGTTTCCGGGTTGATGGCTTCTAGTCTCGACATTTTATGCTCCTTTCGCGTTTGGTGGTATTTTGATCATCTGTGCCAATATATCGCAACCGTCATGCCAAGAGTATAGATCCCAATCTAATATCAAATAAAATAGCTAGTTACGAGGCTTATTCACAGAGACCTCATCCAACGGTTTTTCGTTAATAACGATTATTCGTTGACTCTGGAACGAGATTTCGCTATAGTGCCTCCCATGACCCCTTTCGCTGAGCAGGGCATTGATTCAAAACTCATGAAGACCCTCTTGCTTGACATTGCGCAAGAGCGCTCGGCATGCCAACTACTTACGATCATTGTGGATCAATTGGCCGAACTCCCCGACGTGGCTCTCGCGCGCATCTGGCTTATCCAGCCTGGTGACATCTGTACCCAGTGCCACATGCGGGAAGAATGCTCCAACCAAACTGCTTGTCTTCACTTGATGGCCAGCGCCGGGCATTCGACAGTCGATCCAAAAGCCGACTGGTCCTACTTGAATGGCTTTTTTCGAAGATTCCCGATCGGCGTCCGGAAGGTGGGAAGCATTGCCGAGACGGGCAGAGCCATCGAGGTCACCGACTGCGTGAAAGAGGTGAAGTGGATTGCACGCCCCCAGTGGGCCGCGGAAGAAGGAATTAAAGGGTTTACCGGGCAGCCCTTGATCTTTAAAGGCGATGTCTTGGGCGTCCTCGCGGTATTTACGCGGTCGAACTTGCAAGACTCGAACGCGCAGATCTGGTTGCGCATGATGGCGGACCACGCGGCAGCCGCCATTGCCAATGCGCGTGCGTTTGAAGAGATCGACAGGCTCAAGGCTCAGCTCGAATTGGAAAACGAGTATCTTCGTGAAGAGGTGAACGAGGCTCAGGAATTTGGGGATATTGTGGGACATAGCCCTTCCCTTCGTGCGGTTCTTCGACAAGTTGAGTTGGTGGCGCCCACGGATGCGAGCGTTCTGATTCTGGGCGAATCCGGCACGGGCAAGGAGTTGATTGCGCGGGAGATTCATCGCCGGAGCGCGCGATGTGATGGCCCGCTTATCCGAGTCAATTGCGCCTCGATTCCAAAGGATCTTTATGAGAGCGAGTTTTTCGGGCACATTCAGGGGGCCTTTACGGGGGCTCTCAAAGATCGTGCCGGACGTTTTGAGGCGGCCGATCGTGGAACTCTTTTTTTGGATGAGGTGGGCGAGATCCCCCTCGAGTTGCAGAGCAAGTTGCTTCGCGTCTTGCAAGAGGGAACGTACGAGCGCGTAGGTGAAGAAAATACGCGCGAAGTTGACGTGCGGATCTTTGCCGCCACGAATCGCGACCTCAAAAAAGAGGCTGAGCAAGGTCGATTTCGGCAGGATCTCTACTACCGTCTGAACGTATTTCCCATCGAAATCGCTCCACTGCACAAGCGGAAAGAAGATATCGCTCCACTGGCAGCTCACTTTCTCGACTTGGCTTGTAGCAAACTCAAGCTGAACCGGTCCAAGCCTCGATTGACCCAAGCCAATGTTTTGGAGCTGCAGCAATATGACTGGCCCGGAAACGTTAGGGAGCTTCAGAACGTGATCGAGCGCGCCGTCATCACCTGTCGATCGCGGTCCCTGTGCTTTGATTTGCCTGCAAGCGAACCGATTGAGACAGAAACTCGCGTGGAGCCAAAGCAAACAGGACCGGAAATCCTGTCGGATAAAGAGATGAAGCGCCTTGAGCGAAAAAATATCGCTGCTGCATTGCAGCAAAGTGGTTGGAAAATTTATGGGCCAGCCGGCGCTGCTGAACTCTTAGGCATGAAACCCACGACGCTGACCTCCCGCATCAGAAAGTTGGGCTTGAAAAGACCGCGCTAGCGGAGTTCCACGCAATGCAAGCGAGGTTCTTTGTCGGAATTACCCCTCGTGGGAGAGGCTCTGGCTCTTGGGCGGCTGCTGTTAAACCGACGACTCTCTGGAGCGCTTACTCAGCTGATCCGGGGCTGTCACGTCGTGGAACAGCTGGAATGGGTAAATGCCGAGCATGGGCTGCCCAGAGCCATCCAGGTGGACAACGGTCCGGAGTTCATCTCGAAGGATTTGGACCTGTGGGCGTATTGGAACGGGGTGAAGCTTGACTTTAGCCGCCCTGGCAAACCGACCGACAATGCCCTGATCGAATCGTTCAACAGCCGGTTTCGGAAGGAATGCTTGAACGAGCACTGGTTTTTATCGTTGGAAGACGCCCAGGCGAAGGTCGAGCTTGGCGTCAGGGCGACAACTGGAATCGGCCACATAGTTCGCTGGGAAGCCTCTCCCCGGGCAACGATGCCGCTCGGTGCACGGCTACGGCTTCCGCTACGCTCCAGCCTCCGCCACGCACCAAGGCCAACTAGTCGAACAAGCGTAACTTTCGCATTCGACTTGGACCCAAAACGGGGAGCGCTTCACACCAACCGATTCTCTCATAGCGGCTGGTACTAAATCCGGGGAGGGGTCATATAAGGAATGCACAGAAGCATGATGATTTATCAGGAGTCTAAATGCTTTAGATAAAAAGAAAATGTCCCCTTGAGAGAGGTACCTTACCGATTGACAGTCAGACACGGCGTAATTTCGATATGGGTTGGCATGAAAACCCACAAGGGGTTTTAGGCTTTAGATTGCCAAGTCGCTCTTTAGTTTCTGAATTTCAAGAGACGCTTCAGCGATGGCTTTTTTCAGATAGCAGTTTTCTTTCTTCAGCTGACGGATCTCCTCAGTTGAAGCGTCGTCCTGCGTATCCAAGGATAACGTTTTCTGCCCGGCATCAATAAATGCTCTTTTCCAGCGATGATAGACCGGTGGGGCAATTCCCTCCCTTTGGCAGAGAACGGCAACGCTCGTATTTCTTCGTAGGCCCTCTAGAACGATGCGCGTCTTCTCCTGACCAGAGAACCGGCGTCTAATACCTCCCGAGGGCTCATCTCCAGGCTTTTCCTTCGTCATTATTCAGCACCTAAGGATTAATCTGTAATCTACCCGTCAACACTGGGACGCCCATTCAGCCGGAAAGGGTCCACTCAATCCTGAATGGCTTTTGGGCCAACTCCTACTGGAGGGTGTTCGCTAGGGTATCGCTAGAACACGTCCCAGACGCCAAAATCCTTTAGAAGGCCCTTGAGCGTGTCCGGCAACTCGATATCGGATTTGTCATCCTTTGCCTTGCTGACGCTCTCAGTGATTGCATCAATCTTTTCGCTGGTCGAAGACTCTTGGGTCTGAAGTTGCAGGCGAAGATCCGACACCTGCTTTTCCACGGATCCTTTTAAGACGTTGAGTGACTCGTCTACCTTTTTGATTGTTTCACTGACGCTCTCGTTGCTTTTTGAAAGATCCTTTGCCAATCGCTCTTGATCAACTTGGAGGCTGTCCAGTTTTCTAACAATGCCATCCGGGGCAAGTTGCTTTTGGATGGATTGAACACTGGCTTCCACGTCTTTCGATTTTTTGCTCACACTTTCTAGATCTTTTGCCAAACGGCTTTGCTCTTCTACCCTTCGGATAAAACTTTCCGCATTTCCGAATCCGGCAGTGAACTCCGTTAGCTTTTTTATCCGCTGGGGCAAGTCTATCAAGCTGGTCTCGGATACAATCTTCTGTATCTGTCCGACCTGTTCGCTCAGCTGAGTTAATTTATCGCTGTTGGCGTTGCCTTCGGTTCGCAGCTCGCTGACGTCCTTCTTCAAAAACAATTCGAGCATTTTTACGGTATC
>JAJDCN010000296.1 GCA_029260815.1 Planctomycetota bacterium
CCTTCGTCGTTGTTGGCGATTGGCCCCGTTCCGGCCGTGGCAAGCATGTCTTGGGCTCCGTTGACAAGCGTCGCCTTGATCAAGGCTCCCGAGGGCGTCATACCCGCGATATCGGTGTAATACTGACGAACCAGTACGGCAATACCGGCGACGTGGGCTGTCGACTGGGAAGTGCCCCCGCCGTAACAGTAGTTGCTGTCTACCGAACCCCAGCCCAAGGGGTTGGAGCCCACCAGAGAGCTTTTCGGCGCAATGATGTATGTGCCGGGCGCCACAACGTCGGGCTTGATGCGCCCATCGCGCGTGGGCCCACGGGACGAAAAGGAAGCCATTTGGTCTGGATTGTCCGCAAGCGAGCCTTTATTGGGCCGATCTGTCTCCGAGGCTCCGACTGTGATGCAGTTTTTCGCGTTGGCCGGCGCGCGGATCGTGCTGGGGTCCGGCCCGTAGTTGCTGGCGGCAAACAGGATCAAGGCATTGGGGTTGTCCCACATGAATTGGTCGACATAGCGTGTATGAGCGGTATAAATCGTCTGATTTGTACTGGTCCAGGAGTTGGAGTGGATTGACGCTCCTGCGTCGTAGGCCTGCTGGAACAATCCGTAGAGGAAGGCGGGGGGGAAGACATTGAGGCTTCCGCTATCGTCGCCGATGCCTTGAAAGACGATGCCCGCATCCTTTGCCACGCCGGCGAATTTTCGGTTCTTTCGAGCGGCTCCCGAGCCCGCGGCAATGCCCGTCATATGAGTGCCGTGCCCATTCAGGTCATTGGGGGAGGAGCCCTTCCAGTTAAAGAACGTAACCCGGTTATCGAAGTCATCGTGAATGTCACCGTTTGCGGAGGGATTGTCCACGCCGGTATCCAGCCCAGTATCGGCGATCGCCAGGGTCTGTCCCAGACCGGTCAGACCCGGCGACGACCAGATCGCGTCCACACCGGTGACCGAGCGGGCCGCGTTATTGTTCACCACGTAGGTCGGCGTCGGTTCGATCCACGCCACCAATGGGTGATCTGCCAGTGCCGGTACGTTGGCTGCCATCATTTTGACTCGGGCGATACCCTCGGCCTGCTCCTCCAGTTCGGCTCCAAGCTGTGCCAGACGCTCACGGACGTTACCACGTCCCGGGAACAGGGCGACATCCACCGATATCCGGTGGCCCGGTTGATTCGCACAGACTTGTGCCAGCGAGCCCTCCAGTTTGTAGTCGCGTTTGTAGTGGCCGACCCAGGCAGTCTGCGGCAATTGAGCGATCGCGGAAGGGGTAGCACAGCGAACCAGCAGCGTATCCTCCGGGACGTAGCCGATGATTCGCGCTCCACAGGCGTGGAGCTGCTTACGAAAAGCGGCTGTGACTCTTCCTCGAGACATGACCAAGTAAGGCCGCTTTTCGCCGTCGGTATGGGGCTCGTTACTGGCTGCTTCGATGGTCAGCGTACGCGCCGCCAGATAGATCCTCTTCGGCTTGATCCCGCGCCTGTGCGCAGATCCATGGAGCGATGATTGTCTATTGGCGCGGCTGTCGGAGGTATCGGATGAGACGGTATCGGTCATCGCACAGATCAGTGCGACGGTAATGAGAGATTCAAATATCAGAGACGGTCGGTTCCGCAAATGATCCATTTTCCCCTGATTATGCGATCGACGATTTAAGACACGATTATACGCAAAAACCATTGATTTGTCAAGCCCCAATCGTAGATGACGGACAAATTATGTCATGCGAAATCCGCCAATATTCATATAAAATTATCTGGAAATAGGGTAAAACGATTCTCTTGGATTTTAATGGTGGGCGATACTGGACTCGAACCAGTGACCCCTTGCTTGTCGAGCAAGTGCTCTAACCAACTGAGCTAATCGCCCCAGGGTGGGTACGCTGAATTATGGCAAATTCACGCTCCGAAGCAAGCAAAAACTCGCAGCGCTAGGTCTCCGGCCTCCGCACTCGCTTGATCGTCATATCGAGGATCGCCGCGATCAGAATGACCGCCCCGATGATCCATTTCTCATGGTTGCTACTGATCCCCAACAGGTTGGTTCCGTTGATCAGGGTCTGCATAATGGCCGCGCCGATGACGATCCCGATGACAGATCCCTCTCCCCCGGTGAGAGAGCAGCCGCCCAAGACGGCCGCTGCGATGGCGTACAGTTCGTAAGTTTGACCGACAGTTGGGCCTGGAGACGGCAGGTAGCCGGCATACAAGATTCCCGCAACGCCCGCGAGAAAGCTGGATGCCATGTACGCAAACCGCTTGACGCGGTCGGTGTGGATCCCGGAATACCGCGCGGCTTCTTCGTTGCTTCCGACGGCCAAAAGATATTGCCCAAGAACTGTCCGGTTCAGGAGAAAATAGGCGATGCCTACAACGCCGAGGAGGATCAGAAACGGGACGGGAATTCGTAGCTCTCCGAGTGCCAGGCCGCCCCTGCCCAAAGATCGAAACCCCGGGAAGTCAGGACCCAGCGGGATCCGACCGTTGTTGTTGATCAGCATGCTCATTCCCTGAAAAAACATCATGCTGGAGAGCGTCACAAGGAACGGAGGGATCTTCAGGCGTGTGATCAACTGGCCATGCGCAAGCCCGACAAGGGTCGAGAATGTTAAGACCGCTGGAATTGCCAAGATGGGTGGGATGTCTAAGAAGACCATCAGGCTGGCGCACAGCATCCCAGTAAAACCGATCAACGAGCCAACAGACAAATCGATCCCACCGGTGATGATGACGAAGCCCTCCCCGATGGCGAAGATCGCCAACAGCGAGATGTGACGCCAAAGGTTCGCTTGATTGTAATTGGAGCCAAACTGGTCAAGGCGGAGCACCAAAAGTAGTGCAAACATCCCCACCAACAGCAGCAATAAACCGAGGGTCTTTCTCATGGATCCAATCCCGAAGCCATTCGCATGATCTTTTCTTCATCCATTTCCGATCGCTCTACCGTCCCAACGATATGACCTTCATGCATGACCATGACCCGGTCGGACAGACCCAAGATCTCTTCCATCTCGGAACTGATCATGAGAATCGCAAGCCCGGCCTTTGCAAGATCGCATATGATACGGTAAATTTCCTGTTTCGCAGCAACGTCGATGCCCCGAGTAGGCTCGTCGAGGATCAACACTTTGGGCTCGACCGCGAGCCATTTGCCCAGCACGATTTTCTGTTGGTTTCCGCCGCTTAAGTTCATCGCGACTGTCTCAGGCGAAGGCGTTTTGATGCGCATCCGGCCGATCAACTCATGGGCCATCTGCTCGATGGGCTTGGCCCGCTTTAACCGCGCCGGGCCGTCGCGTCCTTGCACGCCCAGCACAAGATTTTCCGCAACGGTTTGCGGCAGGACCAGACCGTAGCGACGGCGGTCTTCCGGCACCATGCTCAGGCCGAGGCGAATCGCGTCACGAGGAGATCGAATCCGTACTGGGCGACCTTCGATGGAAACCTGGCCGGCCGCGATTGGTGGCAACCCGAACAGGGCAGAAGCCAATTCTGTCCGGCCCGCGCCAACCAACCCCGCCAGTCCGAGGATCTCCCCGCGGTGAATCTGAAAGCTAAACGTATTCGGCAAGCCGGTGAAACGGATCGACCGAGCCTCCAGCGTAACCGTATTGGCCGGGTGATTGTCTTTTTCAAACACGTCCGCCAAGTCGCGACCAATCATCAGTCTTACGAGTTCATCGTGATTAGTTTGGTCGGTTGCAACTTCACCCACGGCCAAACCGTCGCGAAGACATAGGACTCGATTAGTCAGGCGAAGAATTTCGGGCATCCGATGGGAGATGTAAAGGATGGAGACGCCTTCTTCGTTTAATCGGCGGATAATTTCAAACAACCGCTCCGCTTCGGATTGACTCAAGGCGGAGGTGGGTTCGTCCATCACAAGGATCCGCGCTTCCACCGCCAACGCTTTGGCAATCTCGACGAGCTGGCGCATTCCAGTTGAGAGTGCTCCCACAACCGTGGAGGTCGGAACCTGAAGCCCCACACGGTCCAAGAGCGCTCGGGCGGACTGCCGCATCCTCTTTCGGTCCAGTAATCGTACCGGGCCGCCTGTACAGGTTTCACGTCCCAAGAAGATGTTGGAAGTCACGTCCAGGTTGTCGCACAGGTTCAATTCCTGATGGATTATGCGAATGCCCAGGTCTGTCGCATCGGCGGGGGTGTCAATTGTCACCGGCAGTCCATCGATCAATATTTCACCTGCGGTGGGGCTGTGTACCCCTCCGAGGATCTTGATCAGAGTCGATTTTCCGGCTCCGTTCTCGCCGATGATGCCAAGGCATTCGCCCGGGAATAGATGTAGAGAGACGTTTGACAAGGCCTGTACGCCCGGAAAATTCTTGGAGATGCCCCGCATCTCCAAGTGCAGACTGGAAGCTTGCACCATGTTATTCGCTGGGAGCTTTTTTCTTTTTCAGGTCGTTCCAGTAAGTGTCAACATTGTCTTCCCTCACCAAATCGACTCCAGTGTCTACGACGCCCCCGGCGGGGATGACGGATTCATCGCCATTGTTCAGAGCGTGAAGGATCTTGATGGACTGATAACCGAATTCATAAGGCCGCTGGGCAACGGTTCCGTATATGATTCCCTTTTGGATGGCGCTTAAAGTTCCATCTAGATTGTCAAAACAGGCGATTTTGATCTGGCCGACCTTGTTGGCTTCCTCGACCGCTTCGGCGATTGCCGGACCGTTATAGGCCCACAAACCAACCAGTAGTTTTACATCCGGTTGCCCCGTGATAATCGCTTCGGCGTTCGATTTGGCTCGGCTCTCATCCGAGTGATCCAGGCGCGTCTCGAGCACTTTGATGTTGCTGCCCTTGAGCTCTTCCCGGATGCCTGCCTCCCGATCGATTGCATTTTGAGCATCGAGCGTTCCCACAAAAAGAATCGCTTTCCCGCCCTCTGGCATTGCTTCTTTCATCAACGTTCCCAGCGCCTTCCCTGCGGTGAAATTATCGGTACCGACATAAACCCGGCGTTTCGATTCCGGCGCGTCGGAGTCCTGGCAGATTACGATGGTCTGCTTGCAAGCGTTGTTGAGCAGGTCGACCATGTTCGGAGGATCTTTGGGGCTGATCGCGATGCCGGCGCAGCCGCGCACCAGCACGTTTTCCAGGATACGCTGCTGCTCGTGCGCCGTGCCGGTGGTTGGCCGCTCCATCACGCATCGAATTCCGAGTTCTTTTTCCGCCTTGCGAACGCCGGCCTCCGCGATGTTCCAGAAATCGGTCGCATTGTTCGTGATAAAGACATAGTCGTTTTGATGCGCGTCCTCTTGTCCGCAAGCGGAAAAACTCACAGTACCCAGCAGGACGAATGCCAGGGCCAACAGAATGGGTCGTTGCGTCATGGGTGCCTCCACATGCAGGTCAAGTCGTGTAACCTGTAAAATTCTCCAAGACGGATTATTGCACGGCTCGATTGGCAAGTCAAGCCGGCCTGCTTCGCAAAGAGCTTGCAGCGTTGGATATTGTCTGGTAAGATGTGCCGCTTATGATGGGCCGTTAACTCAGCGGTTAGAGTGCTATCCTCACACGGTAGAAGTCGGTGGTTCGAATCCACTACGGCCCACCACAGGCTTACAGGTTCCGGGTGGGCATGGTGATCGTGAGGGGGCATTGTGATTCGATTCACGTGTCGGTGTGAAGCAAAATATACGATCAGTGATGACCTTGCGGGCCGGCCGGTTCGCTGTCCCCAGTGTGGAGCGAAAGGCCAAGTGCCGCATGCAAAGGAGCCTTCAAAGCGTCTGAAGGTGCCGTCTGAGGAAGATTTGGCGGAAATCGATTTAGACAAGTATCTGGACGGGCAGACATGACACGCGAGGTTTTATCCTCCAAGGAGTTGGCCGAGTACCTGGGTCTGGGACTTTCCACGGTCCGAAAGCTGACACGCAACGGGGAGCTTCCCTATGCGAAGATCGGCTCAAAGGTTCGGTACAAGCGGTCGGTCATCGATCGATGGCTGGAGGCCAGGATCGCCGAGCAAACAGAGTCTCGTCAGGTCCAACAATGGTGCGAAGACAAGCTCAGTGCGGCACCCGCCGTCGAGGTCGCGCAGAAGGAATCGACGCCACAAGTGGGGATGTAGCTCAGTTGGTAGAGCGCTGCGTTCGCAATGCAGAGGTCAGGGGTTCGAATCCCCTCATCTCCACCAATCTTCGCCGCTAAGACAACCGCTGGATGTTTTTACTCGTAGCGGAGGCATTCGATGGGGTCCAGGCGCGAGGCGCGCCAAGCGGGGTAGAAGCCGAAGCCGATCCCGATTGCCGAAGAGAAGCCGATCGCCAACGCCATCGACAACGGCGACAACGCCGTCGCCCAAGGCGATACGCGGGCAATGACTTCCGATGCCGCGACCCCCAACGCGATTCCCACCACACCCCCCACGAGTGCCAGCACGACCGATTCCGTCAAGAACTGCCACAAGATATCTCGAGCCCGCGCGCCGACCGCCATGCGCACACCGATCTCCCGCGTGCGTTCGGTGACAGAGACCATCATGATGTTCATGATGCCGATGCCACCGACCAACAACGAAATCCCCGCCGCGGTGCTCAGGAATGCGGTCAGAATCTTGAACATGTTTGCGCTCATCTCGCGCCATTGGGAGAGGTCGCGCACGTTGAAGTCATCGGCCCGTCCCTCGCGGATCCGATGTCGCTCTCGTAGGAGCGTTTGGATCTCCTCCATGGCTCGGGGGATCGCGGCGGACGAGACGGCGGACACCGCCAGACGGTCGACGTTTTGAAACCCGGTGGAGACGAGGTGGTTGCGCACGGTGCTCCAGGGAAGCATGGCAACGTCGTCCTGATCGGTGCCCCAGGTATTGGATCCTTGCCGCTCCAACAAGCCGATAACCTCCACTTGTGTGTTGCCAATGCGCACGGTTTGGCCAATCGGCTCACGAAAACGGAACAGCTTTTCGACTAGAGATTTTCCCACCACGCACACTTTGGCACCGGTCTGAACCTCTCCCGGCGTAAACCAGCGTCCTTCGGCAAGTTGTAGATTCTTGACGATCATGTAATCGACACCGACCCCTTCCACGGTGTTTGGGATCCAGTTGCGATCCAGAAAAATCACCGGCTTGCGGGCGCGCACGATGGGGGAGACGGCCAGGACCGAAGGGCACTCCCGGGCGATTGCTTTTCCATCTTGCGCGGTCAGGGTCATGACTGTTCCCGCTCCATGGGCGCGGCCTCCGGAGGCCGCACTGCCTGGAAAGACATATAGCAGATTGTTCCCCATATTACTGATTGAGTCCTGCGTTGCCTGGGTCGCACCGCGTCCGATGGAGACCATGGTTACGACAGAAGCAACACCGATAACGATCCCCAGCATGGTCAGGGCGGAACGAAACTTGTTCCGCCGAATCGAGCGCAGAGACACATGG
>JAJDCN010000297.1 GCA_029260815.1 Planctomycetota bacterium
GCCGAGAGCTTGACCATCTCGTGGTCGATACTCACGTTGTTCCCATCGTGTCGCAGTGTTCCTGCCTGGTCGGCGGGCAGCTCGACGGTTTGCGGGCGGACGATCCCGTCGGGCGACAGAGAAATGCGGTCGGTCGCCTGAAACGGCAAGTGCCCCAATCGCCCGGCGTTTCGCTCCTCAATGGAGCGCTGCAGCTCCGCCTGGAACTCGGCGATGGGCAGGTCCTTAGCCTTGTAGCGCGGCGTGTCCACATTGGCGATGTTGTCGGCGATGACCCGGTTGCGGCTCTCGGTAAACGAGACCAACTGTTGCAGAACCGGGATTGAGCCACTCGAAAAAATGTCCGCCATCGTTCCATGTCTCCGTTTAGACTTCCAAGCGCCTGGCGCTTACGCAACCGCTATGCCAGACACTCTTCCTGCTTGTTCGGCTCCGACCAGGAACCTGAGGCGGCGGATTCCGCCGAATCGACCGGCGCCTTTTGCCGTTTTTGCCAGCCCCACTTTTTCATCTTGTCTCGTAGCGTGCGCTCTCCGATGCCCAGGGCCGTGGCAGTCTTGACCTGGTGCCAGTTGTGGCGCTCCAAGGTCAGGCGAATGAGCCGTTTCTCCATCTCGTCCAGGCTCATCTGCGTTTCCAGCGCGAGGGACGGGCCCTCGTTCGTCTCCAGACCGCAGCTCAGGTGCTTCGCATCGATTGTGGCCCCATCGGTCAGGACAATCGCGCGCTCGATGATGTTCTCCAACTCCCGGACGTTGCCCGGCCAGCGATAGGCCTCCAGACATCGCACAGCTTCGGGGGTCAACTGCTTGGCCTGTTGTCCGCCCGTGTGCTTGGCCAGGAAAAACTTTGCCAGCGCGCGAATGTCTTCGGGCCGCTGCGCCAACGGCGGCAGGGTGATCGGCAGGACGTTGAGTCGGTAGAAAAGGTCTTCCCGAAACGCGCCTTGGGTCACCGCGGACTTCAGGTCACGGTTGGTCGTGGCCAGAACACGAACGTCGACCTTGCGCGTCTCGCTGGAGCCGACCCTTTCGAAGGCGCGCTCCTGCAGGACGCGCAACAACTTGGCCTGTAGGTTCGGGTCGATCTCGCTCACCTCGTCCAGCAACAGCGTACCGCCGTCGGCCAATTCGAAACGTCCTTTGCGCTGGGTCTCCGCCCCGGTGAAGGCGCCCTTCTCGTGCCCGAACAGTTCGCTCTCCAGCAGCCCCGCGGACAGGGCGGCGCAATTGACGCACAGAAACGGCTTGTCTTTGCGTGGGCTGGCGGCGTGGATCGCTCGGGCGACCACCTCCTTGCCGGTGCCGCTTTCCCCCTGAATCAAGACGGTAGCAGTGGACCCGGCGATCTTTTCGATCTCGGCCACCACGGCCCGCATGGGCTCGGAGGAGCCGACGATCATGCACCGGTCGTCTTCCTCCCCGATGCGGGTCTTGAGATATTCGTTTTCCGCAACCAGGTTCAGGTGTCGAATTGCACGGCTGACGACGATCTCCAGTTCATCCGCCTCGAAGGGCTTCTTAATATAGTCAAAAGCCCCCAGCTTCATGGCCTCTACAGCGGTCTCTACCGTAGCGTGGGCAGTGATCATGATGACCGGAACGTCGGGCCGCGTGGCGTGGATGCGCTGGACTACCTCGATCCCGGACATCCCGGGCATCTTCAGGTCGGTGACAACCACGTCGACCTGCTGCTTTTCGAAGTGTCGCAATCCGTCGGCGGGATCAGCGGCGGTCGTGACCGTATATCCGGCCCGGTTGAGCGTGATCGTGATAGAGTCGCGCATCAGTTCCGCATCATCTATCACGAGAATTGATTTCTTCATAGCTTGGCTTCCTCGCCCTCTTCCCGGTTGGCGTGAATGGGGATCTTTAACGTAAACGTGGCGCCGGGCCCGTCATTGTTGCGAGCGATCACGCCACCGCGATGGCTTTCCATAATCCGATGAACGATGGCCAGGCCCAGGCCGGTGCCGGCGTCCTTGTCGGTGTAAAACGGATTGAAGATCCGGTCGAGCGCGTCTTCCTTGAGCCCGCAGCCGGAGTCGATCACGTCGATGTAGCAGAATGACAGGGCTTCATTGCATCGGATTTTCACCGCGACGCGCCCTCCCGCCTGCGTCGCCTGAACGGCGTTCAGCATCAAGTTGCACAGTGCGCGCTCCAACAGGCCAGCGTCGCCGCTCACCCGCGGCATGTCTGTCTGAACCGGCCGGATCATTTGAATCCCCGCCGCTTCGGCCTGGGGCAACAGGTCGCGCTGGGCCGCGTCGATTAAGTCCGCGACCTCGCAGGGCACCGGGTTGCAGACCGTCTCGCCGGTGAATGCGAGAACATCTTCGACGATCCGGTTGAGGTTTTTGACCCCAAGGCTGATCTTGCGGGCCAGGGGCAAGGGCTCGGCCCCCTGAAGATCGCGCTCCAACAGCGAGGCGTACAACTGAATCCCGCCCAGCGGATTGCGAATTTCGTGGGCGATCCCGGCGGCCATTTCCCCGAGGGCCGCGAGCCTATTTTTGCGCATCAGCTCCGCGTTCTTCGCTTCCAGCTCCGCCCGCAACCGGCGCACTTCCTTTTGCAAACCGTCGTGAGACGATTGCAGGCGCTCGGTCGTCTCGTTAAACATCTCGAACATCGCGGCCAGGTCGGCCTGCTTGTCTTCTAATGTTTTGGTTTCGTTCATCGTTCCCGGTCCATGAATCGAGCATTGGGTTCGGGCCGTTCCACGCGGTAGGCTGCGCCGGTCTTGCGCACTTGTTCGAGCTTCTTCAATTCGCCAGCGGTTTCTTCTCGCTTTATGTAGAGCCCGTCGTGCCACTGGGTTTCCAACTCAATTAGTTCTTTGATGAGTGCGCGCAGGTTGCGCATCCGCTGCTCCGCCTCGTCCCGCTGGGCCGCCGGGAGCTGTTCGCGCAGCCTGGGCCAAGCTTCCTTGATGGGCCGGATCTGCGCTTCCACCTCCTCGATTTGGACCATGGCCTGCTGTTTT
>JAJDCN010000298.1 GCA_029260815.1 Planctomycetota bacterium
TGAGCTGTTCTACCGGAACCCCCAACAGATCGCACAAGGTCGGTGCCACATCCACCAGCGAGGCCGGGGCCTGCACCACCGACCGCTGCGCACCGGGCACCTTGATGAGCAGCGGGATGTGGACCCCTTCCTGCCACAGCCCGGCCAGGGAACCGGATCTTCCCACGTGCTCCGCCAGAGAAACCCCGTGATCGGCGTAGACAATCACGATGGCGTTGTCGTATAAGCCGCGTTTTTTCAAGCCGTCCACCACACGCTGGAAAGCATAATCAAAGATGCTGACGGCGTGATCGAACCGGTCTATTGCCGCCAAGTCTTCAAACGCCTCGTCCGCCGGGCCAAACCGCCGACCAACCGATTCGTAGTTCCACGGATAATGGGGAGAGCCGAAATGAACCATCCCAAAGATCGGTCCCGGGTCCTCCGGAGCAAGCTGGTCGATCGTCTCCAGAAATCGATCCGCCAAACTCACGTCGCTGTTGCCCCGTCGTCCAAACGCCAGGATCTTGGCGTCGCCAGCCGCCTCGGCGTTCCGGAAATCGCTGGCCACCATTTCAAACCGATGGCTTTCTTCGGCATCAATGGCAAACTTTCGGTAGCCGATCCGCGCCAGGTAATCCGGTATCAGCAAGGGAGCGTTGGCCGGTTTGCGCAAGCCCCGGCTACTGAAAGTCCCGGCGAACAGGGAGCGGACCGAACAGAGTGTGGAATCGCTGGGGCTGAAAGCGTTGTCAAACCGAACCACGTCGGCTTCTGCCGCGAACCGGTCCAGGTTTGGCGTAGTTTGTCGCGAATAACCGTAGGCGCTCAGATGGTCCATGCGCGCGCTGTCGCCGCAGATCAAGATCACATTGGGCGGATCGTTTCGGTAGCGAGTGGATAAAGGGTGGGCACCGAAGACGTCAGGTCCGTGGAAAGAGTAAGTCTTGCCATCGTTGACTTCGTCGTTCTGGAAGGGCGAAAGAAGTCGATCCACATCACGCTTTTGCGCGGTGCTGATCGGACCATAGAAACGAACCACCATCCGCACGCCCGGTTCGGCGCGATCGATCACCGCGCTATAGACAGCCCCGCTAAGGGAGGCGCAGAATACAAGTGCTACCGGCACAGCCCAGGCCTTGGCCGGAATCCGCGCCCAAAAGCGTGACAGGAGCAGCAGACACGCAACCGTTGCGGTCACGCCCAGGGTCATCCAAATTGCGAAGACCGGGTCGGCTTGCGTGAGGATGTCCATCGGGCGCTCATATAGATTGAAGACCATGGCCCGGATGATTTCGATTCCGATCCCTACGCCCAACAGGAGCATTGCAATCCGACAAGCACCTGCAAAACGGGCCGTCGGACCAGCCACGCCCACGCGCAACAGACTCAAGGGCGGACACAGCGCGTATCCCAACAACGTGCCGAGTACCTGGCCGCGCGGCAGGTCGTGCAACGGGCGGCCCGCCGAGCGCCGCAGGCCCAGCAACCCCCACCCCGTACAGGCAGTCCATCCGAGGCCCACCGTGAACAACAGCGCGACCGTCAGCGCGGAGATGCCAAAATCATCCGCGAAGCGCCACAGCACCTCGGGCATCGCCCAGGCCGTTAAGCCAACGAGCAAAATGGCCGGAACCGAAGCATAAGCCGCCACTGCAAGTACGCCGGCTCGGCGACGGTCGCTGTCGAAGACTTCCGAAACAGCTCGAACCCCGCGCAACAACAACAGCACCGCTGCAACCCATAACAGCCCGCTGATGAATGCATTGCCCAGACAAAACAGCGCAACGGCCGCGGGGTCGGGCGCACCGGCCAAGTCCACCCGGCTCGGCAGCAACTTGAAGATCAATTCCGCCCCGGCGATTCCCACCGGAATCAGCAGTAACAACACAGCCCCCACGAGGGTCGCGGCTCTGCGACATTTGGGGCGCGCCCGAAGGGCCGGCGCCACCGACACAGGGCCTGGAACCAGGAGCAGGCGCCAAAAACACAGGAGCGTGATCGCCGTAGAAACCGCCAAGGGCAGGGCTATCTTCTCGCTGTGCGCGAGCCGCGCCCCGTAGTGCCAGCCGTAGATCCCGACTGCTGCCAGATCCAACATCCAAACCCTACTTCGGCGCCAGCGCCAACTGTCGAACACGCAAGCGGAGCCAAGCGTAACCAGCAAAGCAACCGAAATATCTTCGGTAAATTGACGGAGAAAATCAAACGAACGATAGAGAATATCCATCTCTACGCTGTGCCCGACATCAACCATGCCGGTGCCTTGCACGCCGAGAGTCAATCGCACGAGAAACGTAGTTGCGACAAGCAACCCGAACAACAGGAAATTTCCCACAACCAGAACGGCAACCAGGAACCGACTTTGTCGTGTCACCGATGCATTCTCATGATCTTATCCAGTTCCGCGGATTTGACACCAGCGTGAGTCTGCCACTTCTTCAAGTAGTCGTGCATCACCTTGTCGATCCCGTCGGGATCGGCCGGGATATGCTCGGGCGGGATCGTCACGAGATAGCCGTTGATCGACTTGAAGCGGCTGCCCGGCTTGCAACCCAACGCTTCAATAATCTTCAATTGCTCGTCGTGGCCCACGGTTTTCTTGAACAGTACGATGATTCGCCCCACCGCGTAATCCAACCGTTTCGGCTTGGGGGCAACCGGTTTATCGGGGGCTTGGGCCACTTTGCCCGTAAAGTGCACGGGGAGGTCGGACCTTTCGATGACCGCAAGCTCGAACAGGCAGGTTTTGGCCTCGTGACCCTTTACTGGCGTCGTGGTCACTTCCACATCAATCCGATCGGTCCGCTTTTCGATCCGGGTGATCTTGAACGCCACATTGCTCACAGGACCACTGAAGACGGCCAAACCCATTTGTCTTTTGAAATCCGGACTGGAATAGGGCACGCGGATTTTTGGCAAATCCTTCAGCAGGCGCTGCAAAGCCTCCGACGTTCTGACAACAACGTATTCTTTTTTCCTTTCGGCGGATGTTTGGAGATGAAGCTCTTGAAGCACCGGCAGGATGTCGACAAAAGAAATCGGTAACGGGAGCCGATCGATGGCGACCATGTAGTACGGGTAGGTCAGCACCTGTCCGACCATCCCGCCGCGCGGCGGAGCAATCTCCTTAACGAAGACCTCCACCCTATCGGTCGTCTGGAGTATTTTTTCGATGCGAACGCTGTAGCTACCCGTGCGACGTTCGCCGAGTGCGATGGCGAAGACCGCCTTTTTCAAAAAGTCGACCACCGGGGGCTTTGCTTCGCCCTTCTTATGCCATAAGGCTTTCCATTCCTTTTCGTCGGTGATGACCCGCCGCATAGGTTCGCGCCAATGACCCTGATGTCCGTGCGCGATCACCTCGAACGGGACCTGGACCGGAGGATCCTCCTGTCCCTCGGCCGCGAAACGCACCGGAAGATCCGAGCGTGGAACCGCCACGAGATGCCATGCAAAGGTCGACTTGACCTCGCCCTTCGTCTCAGTGGTGCGAATGGACACCACGATCTCCTTGAGCCTCTCCTCAACTTTTACGATCTCGACTTTTCGGCCCTGGGTGGACCGGCCCAGCGAGACAAACAAAGACATTTTTCGCTTCCAGTCGATTTTCGGTGCGATCACCGCGATCTTGAGCACAGGCGTTGCCGCCATAAACTTTTTTTCCCACTCCCCCGGACTTCGTGCGACGAATTGCGTAGCCCGCGCCGTCGGGTAATTTGCTTTGGGCACGACCAGAGTCAACGCGCTGTGGCGACGTGTAACCGTGACATCGTAGAGTCGGATGAAGTTGTACCACTCGTGACCGACCTGACTAACTTTCGCGTGGATCGTGTCGTTGACTCGAAGTGTTCCGACCAGCTTCGGAGTGGTGCCGACGATCAACTCGGCGTCCTTTGCAAAGACATAGTCGCCTTGGGCGGCCAGGATTTTGAGGGTTACGGGTACCGTGCCGTGGTTGTCGGCCTTGCCCATCTTAACAACAACCGCCTCCACCTGCGTCTCGTTGGGCGCCGCAGGCACGGCGAAGCCCTGGGATGGAAACAGTAACGCGAACACAATCGCGAGTGCAACAACTCTAAGTGGTTTCATCGCAAGCCCCTGGGTTTCACGAACGGGATCTGTTCTTCTATCTTTAGACACACGAATGGCCCATGTGTTCCGAATATTCTAAGGCTTCCGCATCGAAATGTAAACCGGCCGAACAACAACCTTTGATTGATTTTTCAACGCCATCGGATAGGATGCTGGAGAATAGACCTTTTCAACCGAGGGAACCGCCAGCGCAGTGTGTGGGATCGCAGGCTATTTCGGACCGCAACCGGCCGAGCATGAATCGACCGTCCGCGCCATGACCGCGGCCCTGACCCATCGCGGGCCTGACGCGGAGGGGCTGTGGACCGGGCCCTCTTGTGTCTTGGGCCACCGGCGGCTGAAGGTCCTCGACCTGTCGGAGCACGCCGCACAGCCCATGGCGCTGGAAGACGGGTCTGTCTGTATCGCCTACAACGGAGAGGTCTACAACTTCAAAGAACTGCGTACGGATCTGGAGGCGCTGGGCCACCGCTTCGTCAGCACCGGCGATACCGAAGTCCTCCTGCGCGGCTGGCGCCAATGGGGCGAGGGCCTGCCCGAACGGCTCGACGGCATGTTCGCCTTCGCCATCCATGATGCATCCGACGGATCGATGACGCTGGTGCGCGATCGCGTCGGCATCAAACCGCTATATTACGCAAAGATAGATAGCGGATTCTTTTTCGCCTCCGAGTTACGGGCCCTGATGGGCGCACCGGTTGCGCCCATCCTGTCCGCGCCGGCGGTGGAGGCCTTCTTTTACTTCCAACAGATCCCCGCACCGCTATCGGTGTTCCGAGATGCGAACAAACTTCTGCCCGGCCAGATGCTCCGCGTGTCGGCTGATGGTTCCGTGGACAGTCGTTTCTACGGAACCCTGCCCGAGACGTCCAGGGCCGAGCTGACCGACGAGCAGGCCTTGACAGGCCTGGAAGAGAGCCTGGACGCCGCGGTGCGCAAACGGTTGGTCGCCGACGTGCCGCTGGGCGCGTTTCTGTCCGGCGGGGTCGACTCCTCGCTGATCGCAGCCCTGATGGCCCGGCACGCGCCCGAGGTTCGTACATTTTCTATCGGCTACAAAGAGACTGAATACGACGAGACTCGGTACGCCCAAGCTGTCGCGGATCACATCGGGACGCAACATACTTGCTTTGTCGTCGAATCAGACGCTGCTTCGATGGTACGCGAATTGTGCGCCCACTGGGGCGAGCCCTTTGGCGACTCCTCGGCGATCCCGACCTACTACGTGAGCCAACAGACCCGCGAGCACGTGACCGTCGCTCTCAGCGGCGATGGCGGTGACGAGTCGATGCTGGGCTACCACCGCCACCGAGCGGAGTTACGCAACCGATGGCTGTTGCGCCTGCCGCAATCGATCCTGCTGGGAGCTCTGGGGGCGGGATTTGTGATTCCCGGACCCACCCGGCGTTGGGCCCTGGGGGCCAAGCCGTTTCTGGTCCAGGACGACGTGGAGCGATACCTGTCGCGGGTGCTGTACTTTTCCCGGAGCGAGACGGAGCAACTGTTTGCCCGATCGTTCGCCAATCGTTGTACTGGGACGGCCATGCAAGCAGCTTGGAAACTGCTGAAATCGGGCCCCGAGCCATTCGCGCAACGCATGGCGGACTACGAGACCGGCTTCTACCTGCCGGGGGTGATCCTGAACAAGACCGATTCCATGAGCATGCTCCATTCCCTGGAGGTGCGGGTTCCGTTTTGCGACCACCGATTGATGGAATATGTTCGCGGCCTACCGCTTCGCATGAAATACCGAAACGGAATCGAGAAGTACCTCCTCAAGAAGCTGGCAGAGCGATATATCCCGCGCGAGTGCATCTACCGAAAGAAGATGGGCTTCACGGCTCCCATTCGCTTGTGGATGCAGAGGGAGTTGGGCTCCCTGCTGCGTGAGTCGCTGGAGGAGCAACGCCAGAAGCTCTCGCAAGTCATCGACTGCGACTATGCCTTGAAATTGCTGGACGACCATCAAGCTGCGCGAGCCAACCACGCGCGCAAGCTATGGCTGGTACTGGTGTTCGCATTGTGGAGCGCCGAACACCGGTGGGAGGTGGCGGCATGAAGGTGCTCTACTGCGAGTCTGGGTCCGGACGCGGCGGGTCGGCGATCAGCCTGGCGGAGTTTCTCAAGGCCTGCCGGGGCACAAGCATCGAGCCAGTGATCGCCTGCACGACCGAAGCGGCGCGGACGCTGTACGAGCCGATGGGGTATCCGGTCCACGCCATAGAAGGGCGCGGCGGTATCGGCGGAAGCGTCATGCGACTGTGGCAGGTGATCCAGGCGACCAAACCGGATCTGGTGCACGCCAACAACGACATCTATTCCCACATCGGCACCATCCTGGGCGGCCGGGCCCGCGGGATTCCCATCGTGGCCCACCACCGTGCCGCCCGGCCGTTGACGCGAGCGGAGCGGATGCTGTGGCGGCGCGTCGCCCGGCACGTGGCGGTCTCCCACTACGTGCGCGACAACCTGGTTGATCACGGTGCAGATCCCGCCAGCATTGAGGTGGTCTACGACGCCATGGCCATGCCCCAAGCAGATCGGCTTGACCGCACTTTTGCACGGCGGACGCTTGGGATAAATTCGGGAGCCTGGCTGGTGGGCACCGTGGGGTCGTTGCGCCCGGAAAAGGGGTTGGAGATCTTCGTAGACGCCGCCGCGGAACTCATCGACAGAATCGACATCCACTTTGTCATCGTCGGCGGCGACTTTCATCGCTCTCCCGGATACGGCGAGCATCTGAAGCGAAGGGTCGCCGAGCGGGGAATGGCCGACCGATTTCATTTTACCGGCCACGTGACCGACACCCTCTCCTGGATCGGCTCCATGGACTTGCTGGTCTTCCCGACCCTGCTGCCGGAAGGGTTCGGACGGGCCTCCCTGGAGGGGATGGCCTGCGGCGTACCGGTGATCGCCTCGGCCATCGGGGCGATCGTGGAGGTGGTGCGGGAAGGGCTGACCGGCTACCTGGTGAATCCGGGCGACGCAGAGGTGCTGGCGCAAAAGATCCGGCTGGCCCTTGCCAGGGACCTGACGGATCTGATCGCGCGGGCACGACAGACGGCGGCCACGAAGTTCAGCCCGACCGCCCAGGTGGCAAACATGCTGCGGATCTACCGCGGAACACTCGACGGAAAGGCCTATCCGGGAGTGCAACAATGAGGATCTTGTACTGCGAATCCGGTTCCGGCCAAGGGGGGTCGGCCAATAGCCTGGTGCAGTTCCTCGCTGGCGCACGGGGTACGGCCATCGAGCCGACAGTTCTTTGCTATACCGACACTGCGTGGGAGCGCTTCTCCGCGTTGGGCGTACCGGTACTCCAACTGGACCTGGGCCGCTTCGTCCATTGTTTGCGCGAAACACGCCGCCTGTTCAAGACTGAACGCATCGACCTTTTGCACGCGAACAACGACATTTACTCGCACATCCCGACGATCCTGTTGGCGGCCACCTGCAACGTGCCCATGATCGCGCACCACCGGGCGCTCCGGAAACTAACCCGTGCGGAACGGGTCTTGTGGAAATCGATCCTGCGCCACATCGCCGTGTCCGACTCCGTGCGCGACGACCTGATCTCGCAGGGCATAACGCCGGCCGCCATCAACACGATCTACGACGCCATCGCAGTACCGGATCCGGGGAAAATTGATCCCGAATACGCGCGGCGGAAACTGAAGCTGGGCGACTCTGTCCGACTGGTGGGGACCATCGGGTCGTTGCGGCCGGAGAAGGGGCTGGAGATTTTGGTAGAAGCAGCCATGGACCTGGGGAACCGGCCGGAGATTCACTTCGTCGTCATCGGTGGTGAATTCCACCGTACGCCCGGCTACGCGGCGGAGTTGGAAGCAATCGTGCAACGAGAAGAGCTGGGCGGCCGATTTCACTTTACCGGCCACTTGGAGGATCCGAGCCCGTGGATTGCCTCGTTGGACCTGTTGGTGTTCCCGACGCTGCTGCCAGAGGGCTTCGGTCGCGCGGCCCTGGAGGGTATGGCCTGTGAAGTGCCGGTCCTTGCCTCGGCGATCGGCGCGGTGCCGGAGGTCATTCAGGACGGGACGACCGGCTACTTGGTCCCGCCCGGCGACGCGCAGGCCTTGGCGGACCGGATCCGTCAGGCGCTGGCGGTGGACAACGCGCAGCTGGTGGCCCGAGCCCGCAAAGTTGCGGCGACGAAGTTCAGCTTGCCGGTGCAGGTGGAGCAAGTGGTGCAGATCTACACCGACGTGCTGCGGATCACGAGGAAGGCGGGCGGGCGATGAAGGTGCTCTATTGCGAGTCGGGGTCGGGCAAAGGCGGCTCGGCCAACAGCCTGTTGGAATTCCTCAAGGCTGCCCGCACCAGCGAGATCGAGCCCACGGTCCTGTGCTATGCCAAGTACGCACGGGAGCGGTTCGAGACGGTTGGCGTCCCGGTGGTCCAACTCGACGCAGGCCGTCTGGCCCAAGGCCTGGTCCGGACGCGCAGGTTGATTTTGGAGGGTGGGTTCGACCTGCTTCACGCCAACAACGACATCTACTCGCATTTGCCGACATTGCTGCTGGCACGCACCTGCCCGATCCCGGCAGTGGTCCATCACCGAGCGGTCCGGGCCCTGACCCGGGCAGAGCGCTTCCTGCGCCGGTTCATCGCATACCACGTGGCGGTCTCCCTACACGTGCGGGACAATTTGATCGCTCATGATATCAAGGAACAACGGATCTCGGTAATCCACAACGCTGTGGCCCTGCCCGACCGGGCGAGTCTGGACCGTGGCTTTGCCCGCCGGGACATCGGGCTGGCCGACACCACGCGGCTGGCCGGCTATATCGGAACGCTGCGCCCGGAGAAGGGACTGGAGGTTCTCATCGATGCCGCTGGACGGATCGCCGAGCCAGCCGACCTGCACTACGTCATTATGGGCAACGACTACGAACGCGCGCACGGCTACCGGGACAAACTAAAGGAGCTCGTCTCCGCGCGCGGGATGGGCGACCGATTCCATTTCACTGGGCACGTGGCCGATGTGACCCGATGGATCGGCTCGATGGACGTACTGGTATTCCCAACGCTGTTGCCGGAAGGCTTTGGCCGCGCGACGGTAGAGGGCATGGCCTGCGGGGTGCCGGTCATCGCCTCGAACATTGGGGCAATCCCGGAGATTATCGAGGACGGGATCACCGGGTATCTGGTGGCCCCCGGCGCGGTCGACACGTTGGCACAAAAAATTCGGCAGGTGCTCACGACCGATTCGACAGCGCTCGTCGCCCGAGCGACCCGGGCGGTCGCCGACCGGTTCAGCCCCCACGTTCAGGTCGCCGCCATGCTCACCATCTACCGCAAACTGCTTCGTTTCTAGCAGGTCTCAAAATCTCCTCCGGCTCCATAAAGGGGCGTTTTCAGTGACGCAGTGTGTCAGTGGACTGTCCGGAGTGACAAATGCCGGTAGGTCCCCTTGAAACGTTTCGTAGAAGCAAAACCTCATAACCCTATATTTCAAAAAGAGATGAAGTGTCCGATAATATTTGGCCGAAGGATTGGCATACTCCTTGCTTTATAGGGATCGCGTAAGACACGACGCTTGCAAGCAAAGTTGTCACGGAAATATGAACTCGATAATGAACACCATGAATTGCTGCACAGCAGCAGAACGATTTGTTCGTTATCGAGAGTCTGTTGAAAGGAGTCTCAAATGCGTAGGAAAGAAAAAGGTTTCACCCTGATCGAGCTCATGATCGTTGTTGCGATCATCGCCATCATCGCCGCGATCGCCATCCCGAACTTGCTGCGTGCGCGGCTTTCGGCCAACGAATCTGCCGCGATCGGCGCCCTCAGAACGATGTCGAGTGCCCAGGAGAACTACAAGTCCAATGGCGGCACCAATCTGTACGGAACGTTCGCCGAGTTGGGCGGAGCAACTCCCCCGTACATTGACAACGCCCTGGCCGCCGGCATCAGCCGCGGCTACCTCGTGGCCGTAGTAAATGCTGCGACTGCGGATACCTGGGATGCTTCGGCAACCCCGAACAACATCGGCAGCTCCGGCAACCGTGGGTTCTTAATCGATGAGAGCGGCGTGATCCGCTTCACCACCGATGGTTCCGTTCCGACCCCGGCCGATCTGGCTCTGAACGAGTAAAAGCCCCCTTTTTTCCCGAAAGCGAAGGTCTTCCTTGCGGAGGCCTTCGCTTTTTTTATTCCCCTTCTCCTCCGCGCATCGGTATCATACTTTTGGTCCCTTTGTTCCTGAGCCAACCGAAAGGCGCTTGCCATGCCCTACCCGAAACTCAACCGGCACCAGGTAAAAATGAAACCGCTGGCCGAGCGGAAAAATAAAAAGCAGATCGAGCGCGACCACGTGGCCCCCGACCAGCCGCCGCCCGAATTGCCGGCACGCGCCGGGAAGGGGATTGCTCGGGTCGCTGACCGGATCCGCTCCGCTCGGGCTCAGAATAAGCCGGTCATGGTCGCCTTTGGCGCCCATACGATCAAGAACGGTCTGGCCCCGGTACTAATTCGTCTGATGGAAAACGGGTGGATCACCCACCTGGCGACCAACGGTGCGGGGATCATTCACGACTGGGAATACGCGTTTCAAGGGGCTTCCAGCGAAGACGTGGCCGCCTATGTCAAGGACGGCCAGTTCGGAAACTGGGAAGAGACCGGTTTCAACCTCAACCTGGCGCTCAACATCGGTGCCTGGGAGGGCAAGGGTTACGGCGAATCGATCGGTGCCATGATCCACCAAGAGGGGCTGAACATCCCCTCCCTGGGCGAGCTGGAGCTGCAGTTTCGTCAAGTACATGAACATCCCGAACAGGCCGCCGCCGCCGCGGATCTGATTGGAATCCTCCGGCGATTCGACTTGTCCCGCGGGCGACTTCAGATCCTTCACCCGTTCAAGCGGTTCAGCGTCCAGGAGGCCGCCTTCCGATTCGGGATTCCCTTTACCGCCCACCCAATGATCGGGCATGACATTCTCTACAATCACCCCATGAACCATGGCGGGCTGCTCGGGCGCGCAGCAGTGCGCGATTTTTTGACGTTTGCCGAGGGCGTCTCGCGTCTGGACGGCGGTGTCTATTTATCCGTCGGCTCTGCGATCATGTCGCCGATGATCTTCGAGAAGTCTCTGTCCATGGCCCAAAACCTTGCACTGCAAAGCGGGCGGCGCATCGAGAATCATAACCTGTTCGTCGTGGACCTGGCCAAGACCACCTGGGATTGGCGGCGGGGCGAGCCGCCGGAGGAGAGCCCCGACTACTACCTGCGCTACAACAAAACCTTCAGCCGGATGGGCGGGACGCTCGAATATCTCACCTGCGACAACCGCGACTTTTTCCTGACCCTCTGCCACGGGCTCAAGGACTAAGCCGCGAAGCGATTGCCCCGCCCATCCTTCACTGAAAATGTTTGCTCCTTGTCAGTCGGAAATTGGAAGTGACAAAAGGTGTGAGTCGCTACACCGGCAAACACTGCCGCCCTCCTAACACCTTACCTACAAAAGAATTACACCGCACCATTCAAGCAGTCTTTTGGCACACCGGTTGCTTAAGTCCAGGTAAGAATAACGCACTGGAAGAGCGGCGGATCCGCTCGCTGGCACTCAAGGGCCCGCAACCAAATACAAGAAAGCGCTCAGTATCGTACCGGACCGATGTTGCATGACTTCCCGGTACGCGAAAGAAAGGAGTTCGCCATGCGTAGGAGAGAAAAGGGATTCACACTGATAGAGATCCTGGTCGTCGCCACGATTATTGCGATGGTCGCGACCATCGCAATTCCGAGCCTACGGCGGTCGAAACTGTCGGCCAATGAGGCGGCCAGCATCGGCGCGCTACGAACCTTGTCTACAGCTCAAGAGAACTTTCATAGCACGTCGGGTTTCAACACGTACGCAGATATGGCGGACCTGGTTGGCACAGCCCCACCGTATATCGATGACGCTCTTGCGGCGGGTAAAACTCCCGGCTACATCGTCGCGGTCATCGACAGCACGCCTGAATCCTGGGCGGCCCTGGCGGTTCCCAACCTGTACGGCAGTACTGGCAACCGCAGTTTTTACATCGATCAGAGTGGCGTGATACGCTTTACCGCCGACGGTTCTGTCCCCACCAACGCCGATCCGCCCGTGACCAACTAAGCGCGTCTACGGGTCCGTTTGGAATCAGGCCCGCGCCCGTCGCCGACGGACTCTGCGTGCCAAACCAAGCGCACCCAAGCCCACCAACGCCAGCGTCCCAGGCTCCGGGACGGCGTGCGTTACGCTGATGTTGCTCGGTCCCGGCGATTCCCCGTTGATCACGCCTTGCCCCGATAAGCCCCCGGCGCCCGCTCCACCACTACTGTCCAGCCCGAAGCTGTCATAGATCAGCAGGTGAGTCGAATCCGCGTCGAGCTGCAGCGGAATATTGCGGCTACTCGTGGCACCGGGCGCGATGTCGTTGAAGAAGTATGCCGCGTCCCCGCTACCGTCGACCCCGTCCCAGGTGGCGGGACGCAGAAAGTCGGCCATCCAAGGCACCGCGTTTTCTTCGAACGCCAGCACCGTGTTGTACATCGTGTGGTCCGATGTATTCGTGATCTCCACGTGCAGCAGGTTTTCAATCACTCCCACGCCAAGCTCAATCGTCGCGAATTCAACTGAGGTCAAACGGACATCCTCGTCGATCGCAGCCCAACCACTGTCCGGCCCGCCGTGCTCGTCTACCAAGTCGAACGTGCCCGGGTCCAACCCCTGAGCAGGCAAGTCGGTAAACGTATCTGAGATGGGATATGCCCCCGCCGCACCCGCGGCCACGCACACCATCACCAGTGCTGTACTCAAATGCATAACGGATTTCATAACCTCCCCCTCCTGTGAAAGGATCCCTATAGCGGTACCCCAAGCCTGGCGCAGCCTCTGGGCTCACCTATAACAGGACACAGAAAGGGCCAAAAAGTTTAAGAGAAAATTTAAAAAATGTATTGTCAGGAACCTTCCGGCTGCGCGCCCATGGCGGCTTCCACCTGGGCCTTCCGGGCAGCCACGCTCTCCAGGTAGGCCTCGGTGTCCAACCAGCCGGCGTAGTAGTAGCCTTCGAGTTGGCCGTCCTCCCGCGGAATGTCGATCGCCAGCTCCCGACTGTCCCAGTACTTCTTTCGCCAGAACGGCAGGTGATTGAGGTGCGCATGCTTTTGTGGAAGAGAACCGGAGGCGACGTCCACGTCGAACGCTTTCATGTACACCCGGTTGGCTACGTCGGCGAAGATGTGCTTGGCGGGGATCACGTTGTTCCATTTGCCCAGGGTCCGGTCCAAATGGGAATGCTGAATCTCGTAGTAGTTGTCGATCCACTCCAGCAGACTGCCCTTGGGCAACGGCTCGCCCAAGAAGGGAACATACCATTGGTCCAAAAACCGCTCCCGGGCTTCGGCCACCGGGTTGAGCATCAGCAGGTAAAGTTTCGCCTGTTGATGCCGCCGCAGGTAGGGCACGAGGATCGTGTTGGCGTCCTGGAGTGAGCAGGCGGCGGACATGTATACGATGTTGGTCACCGGTAGGTTCTCGCCTCCATCGGCCAGCAGGTCGTTAATCACACACGTACCCAGGCTGTGGCCCACCAGGGTAACCTCGTATTCGACCTCCGGGTGCGCGGCGATGTGTTCGGCCAGGCTCTGGAAGAACACCGCCAATCCGCCTGTGGGGGTGCTCTCAAACGGATGATCGCTACGGTACTCGCCCGGCTGGCGGATCAGCTTGCGACTACGCCGCTGCATGTTGTGCCAGCCGGTCCCACCGGGTCGGTCGACCAGAACCGTCGTAAGCATCTTCGCCGGAAGCTGCGTGGGATAACAGATCGCCTCCCATAGAGCGACCGGAAAGCTGCGATTGTCACGATAAGTGCCCAGAATCGGCGGGTTGGGGATTGCCGGACCGGCTGCGGGTATCGCAGCGGCCTCGGTGTCGATCGACTCGGCAGGCGTCAAATCGACGGCGGTCTGGTTGAACAAGGTCACCGGCAAACGTACCAGCCCCAGGCCCAGGTCGTATAGAATGCTGCCCGGACCGGTGAGCGCAGGGCCGATGTGGTCCAGCTTCTCGCCGCTGCGGACTTCGAACAGAGCCTCGGCGTAGGTATCCCAAAAGCCCGACGGCCAGGAGATAAAGATCGGATAGTGGGCATCGTCAGCCGCCGAATCGTACTGGATCAGATCGCTCAACACATGCGTCCGGTGCAGGGATTCCTGCGGTCGGTTGCGTCCGCCGTGGACGTAGAACAGAATCTTTCGCTTGCCGCCGGTCGCCGCAAAGTAGCGATCCATGTGATAGAAAAGATTCGCCATGTATTCGTCGAAGGTGTTCGCCGCGCCACCGCTGTCCCGCGGAATCAACGGGCCGGAGCCTGCGACCCGCGTAACGTCGTAGCGGTAAGAGCGCTCGGTCACCGGACAATAGGGCCAGCCGTCGGCATCAAGGCTGACGGCATGGCGAACCAGATCCGGATGCTGCGTCGCGTCGAACCCGGCACAGCCGGAAACGCACAATGCGGCCAGAGCAAGAATGTGCAACGGGACGTGACAATGTCGGACATTTCTCAAGCGTTCTCCCCCTTCTGATGCGCGTAGGACTTGGACCGGATAATAACCGCGACGGCCGTTACGATCAAGGCCGCGGACACGACGGTACGCAGGCTGATGGTCTCGTCGGCGATGAGCCAACCCAGCAATACCGCCACCACCGGGTTGACATAGGAGACCGTGGCCACGCGGGCCGGCGTGGAGACCCGCATGAGCCAGATATAGGCGCTGAAGCTGATGAGCGACCCGAAGGCGACCAGGTACAACCAGGCGATGACCGCATTTGTGCCCAGGGTAATGGTGCCCCAGTCCTCCACCGCGCCGGACAACACCAGCAGAAGCGTTCCGCCGGCTAGCATCTGCATCGCCGCTCCCATCACCGGCGATTCGGGCAGGCGCAGCCGCGTGGAAAGGATCGAGCCGGTGGCCCAACACAACGCCGCGGTCAGAATCAAACAACTGCCCAGTAGATGCGGGGCCGCCACGCCGGCAAGTTCGGTCGGGACCGCCAGAAACGCCACACCGACCATCCCCACGAGCAGGCTGAGTCCGACCTTGAGACTGGGCCGCCGGCCGGTTCCAGAAAGCCATTCCAGCAGGATCATCCACAGGGGCATCGATGCCAACAGCAGCGCCGTCAACCCCGACTCCACAAACTGTTCGGCCCAAGCGACCGCACCGTTGGCGCATAGCAACATCAAACCGCCGACGATCACCGCCGCCGGCCAGTGCGCCCGCCCAGGCTTGGAGACACCTCGGCGACGCAGCCACGCGTACAACAGACCGCCGGCCAGCAAGAAGCGCGTGCCGGCCATGAAAAACGGGGGCAGGTCGACGACCGCGTAACGCATCGCCAGGTAGGTCGTGCCCCAAAACAAATAGACCGCGCCGAACGCGCCAATTAGGAGAATGCGGTTGGGTGCGCCGGGCCGGTCAGAATTCAAGAGAGTCTCCAACCGGCTGGATACATTCCGGTGTATCGTTGGCCGGCGTGTTGACCCGTGTGGAAACCTCGTAGCCCTCCATGGCCGCCGCCGAATAAGGTCGCAGCAGCTCCAAGAGAACGCGGGGATCGCGGACAGAGGGATTGAGCCACCGCGGCTCCGCATCCGGTGTCAGAATGACCGGCATACGGTCGTGGTAACGTCGCAACAGTGCATTCGCCTCGGTGGTCACAATCGTAAAAGTAAAGAGCGCCTTGCCACCGGGGTCGTTCCAGCGGGACCACAGCCCGGCAAAAGCGAACGGCGTGCGGTCCTTCATCACGAAACGCATGGGGCGTTTGGCCTTGCCCTTGCGCGTCCATTCGTAAAATCCGTCGGCCGGGACCAGACACCGACTGCCGGTCAGTGGTTCGCGAAAGCTGGGCTTTTGCGCCACGGTCTCTGCGCGGGCGTTGATCATCTTGTTTCCGATGGTTTGGTCTTTCGCCCAATGGGGCACCAGGCCCCAGCGCATCGAGGCCAGCTTGTGTCCCTGCGGCGTTGAGACAATGACCGGAAGATATTGACCGGGCGCCAAGTTGTAGCGAACCTTCAGCAGACCCGCGGGATCTTCAATCCCGAAACGGGCCAGCAGAGCTTCCGGATCCATTGCCTGAGTGTAGCGTCCGCACATGGGTCTACTCGTAAGTTCTCCCAGTCTTACCCCGACCGTGGTTGCGCCGGGCCGTCCGGATCAGCTTGCCGCCCCAGGGCGTCGGGTATTTTCCGGTCACGCACCCGGTACACAAGGAGCCGGCGTCAATTTGCAGACACCACGCCAGGTCCTCCACCGACAAATATCGCAGGCTCTCGATCCCCAGTGTATGCGCCATGCGCGCCTGCATGGCCGCAGACGGATTTCCCGTGTAGCCGCGGGGCGCGAACTTTGGGGCGAACAGTTCGCCCAAGGTCGACATATCGATCCCGTAAAAACACGGAGCCACGATGGGCGGACAGGCAACCCGCACGTGAATCTCCCGAGGCCGGCCCACTGTGCGGATCTGCTCTACCAGGGCCGACAGCGTTGTGGAACGAACGATGGAGTCCTCCACCAGAAACACCCGCTTGTCCTTGAGCACCTCCGGCAGGGGCGTGTACTTGCGCCGGGCGTTGTCACCACGCGTCTCACCCGACTGAATGAACGTGCGTCCTACGTAACGGTTTCGAATAATCCCCTCGATGCACGGCAGGCCCAGGTGGTAGCCGAAAGCATCGGCCGCCGCCTTGGCCGTGTCTGGCACCGGGACGACGATGCAGTCCGCATCGAGCGCCTGATCCTCCCACTCCGCCAGCCGTTGGCCGGATCGCGCGCGAGCCAGGTAGACGCCGGAGCCATCCAGAGTGCTCGCCACGTTAGAGAAATAAATCCACTCGAAAAAACAGTGTGCACGCCGACGGGCCGGTGCAAAACGCTCCAGCCTCAGGGCGCCGTCTTCCACAATCGCCGCTTGTCCCGGCTCCAGAGATTGGATCTTTTGAAAACCCAAGTTGGACAACGCGACCGATTCACTGGCTGCTGCGAACAGGCGCCCCTGGACCGCCCAGCACATGGGCCGCATACCCAGTGGGTCGCGCGCGACGAACATCCGCCCCATGGCGTCCAGAAATGCGATATTGTAGGCACCGTCGAAGGCGCGCGACAAAGAGGCGAGCAGGCTCTTGAGCGAGCGTGGCCGGTCGGCGCGCAAGCCGTGGGCCAGCTTGTGCAGGAGGATCTCGGTATCCGTATCCAGCGCGAAGTGGTAATCGTTTTCTTTTTTCAAGCGGTCGCGCAGATCGGGAAAATTGGCCAGGTTGCCGTTGAATGCGAAGCTGAACCATTCCCACAGCCGCCCGTGGTGGCGCTCGAAGGGTTGGGCGTACCGCCGGTCGTCGCGGCCGCAAGTGGCGTAGCGGGTATGGCCGATGGCCGCGGAACCCGCGTAGGGCGCCATCAGGGCCTGGTGTTTGCCGGGGGCGGTCATGCGAAAGACATCCATCACCGTGCCCACGTCCTTGTAGGTATCTAGCAACTGTTCGCGGCCGGTGGCGTAGGTGCTGATGCCCGCAGCCAGTTGCCCTCGGTTCTGCAGGTCTAACAGCATCCGCGGCACCAGCGCAGCCACGTTCCCGTCGCGCACCGCGCGGCTGGCAGGTCCCGCTTTGGACGCCGAACGGCTCAACCCGTAGAGGGCCACCACTCCGCACTCGTGACGCAGTTCGTCTGCCACGCTGAACCTCCCTGTGGCGATCAGTAATATTTGCCCGGCGAGGCCACGTTGCCGGACAAGTAACGGTCGGCGGCCATGGCCGCGATGGAGCCTTCTGACGCGGCGATCACTGCCTGTTTGAGCCGCGCACAAACCACGTCGCCAATGGCGAACACGCCGGGGATCGGCGTTTCCGTCTCCCGATTGGTCAGTAGGCAACCGCCCTCGCCCGCATCGACGGAGCCTTCCAGAAACCCCGTTGCCGGATTGTTGCCGCTCAAATAGACAAACGCACCGGTACAGTCGATCTGTTGTTGCTCCGCTCCAGCACCGACGAGGATGGACGTGACGCCGCTTTGATCGCCGCGGATCTCTTTGAGCGGCTTGCCGGTAATGACTTCGATTTTCGGGTTCTCTTCCAATCGGTGGGCTTCGCCGGCGGCGGACTGAATCTTCTTGCCCGGCGCCACGAAGATGACCCGATCGGCGAATTTCGTCAGGAACACCGCCTCTTCAATTGCTTCATCGTCGCGACCGACGACGGCGACGGTATGTCCCTTATAAAACGCCCCGTCACAGGTGGCGCAATAGCTGACGCCGCGGCCGAGGAATTCCTCTTCGCCCGACACCCGCGCGGCGCGCTCGGAGCCGCCGGAGGCGACGATGATCGCGCGCGTCTTGTACGGCTCGTCGGCGTAGACTACTTTCGGATCGGATTTCAGATCGCAACGGACCACGCGGGCTTCCTTAAACACGGCTCCGAAGGTCAGAGCCTGCTCATGCATGATATTGAGCAACTCCAGGCCGGACATCTTTTCCGGCACGCCCGGGTAGTTTTCGATATGTCGTGCGATGGCCAGGGCACCGGTGGTGCGGGCCTTGTCGATCATCAGAGTCTTGAGCTGCGCCCGGGCGGCATACTGCGCGGCGGTGGCACCCCCCGGCCCGGCTCCTATGATAACGACGTCCCAGACGTCGTTGCTTGTTAGGTCAGTCATGGCTTGCTCCATGTTCGGGTTCCAAACTCTCCAAGATCGCTTTATCCTACCGTTTCGAGACCGAAACGTCCACCCATAGGCCAGGCGGGAAAATGCGGATTGACACGGCTCGAACGATTCGCTACGCTTTCGCCGGACATCGCTGGAGACAGTTTTCATTCGGGGGATTGATGGCGCAGTGCACCTACGTTTGCGATCCGAAAGTCTGGGCCGTTCCCTCCCACCCCTGTTCCCGCGAAACAACTGAAGGCGAGGTTCTTTGCGCCCTGCACCATCAAGCAGACTGGAAGGACAAATCACCCCAAAGCTACACTGACGAGGACAAGCAGCAGCGCGCGGTTTTCGAGAAGACAATCGAGCAAATCCTGGTCGAACCGCAATCGGTGGCAGACCGGGACGGCGAGTCCCGGTCAATCGCGGACTTCAGTGGAATCATTTTCCCGCACGACTTCCATCTTCTCAAAGGTCGGAAGCTCGAGGTCGCTGTCAGCTTCGCCACCGCCCAATTTCGCTACGAAGTTAGTTTCCACAACACGCGTTTTCGCGAGCATGCGGTCTTTGCCGAAGCTGTTTTCCCCGGCACGGCCGACTTTGCCGGTGCACGGTTTTCGGCGGAAGCGGATTTCAATGGTGCCACCTTCGCCATGGGCCTCTTTGACGGGGCCCGCTTTGCCGGGACGAGCTTTGAACAGGCCGGTTTCAATCTAGACGCCAGCTTTCTGCGCGTCCGGTTTGAAAAACCCGCGAGTTTTTACGAGACGGTCTTCAGCGGCACCGCGACTTTCGACGGATCGGTGTTTGAACACACCGCCGGGTTTCGAGACGCCACGTTCGGAGAGCAGGTGTCTTTTCAGTCCGTTCGGTTCGACCGGCTCGTAGACTTTCCAGAGCGCCGCCCGGTAGGGATGATGTTCCGCCGTTCGGTACGCAGACCGGGCGGCGATGAGGAAGATGCGGAGCCATTGCCGACGGGGTTTCTGCACCTGTTTCACCTCTACGGGGCGGTCTTTGGCGACGCGGACAGCGGCGAGGAGGCCTATCGCAAGGCCAAATTGATTTTCCGCAGCCGGGGCGATTACTTCCGCGCAGGGTATTGCTACCGGATGGAGCGACACTACACCAACAAGCGATTGCCGTTGCTCTCCCGGCGATTCCCCTGGCTGGGCACCACCAAGATCCTGGACCGTATCACTGGCGGCTGGCTGTGCGGATGGGGCGAACAGCCATGGAAGGTGGCGGTGGGCGCGTTGATCGTGATCGTTTCCTTTGGGCTGATCTTTTCTGCGCCCGGTGCCATCGAGAAGACGATCCGCCCACAGTCCCCGTCCGAGTTGGTGGCGAACCAGCTCTGGTGGCCCGACCGGCTACAGATCGCCATCTACTTCAGCGGGGTCACCTTTACCTCTCTGGGCTATGGCGACTATCATCCGGCGAATGGCTACGGCATCTTCGGCATCGTGGAGGCCCTGATCGGCCTGGCGCTCATCTCCCTCTTCGTCGTCTGCGTCGCCCGCAAGTTGATGCATTAGGCAACCCTATAGGAAGCCATGGTTGGCGGAAAGACTCCGCAACTTCGTGGTGGATGAAACTGGACTTGTCTGGTTGACGTTGGGTCGGTGGTGGGGTATGCTCTGAATTGGGGAGAGACGGTAAGTGAAAAAAGAGATCCGGTAAAAAGAGGAGGCCGCGAAATGGACTTTCAATTGCCCGGGCGTGTACACTTGGCCCTACTGCCAACGCCGGTCCAGCCGCTCCCCAGACTGACGAAACAGGTGGGCGGGCCGAACTTCTTCGTCAAGCGGGACGACCTGACCGGAGCCCCCTTGTCCGGCAACAAGGTCCGCAAGCTGGAATTCTCCCTCCAAGAAGCCCTCGACCAAGGCGCCGATACGGTGATCACCTGCGGCGGCGTGCAGTCGAACCATTGCCGGGCCACGGCGATCGCGGCGCGGCGGCTGGGCCTCAAGCCGATCCTGTTCCTGCGGGGCGAGCGGCCGGCGGTGCCGGAAGGAAACCTCCTGCTGGACGAGCTGGTGGGGGCCGAGATCCGTTACATCACCCACGAACAGTACAAAGGCGTGGAAGACCTGATGGAGCAGGCGGCCGGGGCAAACGGGTACATCCTTCCGGAAGGGGCCTCCAACGCGATCGGCTCCTTCGGCTACGTGCGCGCGATCGAGGAGATCGCCGCTGCGAGCCTGGAAGACGGTATCCATTACGACTTCATCGTCCACGCCTGCGGGTCCGGCGGGACCGCGGCGGGGTTGATCGCGGGCAAGAAGATCCGTAACCTGCGAGCCCAGATCGTCAGCGTCAGCATCTGCGACGACGCGGAGTACTTTACCAAGAAGATCCGCACGATTTTGACCGGCATGGTCGAAAGCTACGGCGTTCGGTTCGATCCGGAGTCCATAGAGATCAACATTCTCGATGGCTATAAGGGTCGCGGTTACGCGCTCAATACACCCGAAGAGTTGGCCTTCATCCGCGAGATGGCTCGGCTGGAAGGGCTGATCCTGGACCCGGTCTACAGCGGAAAGGCCTTCCGCGGGATGGTTGAACAGGCCCAAAAGGGGTTGTTCGGCAAGGGCAGCAACGTGCTGTTCATCCACACCGGCGGCATTTACGGCCTGTTGTCGAAGGCCGGCGAATTGGCCGAGACTGGAAAATAAGCCGGTTTTTCACCCGCCCAAGGCCCATCGAGCCTTCCTTTTCAAAACCTACCGTTTTTGGTATAATGTGTCGTGCTCGTTTGTGGGGCGTGCCGAGGTATCCCAGCAACCATGAAGCAACGGTTTTACTATAACTACGATGGAGCGATCCGTGAGCAGTTGCGCGAATTCGTCAGCACCGACGAGTTGAAACAGTTGCATCGGATCGAGCCGTGGCGACACTTCGCCGTCGTGGCGCGGCACGTAGCGCTAGGCGCAGCCTGCTTGTACGGGCTGTACACGATTGACAATCCGCTATTGTGGATTCCGATCGCGGCGATTCAGGGGACGGTGATTCTCGGCTTCATCATTCTGCTGCACGAACAGGTGCACAACGCCATTTTTCACAAGCCTCGTCCGCGGCTGATGCGCCTGCTGGGGCTCTTGTACGCGTTCCCCAGCAGCATCTCTGCCACGCAGTTCGGCATCTGGCACATGGACCACCACAACGAACTGGGCTCGCCGGAGGACGATCCGAAGCGGGCGCACCTGTCGCCCAAGCGCAACGCGCGGTGGTACAAGCTACTGTATTGCACGCCGGTGCTGTTCCTGATCTACGCGGGGGCGGCGGGTCGGGAAGCCAAGGCCAACTATACGCCCGAGCAACAGCGGACCGTCACGACCGAGCGTATCTGTTTTTTCTCCCTGCACCTTGCGATCATTTTTGGGATGGGATTCGGCCTGGGGTTCGAGTATCTATTGCGGATGTATCTGATGCCCTTTTTCGTCTTCTTCCCGACCGCATTTATGATCAATCGGATCGGGCAGCACTACTGGATCGATCCGGAGAACCCGGCAAAGTGGGGAACGTTGGTCAATGGCAATTGGCTGATTCACTTCCTATCGCTGTACTCCAATTTCCATCTGGAGCACCACTACTACCCGCGGGTGCCGTTCTACCATTTGCGGCGCCTCAACCGCCAACTCCAGCCGTTCTTCACCCAGATCGGCCACGCCAATCGGACCTATCTGCAGATCCTCTACGGTTGGTTCATCCTGAACAAGCCCGCCCATACGAACTGGTTCGCCAAGTCCGAGACCACCAACCGCTAACCATTCTTACTGTCGTACGATTCTGATTTTATGTCATAGGCTGCGGCAATATGACAATTGTTGGCGCCTCCCAATCGCGGAGCCTCCGGCCAGAATCGACCTAACCTGCTTATTTGTTTAGAGATAACGTTGGCCCTCTGCTCGTGGTATGCCGCTTGCTTACTATGCGGCATCGCAAGAGGGAATCAAGGAGACCGATGAAAACGCAGCCTCGTCTACGATTGTCCCACATGTGGCAATTGTACATCACATTGCTCGGTTCAACGCTGGTGTTCGCCTGCGCCCTGCCGATCCTGGCTCTGTACCTGCTCGGCCTGCACAGTTACGAGTACGTGGTGGTCCTGTGCGCCTCGGCGACGCTGATCCTGGCGGCCAATCTGACGATCTTTTTCCTCGTACGCAACCGCGCCCGCGCGATGCTCGATAATTTCATCGAGAAAACCAACCCCTTTTTCGAGCTGCCGGAGAAATTTCAAAACGCACGGCCTTCCATGGAAGTCGACACGATCGAAGACCTCTTCTCCCGCGTCGTCGGAAAACTGCACGAGACCATCAAGGGACGTCTGCGCAGCGAGCGGGAAGGCATGCTTGCTTCGATCGCCTCGCTGATTGCGGCCCTGGAGTCGCGTGACCGCTATACACAAAATCACTCGGCGCGCGTGGCGGCCTTGAGCGGAAAGATCGCGAATGAACTGGGCCTGGCGAAGCAGGAGATCGACAATATCAAGCTCGCCGCGCTGCTCCACGACGTGGGAAAGATCGGCATCCGCGACGCGGTGCTGCTGAAGGAAGACAAACTGACGGATGCGGAATACGCGATCATTAAAGCCCATCCCAGAATTTCCGGAGAAATTCTTCGACCGATCAAAGGCCTCAAGCACGTGATTGAAATAATCGTCCACCACCACGAGCGCCCCGACGGCAAGGGCTACCCGGACGGCCTGCGGGAAGGCGAAGCCTCGATCGGAGCCTTCATCGTCGCCGTGGCCGACGCCTACGATGCCATGACCATCGATCGGCCTTATCGCGCGGCCCTGCCGCCGGATAAGGTGATCAGCGAATTGGTTCTGCAAAGCGGCACACAGTTCCATGTGAAATGTGTGGACGCCATACTAAACGCGCTGGCAAAAGAGGGTCGCCTTGGCCTGCCAGTGGCCTTGACCAGTTCCGCATGGTCGAAGGTCGAGCGGGAAGCCGCGACCGCGTTCGGACACACTTGGGACGATGGGGCGCAGACGGATGACCCAGATGCGCTCACAACCGAAGAGCGCCTGCGCGAACTGGAACGCTTAACTGAAGCCCTCGCCGAAAGCACCCCTGAGCCCGCAGACCCCGAGCCGACCACAGAAGAACCGCTCTTCCGCCCAGCCTAACAGCCCTTCACCAAGGCTTATACACTACTTGTAACGTCATTGTCAGACACCAACTGCCCTCTGACAGCGCTCTTTATCGTCAAAACAAAAAGTGCAAGAAACGCGCCCAAGGTCAGCACACTACCGATGCCCAATTGGCCGTTGTCGTTTGTGGACAGGATGCCCACGGTAAATCCGAGGTGGAGAATTCCGTATAAGCAGAGGATCACGCACAGGGCCGTCGGCGCGCGCCAGATAAGATGATTGCGCAACACCGCAAATACACCAAGAGCCAAGCCACACAAGACAGCCATCCAATTGGGACTCTCGATGCCCTCAAGGGTAAAGTGACCATTCCAGCCGCTCACCGTGATGGTTTGCCAACCGAGAAACCCAAAAGAGGCTTGAAGAGTACCCCAAGGCATAAAAGACGCAACGAGAATAAGAACAGAGCATGTTATGAAGCCTGCCGGAGAATTGTTCGCCATACAAGGGCCCTCCAGAAAATACAACAACGCGTAGAGCGGTCAGTGCAATATTCCTAGCACCGAGCTTCTGAAAGATCAAGACAAAAGCCCTGCAACGATCATAGTAAATTGCATATCAATGGGCCGGAACCTGGAAGATTCGTACGTCGTGCCCAGCAGCCTTGTCGTTTACAAGCCAGCGCCTTGACGCCTTTTTCAATTTTATTTCTGTCCGCTGGAAACCTTTGACAGCACCTTGCCCAAGCCCGCTCGCAGATCCATGGCCAAGCTCAGGATCAGCGGCACCAGCACCAATGTGAAGACGGTGCTCACCAACAAGCCACCGACGACTACGCTACCCAGCCCGCGATAGAGTTCGCTTCCTGAACCAGGGTACAGGACCAAGGGCGCCATCCCACCGACGCTGGTCAGGGTGGACATGAAGATCGGGCGAACGCGGGTTCGCACGGCCTCGGCGATGGCCCGGCGCGGCGGGAGCTTTTCGATGACTTTTCCTTCGATCTCCACCTCGGCGCTGCCGCGCATCAGGTTGAGCGCTTGGTGCACAATGAGAATCGCGTTGTTCACCACGATGCCGTTAAGGATGACAAAGCCCAGCATGGTAAGGACGTCGAGTTGCTGTGAAGGCTCGAACTCGTGGACAATCCGCAACCCCAGGAACCCACCGAGAGCGGCCAAGGGGACGCTGAACATGATCACCAGAGGATACAACCAGCTCTCGAACAGCGCAGCCATCAATAGAAAGACCACAAGGATCGCGAGAAACAACCGGCTGCTCAATAGCGAATAGAGACTCTCGGCGCTCAAGCCGGTCCACTCGCCCAGCAGAGCGTTCTTCACCTGCTTGAGCTTGGCGGCTGAACCGGCGAGGCTGGAACGCACCGTCGAGGGGATAGCACCGGTTTCGCGCAATTGTACGATGTCCTCTCGGATCTCCTCCATCGCCTGCTCCAGGGGGTACGCGTCGGGCAAGCTGATGGTGAGGACAACCGCTCGCTGCTCCTCCACACGGTTGATCTGTTGCGGAGCGGTGGTACGCTTTACCTGGGCGACCGAATGCAACGGCACGACGCGCCCGCCGGGTGTGGCGATGGGCCAATTGCCGATCGATGTGGGGTCTCCGGTGTCGGTTCCTACCGCGCGAACCTTCAGGTCGATGGTATCGCCCTCGTCCAGGTAATCGCCCAGGACGAGCCCGTCACCCAATACTTGCACGGCGGCGTTGATGTCGGTTTGCGTCAGCCCCAGATCCGTGGCTTCCACCGGTTTGAGCCGAACATTGACCTCCGGCCCGGGCAGGTCATAGTTATTCGGGTCGGCGCTGACTCCATAGGGGCCGTAGCGCTGGATGTACTTTTGCGTCAGCAGAGTGGCCACACGAGAGACCTCGCCCAGGTCCGCGCCGCTCAATTCCAGGTCGATGCCGCCACCGCTGCGGCGACCACCCGTTCGGAACAGTGGCATTTGTATCGCAAACCCACGAACGCCCGGCAGGTCAGACATGGCGTGATTAAGCAGGGCCTCGACTGGCTTGACCTGGGACGCATCGGAGCTGATCGCGCCCATGAACATGTTTTGCGGAATGGCGACGAAAAAGAAATTGTCCACCGGCGGACACGCGACGCTGTTCATCTGTTGGGTGACCGGGTCAAAGGACGGAACAGGCGGGAGGTCGTCCCCCTCTTCGCCATTCTCAGCTGCCTCCCAGTAGGGCCGGACGATTTCTTCCACGCGTTTTCCGATGCTTTCCTTTTGCTCCAGGTTGTACCCTGGTGGACTGAAGACCAATGCGAAGATCAGATTCCGGTTCCCCGTCGGCAGATAGTTGGAAGGCGGGATCAATAACAAACTGCCCCCAATCGCAACGAACGTCATCACCGCGATGATCAGCGGGCGTAGGATCCAGGAGCCCGTCAGGGCGTACAGGGCATCGGCCAACCGGTGCACCCCCGCTGTTGGAACCGCCAGCAGTCGATGACCCAAGGATCCAAGGCGCCCCGGCGCGCGCTTCTTCTTGCTGCGGCCATCGCCCAGGATCCGCGAAGCCGCACAGGGGATCACGGTCACGGAGATCAGCAGGCTTAGCAAGACCGACGCGCAAATGGCCAGAGAGATGTCTCGAAACAACTGGCCCGCTTCCTCCTGGACCGTCAGGATTGGAAGGAAGACCGACACCGTCGTCAGGGTCGAGGCCAGAATGGCGCCCCACACCTCGCGGGTGCCCCGGTAGGCTGCTAGCGCGATCGGCTCGCCTAGCTTGCGATGCCGGTCGATGTTCTCCAACACCACGATGGCATTGTCGACGACCATCCCCACAGCGAACGCCAGGCCCGCCAGACTGATCACGTTCAGACTGCGGCCCAACATGACCATGGCCAGGAACGTGCCAATAATCGACACCGGGATGGCCAGTCCGATGATCAAGGTGGAGCGCGCGCTGCGCAAAAATGCCAGCAGCACAAATACCGCCAGCGTTCCGCCAATCCACAAGTTTTGCATGACCAGCCCGACCGCATCGTCGATGTAGATCGTTTGATCGTAGACCTGTTCCATCACCAGCTCGCCGTCGAGCCCCAGGCGCCGGCTCTCGGCGGGCAAGATCTCTTCGCGGATGTGCTCCAGCTTTTCCTTGAAGCCTTCCATGACCGCAATGACGTTCGAGCCCACCTCTCGCTGCGCGTTGAGTGCGAGCACGATCTTTCCGCGGGAGCGCACCAGCCGGTTAGGCTCCTTGTGGGATAACTGGACCTGCGCCACATCTCGGACGCGCACGACCGGATCGCCCGGCTCTGAGATCAAGGTGTTCTCGATCTGATGGGGCTCATCGTAGCGGCCGACGCTACGCATTCGCACGTCGAGCTTGCCTTCGTTCAGCTCACCCGCCGAGGCGTTTTGATTTTGAGCCCGCAGTTTCTCGGTAAACTGCAGCACGGGTATGCCGCGCTGTGCCAGACGGACCGGGTCGACGAGCACCTGCATTTCGCGTTCGAATCCGCCCAGGACGTTGATCTCACTGATGCCCTCGACACGCTCCAACTCAGGCTTGACTCGGTCTTCCATAAAGTCCTGGAGCCACCGGATGTCGTAATTCGGATCGGTACAGGAGGTAATGACCCATGCGATGTAGTCTCGTTCCTGCGGGTTGGAAGCCTCCACGATCGGTTCGTCTACGTTCTGCGGATAGCCACTGACCTCGCGCAGTTTGTCGGAGACTTCGCGCAGGGCCGATTCCTTGGGCGTGCCCAAATGAAATTCCAGCGTGATGATGCCTTCGCCTTGCACGCAGGTGCTGGACATCTTGTAGAGGTTTGCGACGCCCTTGACTTTTTCTTCCTGCCGGCGGATCACCTCGTTTTCGATCTCCTGCGGGCTGGCGCCTTCCCAGCGGGTGGTCACGGAAACAACGGTGGTTTCAAGATTGGGCGTGAGCTGAATGGGGATTTGTCCCAGGCTGATCAGGCCGAACAGAACGATCAGCAGAACGCCGACGCTAACGGTGACGGGTTTGTCGATGGCGAATCGTATTATATTCATATTGGGTTATGCTCTTTCGAGGTGTCGCGCCGGTGACAATAGGAAAAGATTAAGGATCGACATGTTTCTCCGCTTCGAGCACGTCGAATACAGGCGCGCCGGGGAACAGGCGCTCGTTGCCCTCCACAACCAGCCGGTCGTCCGCGGCGAGGCGATCGGAGCGGATCGCCAAACGGTCACCTGTGGAAAACAGGGCTCGAATGGGCACGGGCTCGGCGATTGCCATTGGTTGCCCCTCGCTCTTTCGGACTCGGTAGACGTAGAGGCCGGCTTCGTTGCGCAACACCGCATCCTTCGCAATCGTCAGGGTTGCGACGCTGTCACCGGTCGGCATCCACGCCGTGGCGGACATGCCCGGCTTGACCACGTGGCTAGGGTCGGCAAACCGCACGGCCACGGGAAAGGTGCGCGCCCGCGGATCGACCTGTGGGATGATGCGTCGGGTGCTGGTTTCAAGCGTCTGGCTGGTAGCCTGGATTTGAATCGTGATCGCTCCGCGGTGGGTGTTCAGTGCCCCGATCATCCCTTCAGGAACGTCAAACCACGCATCCAGGTCGCCCACGGCTACGATCTCCACAACCGTGCCGCCCTCCTCCAGCCACTCGCCCAACTCGGTATGCTTGGACACGACCGCCGCATCGAAGGGCGCCAAGATTACCGTGTCGTCCAGACGTTGTTGGAGAAATGCCCGGTTTGCTTCGATGCTAAGGATCGACTGTTTGGCCTGGACCAGTTTGGCGCGAGCCACCGAGGCCGCAGACTCCGCCTCGCGAAGCTCTTCCTCTCGACTGGCTCCGCTAGCCACCAACGGTTTTAGTGTCTCGTACTGCCATTCGCGCAGCTTCACTTCCGCGCGGCGCTCTTCGAGTGTCGCTTGCGCAACTTTTTTGGAGGCAATCACGCTCTGAACTTGAAGCGTCAGACGGCGATTGTCCAATCGGGCCAGGACGCTGCCGGCCTTGATCACGTCGCCCTCTTCAACCTCCAGCTTTGCCACCAAGCCCGCCTCCTGCCCGGCAACTTTGGAGCGACGCACGGCCCGAACCTCGCCCGTTACCAGGCGACGGTCTTGCATCTTTTCCATGCGCACCGGATCCAGCCGCACCGCTTGGGGCGGCGGTCCCGAGGGTGGCCCCTCTTGCGCCCAACCAAGCCGGCCCGGACCGATCACCGAGGCCATGAGAAAGCAAATAACAGCCATCCGGCTGATTTGTCGAAAGCAACGAGTGAATGAAATCAAGTCCGTCTCCTGTACTGTAGCTCCAACTGCCGCGTGGGGACTACGAAAACGATTTATGTGGTCCTCTCCAAAAGCTCTTCGTAGACACTGACCAGTTTTCCCACAACTTTCTGTTCGGTCCAGTGCCCCTCCATCAGCTGACGGGCGCGGGCGCCGACTTCTCGGCGCCGGTCCGGGTCTCGGATCAATTCCTCAAGCCGGGCGTAGAGCTGGTCTCGGTCGCGGGCGATGACCCACGGGTTTTCGTCGGTGCCCATAAATAGACGGATCTGTTCCACGTTCAACTCGTCCAGCCCAGCGATGACCGCCTTGGCCTGGGCCAAGGACTCCAAAGACGAGATACCGAAGTGTCCCTGCATGTGGTCAAAGACAATGTCGCACCCGCGCTTGATCCGAAGACAGTCGAAGTAGGACTGGTTCTCGACAACCACCCGCTGTACGCGGGGATACTCGCGGGTGATTTCTTCCATAACGTCCAAGAACATCTGGGTATCTTTGTTGAACTTGCGCGTCGGGGCCTGACAGATACGCACATCGTGATCCGCTCGCATGCCGGCGTAGGGCATGAACTGAACGTCGTACAAAGGGACCAGGTTCGGCATCCAGGTCGACTCCGGTAGCAGACGCAACAGGTCGGGCGTGCTCACAATCGCGCATCGCCCCGACTCGGCGTACCGGCGGCGATAGGTTTCAGCGTTGGCCATGAAGTCCGGGTGGCCATGGTGATGGTAGAGCAGCGCCGTGTTTTGAATGTAGTCGCGGACCAGCAGCGGGCCCAGGACGCGGTTCTCGTCGAAGAGCATATGGAAGTGAATGATGTCCGCGTCCTTGAGCAACTGCTCTACCTCGGAGAAATCGTCATCCGCAATGTTCGGAAGATGGAGATCGGACTCGAAGTTCACGTTGTAGCGTGTCTGGAGGGTGATCAGCCGCGCGGTGTGCTCGGTGTATCGGTTGATCGCGTTGGTAAAGGCGATGGCCATTCCGGCCGGGTCGTTTTCGGCGATCATCAGGATCTTCATGTGTGCTCTCCATAGAAAGGCTGCAACAGACCCCATCCTACCATCTG
>JAJDCN010000299.1 GCA_029260815.1 Planctomycetota bacterium
AATTCTAGTTCGGAGCTTCGACTGACACTCGGCTGGACCGATTATATGAGCATCTTTGGGGCCGCCAAGCATCTGGTCAACGACTTGGACGTCACCCTGGCATCACCCGACGGAACCCGCTACAACGGAAACGATACCGCGGCCCCCTTTGACGATACCACCGACAACTTGAACAACCTGGAACGAATCGGCATCTCAACACCGACGCCAGGCTTGTACGTGCTGACGGTCAGGGGCACCAACGTTCCTGAAGGTCCCCAACCCTATGCCATCGCGCTGGCCGGCGATGCGGAATTCCTCCCTTCCGTTGGCGATGATGTCGCCGCGGAATTCGCACAGGGTGCAAATTCGGATCTCATTCGGGTCGTCGAACCGGGTTCTGTGCAAGCGATCGCAGTGCCAGACGATAGTTTAAGCGTGCTATCGGTTAGCAGCGAATTGGGCCTGGCCTACGGAGCGGCCAACGCGATCGATGGGGATCCGACAACCCTGTGGGCAACGGCCCCAAGCAATCCGCCAACGCCAGAGCAGATCTCCCTGGACCTGGGGACAAATGCCTGGGTCAACCGGTTGACAATCTTCTCCGGGACCTCGAATTTTTCCGGCACAACCGGGAATGGGAAGCCAACGTTTACACCCATTGACTTCGACATCGAGACCAGCACGGACGGCACAAACTGGACGGTTCGAAAATCGATCACGGGCTTTTTCGCCCAGTGGGCGGCATGGCACCGATTCGACTTCCCGCCCGTGTTCGCGCGCTATGTACGGTTTACTGCGAAGAACACGACCTTCTGGGACGGCAATCAGGAAGACAGCGATGTCGGCGACTTTTATTACTGTAGCGTCGCAGAAATCGGTTTGGCCTACCACCCGGAGGGGACCATCATTGGCGCTTCCAGTATGCTGACTGGCTACGAGACCCAGTCTGCCACGGATTCGGATACCCGTTCCATGTGGGTCTCTGCCGGCTCAAGCGCTGCGACCGATCCAGAGTGGATTACCGTCGACCTCGGTTACGAGCGGTACCTATCTCGCTTAAAGATGCACTCCGGCATCCAGGACTTCAGTTCTCGAACGCTGGACGGCTCAGCGACCTATTGCCCACCGAGCTTTGAGATTCGAACCAGCTCGGACGGTGTGGCATGGACGACGGCGGCTTCGATCTCCTCGTTCAATCCGCCGCTGGACACGTGGACCGAATGGAGCTTTGCAACCCCGGTCCGTGCCCGCTATGTTCAGCTGTCGATCTCTGAGAAGAAACCGTACGATAATAACCAGAACGACTCGGTCGATCCGGGTGAGTTGTACTTTGTGGCAGTGCCTGAATTGGCCGTCTCCAACGACGCCCCGCTCGTCACCGCTTCTTCCAGTCAATTGATGCCCGATCGGGCGGCCCACATGGCAGCGGATGGCAACCTGAGTACCTCTTGGGCCTCTGTCGCCTGGAACAACGGCGGGCAACAGGCGCTTACACTTGATCTCAACGCGCCCCGTTCTATTCAAGGCCTGCGATTGTATTCCGGCGATCATGAGGACGAAAACGAGGTTACCGTCGGGGGCGAGGCGACTTTCAGTCCAATTGACTTCACGATAGAGACCTCCATAGACGCGACCTCGTGGACGACGCGCAAGACCGTCACCGGCCACGCTCCGGCGATCCACACCTGGACCCAGTTTGACTTCCCTGCCGTTGATGCCCGTTATCTGCGGTTGGTCACGACCCGATCCCCTATCTTCGACGCCAATGGCAACGGTGCCGCCGACCCCACAGAGGTTCAGTATACTGTCCTTGCCGAAATGGTTCCCGTGGTCGAGTTCCATGAAGAGACCTTCGTGTCGCGGACGCTGGATCAAGGTTCCGCCAAGCCGATCGCCTCGGTCAATTGGGATGCGGCCACACCGACGGGTACGTCGGTTCATGTCCAGGTTCGCGCCGGCAACAATCCAGATCTATCAGCCCTGCCCTGGGTCCCCGCGGACACCGCGGCATTCATCGACCCCACGGCGATCAACGACCCGACTGCAAACGCACGATACATTCAATATCGCTTGCGTCTCCGCAGAGAGAATCAGAATTCAACCACATCCGTAGGCGCCGTCGCCATCACCGCGGATTAGGCGGCTTCGCTTTACAATTGTCGTTCTGGACTTTCCAGCCACCGCCGCTTTGGCGGAAAAAGACAGTCCAAAGGCCCAGAGAGAAAGCCTCAAACGATGGGAATCATCCTTGAGATAGGTTCTAACTGTCGTCATTGAGAGCGGCAACGGCCTTGGCGGCAGAGAGCCGGACGGCGGCGGAGTGTTTGCCGTTTTTGATTCGTGTCAGGATTTCCCGTGAGCGGTCGGTACGAATCACGAGAAACGTCTGAATGAGATTGAGCTGGACCTCTTCGGTGCCCGATTCGATAAGCGGTTCCATCAAGTCGAGTGCCTGTGTTGGGTTGAGCTTGGCCAGCGTATTGCCGGCAGTTTTTGCGTAGCTCATGTTCTGGGTCGCTAGATTGACCAGCTCGGGAATTACTTCTGGGTTCTGGAATCGCACAATCGAAGCAACCGCGGCCAGGCGTACGCCTGGCTCTTCATCCCTATCGATTGCCGTCCGAACCGCGTCGAATGCTTCGGCACTCTGTGAAAACTCGTTGGCGAGCAAATGGACGGCATCCTTGCGGACAGCGCTTGAAGGGTCTTCTTCAAGAACTTTGGTTAGACGCTTGCGCACCTGCGGCGTCCGGATATAAGCCATACCCCGAACGGACGCCTTGCGCAGCATCGGTTCTTCCGCCGTGTCTAGGATGCGATGCAGGTCGTCAAGAACGCTCTCGTGGCCCTTGGAATAATTCTCGCTGATACTGAGGATGCCCATTCGCCGAAGTTTCTTCGATTGCTCTGTGTCAAATACGATCTCGCGAAGGAGCGCCACTGAGGTGGTCGAATTGATCATGCTCAATGCCCGGAGCGCCATCTGGCGAACCCTGTCAGACCAGGCAGTACCCTTGAGCCCTTCGGCGATGAGAGGGACCGCGTGATCGGTTTTCATTCGCCCGAATGCGTCCAGCGCCCAGAGTACTGCAATGGGTTCATCTATGGACAAACCGACAAAGGCCATTTTCTCAACCATTTCGACCCCCAAGGCTTTTACCAGCGCTTGGTGGGACTTCAGGAGTCCCGCCTGACGGGCGGCGAGAACGATCTTGAGCATCTCTTCAAAATCGGGCTCTTTGGTTTTGGACATCGCCACCAGGCGATCAAGGATCTCCTGATCGGTCATCCCCTCGACAGAGGCGCCGGCCAGGAACGCGGCGATCCGGCGCTTGGCTTCCTCCTCGGCCCGCAGTTTGGCCTCCTCCTCCGCTTTGTTATGTTTCAGCCCGCCCGGACTTGCCGAGCGAACGGGGTTTGAAAGGGGCTGAGGTTCAGATTTAACTTCCTCATCGCTCTTGCCGCCGTAGGGTATGATCCCGAGAAGGAAAGCCACACCAATAAAGAGGAGAAGGATAAGAATAAGATAGCGAAGAACTACTTGATCGGAAGAAAACTTCATTTGAAGACCTTTGTAGACATTGAACTTTTTGGGGGTTTATCCTTTGGCACAACGCGAAAAAAACCCAGCCGTCGTGCCGAAGCACGACGGCTGGGCGGTAAATCACTTCACTACGGGATCAATGAATTGACCATGTCGATCTGGTCAATCAACACTTCCGTAGCTGCCAGGTGGTCCAACGTCATGACAACGTCGGTATCCGTCCACTCGCTGCCCACGTCTACAATCTCGAACTGGAAGCAGCGCTGCGTATCGGTCACATCACCTGTCAGTGCGTCGTAGTCGGGAACAAAGCCCGCCGGTGGAAATACATCGACGGCCGCGTTCCAGGTTCCTTCCGTGTCGAACACGAACGGGAAGTACTCGACCGGGTCAGTCCAGTCGACCGAAGCCGGCTCGACGATCCACATGTCGGATCCCCGGCGGCGGCGGCAGCGTCCGGGACGCTTTTTGTTGTTGACGAGAAGCATCTTGATCTTCTTCCTCTTCAACTTGCCGTCCCGCAAGTGACCGACTTTCTTGCCGACCAGCGTGCCGTCGGCTTGTTCGCCGATGAGCAGGTACTTGCCGGGGCAGGCGCCGAACAGCACCCATCCGTTCTCGCCGATTTGCTTTACCCCTTCAGGTATCGCGTTATCGAGAATGGACTGATAGTCCTTGTGCCTGAGTGACCAGCCAAGAACCGATCCTTTGCTCCAATCCTCCTCGTCGTCATCCTCCAGGATACTACCCGCATCAATGTTGAACAGGTAGACGTTCAATCCATTGAGGATCTGGTCTTCAACCGTCGGGAAGGTCGTGGTCGACCACACCTTATGCTTCTTGGCCTTGACCCAGATCGCGGAGGGTGCTCCGTCCCACTCGGGACGCCCAAACATGTTCGGACACACGTCCACGTCGTCAAAGACGCCATCGCCATCAGTATCCACAGGCGGCGGCGTGCCCCCACCTTGGGCTGGCGGCGGAACCAGGATCTCACTCATCATGAATTCGAGCAGTCCCGCGTTAAATCGGGACATGGTGCCCACCAGACCGGGTCCAGCGGTGACGGTGACATCGACCGTAGCCGTCGAGGTCGCCCACAGAGCGTTGACGGTAGAACCGGTAATCAACCCCGTTCCGTTTGCTGGAACAGTGACATTGGTCGTGTCGGCCACGGTACCGTCTGGGTTGATAAAGGTCACCAGCGCGGAGACAGAGTCCACGTCATCAGGATTCTGTAGGGCCAGCAGACTATCGATCGCTGCATCGGCCTGCATCGCCAAACCAATCAACTGCGTTTCGGCAGTCGTGAGAGCCGGATGTCCCAACGCCGCTTCCGGATGGTAAATCGTATTTACCGTAACAATTCCCGGACCACTGGTCACGGTCACTTCCGCGTTGGCCACGTTGGCTGCCCAGCCGGATACAAAGCCAGAGGTGGCAACGAGCGTACTTCCGTGTGCCGCCAGAGCAAAGGGCGTTGAGTTCGCCAACGTCCCGTCCAGATTGTGGAACTCTACCGTCCCGGAAGAAGCCGTGGCGTTCGGGTTCTGCAGGATCAGGAAGGTGTTAAAGTCAAATCCTTCCTGGACAAAAGGTGCATAGTGCGTTGCGGCCGTCTCCGTGAGAAACGCATCGGATTGAAAACGGTTCGCATCTCCTCGGAAGACCACGCCCACCAAGCCATCGGTCGCCGTACCATCCGTCACCGCAACCTCAACATTGGAAAAGGGTTGGCTGAATGAAGGGAAGTAGGTGCTCGACAGCAAAAGGGCGGAACCGTGCGCGGCGATTGTGACCGTGTCGGTTGTCGCCAAAGTACCATCTGGGTTATAAAAGCTTACCGTGGCGTTCAGGCTGGTGGCCGATGGGTTCTGCAGAGCGATCGAGCTGTTAAAACTGACTCCATCACCTTGCACGTTCGGAGAATACAGGTCCCGGCTAATCGTCGAGCCCATCGCCTCGGATACCGCAAATTCCGGTGAAATACGCACGACGGTTCCCGCCAGGTTCGGACCGCTGGTCACCTCGACCTCGACTGCGGCCAGTGTACCGGCCCACAAGGAGCTGTTGGTTACCGCCGGCACGATCAGCTCGACCTGCGAAGCTAACGTCACGGGCTCGGTCGCCGCAAGCGTCCCGTCAGAATTGTAATACCGAATGTCCGCGGTCGACGCTGTGGCCTCCCGGTTAGTCAGTACAACAAAACTGGAAACGACGCCGTCTTCCTGGAGCAACGGCCCATACAGGATCGACGGTGTCGTCGTCGCCCCTGCGCTGGACTGAAGACCTACAGCCACCGCAAGAAAGGCGATTGACAGACAAACAATTTTCTTCATTTTCCATCCACTCCATTACCCAATATTGTTCAAGACACCGATTGATATAACCCTCTATACTTCTTTACTCCTCCTTTCGCCGCTGCCTTCCAATTCGCGAAGCATGGGTGGCGAAAAAAAACCGCGAAGCGGTAGAACCGTCCTCGCGGTACACGATCATCCAGTCGAACAGGACAACACCATTTCTTTTGACATATTCACGACCCACTCACCCTCGCCCAATTAGTTACTTTAGCGCTAAAGTATACCAAAAATTTAGGAAAAATGCAAGTGCTAGGCGGGGCCGAAGACGATCCATCGCGCCCAAATAACTTAATATAGATACAAAACAACACCACCTTGACCTTTGGACCTCCTCGTGTAAAATAGAATAACCCATTTGCTATAGAAACCGCGCACAGCCCGACAAGAAGGAGACCCCGTGCTGAAAACCTTTAACGGGCCACAAGGCCATTTGGTCACAATCCCGCTTGATTCCAAGATTCTCAAGAATAACCGGCTCGGTGATCCCCACCTGCGGGATCTGGTGGTCTACCTCCCCCACGGCTACGAAGACCAGCCGGACCGACGCTATCCGGTGCTCTATGACATCGTTGGCTTTACCGGAAGCGGGAAGTCCCATGTAGGCTGGCGGTCCTTTGACGAGAACGTTCCGGAGAAGGTAGACCGACTGATCCATGAAGAGAAAATGGGCTCGGCGATCGTCGTCTTCCCCGATTGCTTCAACCGCCTGGGCGGCAGCCAATACACCAACAGCTCCGCCGTCGGCAACTACCAAGACTATCTGATCGAAGAGGTCGTGCCATTGGTAGACAGAGAATTTCGAACCCTGCCTGTGCGCGGGATCTTCGGAAAATCCTCCGGCGGATACGGCTCGATCGTCAACGGAATGACCCGGCCGGATGTCTGGCATGCCATCGCCTGCCACTCCGGGGACATGTACTTCGACTACTGCTACGTGGTCGACATGCCCAAGATGCTCAACGAGATGCAGAAGTACGACTGCTCCATAGAAAAATTCCTGAAGGCCTTCTATGCCAAGCCCAAGCCCAGCGAAGAGGACATGATCGCGTTGATGTCGATCGCCATGGCGGCCCACTACGATCCTGATCCCGAGGCGCCCTTGGGGTTCCATATGCCCATGGACTTGCGCACTGGCGAACTCGATCCGGAGCGCTGGGCCAACTGGAAGCGAAACGATCCGGTGGTCATGGTCGACCAATACGCTGACAACTTGAAGAAGCTCAAGCTGGTCTATATCGAATGCGGCACAAAGGACCAGTGGTTTCTCCATTATGGCGCCCGGATCCTGGCGGCCAAGCTGACCGCCTTGGGCGTGCCTCACGAGCACCAGGAGTTCGACGACACCCACGGCGGGATCGACTACCGCATGGACGTCTCTCTACCCAAGCTGTACGAGGCTCTAATGAACGATTAAGCGAGTGGTGCGAGAAGGGCGGGGTCTTTCTTGTTCCGCAACAACCAAATGGTCACGCTAAATAGCATCAGTGTGCCGAAGAACTTGGCCGATGCCAGCAGGTTCATGGCCGCATTCCCGGCCGGTAGCGTGGCGTATTCGTAATGCCATGTCATAACAAACGACCACAGGCAAAAGGAGACGGCCGCGACCCCTAGCGGCACGACCCCGCCAGAACGCCGCACAGTGAGCACATCAGCCACCGTGAAGTAGGCAAACAAAAGAAACAAGCCGTAATGCTCGTAGGACTTAGCCAAGACCAGGAGCGCGACGACGAAGTAGAGCCCGTACTCCAACTCATACCGATACGATTCTACCTCTTTGCGGCGACGGGTTATGAATACGGTTGCGGCTAGCACCAGCACGCTGCAGGCGCGGGCGATCCATTTCGCCTCATTGGGGAAGTCCCCCAGCGAAGCGACGTGTCCGTTGTCGGTCAGCAACTTCTCCAAAAACCCCACGAATCCCTGGTTTCGCAACTCGCTCCCGGCTGAAAAGTTCCTTGGGAGGACTTCCTGGAAAAACGCTTGATAGGCCTCCAAGCCGCACAGAGGTAGGGTCAAGGCGGTCAGCAGCGCCATGCAGATCAACGTGGCACCGATCAGGCGGTACTGTCGCTTGAGCAAGAACAACGGAAGCAGGACCAGCGGAAAAATCTTAATCACAGCGGCCGCGGCAATAAAAAAGCCCGCCCGCAGGGGGCATTGCTTGCGGATGAAGTACAAGCCCAGAGAGCAGAACAGAAACAGAAACCCATTGATCTGCCCGTGGTTAAGCGTAAAGAAAGTGGGCCAGAAGACAAACAGCCCACACCACCCCAGCCCAATCAACTCCCGCCGTCGCCGCGGCGGGCGGTTGGCAAACAACAACGGGATCGCGCCCGCCATCGCCGCCAGGCTAAGGAAAAAGAAGAGGAGTCGTGCCCCCGAGTAAGACAGGTATGCAAAAGGAATGGAGAACACGGCCATGAAGGGCGGGTACGCGTTGCCGCCGCCCCAGAACTCTCCGCGGACGCCGACCTGACGGGCGGTTGCCTGATAGGTCTCGTTCTGCTCGTAGATCCGCTCCGGCTCTCCCTGGAGCAGAAGCCGGCCGGTCACGTAGTATTGGGAGAAATCGAAGCCCTGCATCGGGCTGACGAGCGAACGCGCCAACCGATAGCCACCGTAGACGATTGTGAAGGCAATCAAGCCGGTGAGCGCTGCGTTTTTCGCATTCATTGAAACGGCCACATTCTCTGGGAAATCGATGGGTCCAAGCTTACCGACGCGCCCTCGCGGAGTCAACCGGACACCTAAAAGATTTCCCTTTGTCATGCCGATAAATAAAATAGATCCATCCAACGGACCGAGAGGGCGTAAACTGATCGTGGATCAGGGGGTACGAAGAATCCATGACAACTATCGGCATTGTCGGCTGTGGTCGACAGGGGATCAACCACCTACAGGCGTTCAGCGCCCTGCCCCACTGTACGGTTTCCCTGGTCGCGGACGTCCGACACGAACGCTTCGATTCTATCCAACCCGGCATCCAAAACGTCCTGCTTACAGCGGACCCGGACGAAATTCTCGAAAACCCCGCCATAGACGCGGTCGTGATCGCGACACCCCTCTCGACCCATTTCTCTTTGGCGCGCAAGGCCTTGGCCTGCGGCAAGGACGTCCTGTGCGAGCAACCGCTGGCGTTGGAAACCGACCAGGCCGTCCAATTGGTCGAGTTGGCCCGGCAGGGCAAGCGGATTCTGATGGTCGGTCACGCTCTCCTGTACAACAACACGATCCGCAAACTGAAAGAATACATCTGCTTCGGAGAGTGCGGTCGAATCGATTTTATCCAAGCGAATCGGTCCGCCTTGGGACCGTTTCATGGCGATCATGGCGTCGTGCCGGAATTGGCCAGCCACGACGTCACGGTGTTCTCCCACCTGCTGGACGCGACGCCGGAGTCGGTTCGCGCCAAGAGCGGTGCCTCCCTGCGACCCGGCGGTGCGGATGTGGCGTTCCTGTCCCTCACCTATCCGGGAGACATCCAGGCCGATCTCCAGATCAGTCGCCTTGGCCCGGAGGTGGCCAGCGAGA
>JAJDCN010000300.1 GCA_029260815.1 Planctomycetota bacterium
GACCAACGGTGTGATCGTCGACGACACCCCGCCGGTCACCCTGGCTCTGGGTCCGACGGTCTCCTCCAGCTCGGAGATGGAACTGCACTACGTGATTCGCGACACCGGCGGATCCGGCGTCCGGCAGACGACCCTGTACTATTCGCGCAACGAAGGGATCACCTGGGAGAAATACAAGAGCTTCGATCATGGCGAACCGATTGCCTTCGTGGAATCGGACGGCACTTACGGCCTGTTCCTGGCCAGCCAGGACTGGGCGGGCAACGAAGAGCCGGCGCCCGCCGACGGCATCGAAGCGCAAATGATGGTCACCATCCAAAACAAAGCCCCGCAAATCAAGCTGAATAATTTCATCGACGGGGGGCTGTATCGGGGCGGTACCATCGAGGAAATCAAGTGGGAAGGTTCCGGTGGCTTCCTGGCCGAATTGCCGGTGACCTTGGAGTTCTTCGACGGGGCGCAATGGCTCGAGATCAAGGGCCAGTTCCCGCGATCGGGCTCCTATTCCTGGACGGTCCCGCCAGTGGATTCCAAGCTGTGTCGGGTCCGCGCGCGGATCACCAACCGCCACGGCGCCTCCGCCAGCAACGAAACCCCGACGGTATTCATGATCGACTCCAGCGCGCCGAAAAACCGCGTCGGGATCATTTCCATGACCCGCCCCGGAGCCGATCGTACACTCCAGCGCCCCGTGCAAGCCCAGACGGTTGCGGTGCAGGTGCAGCAAACCCCTCCGGACGGGACGAACAAGCCGAACCCCGTCAAGGCCGCGAGCGCCAGCACCCAGCCAGTACCCCCGCCGACGCCCATCAAAACGGTTTCCGCCCCGCAACTGCTGATCCAGGCGCAGCAACACGTGATCGACGGCAAGCCGTACCTGGCCGAGATGGCCCTGCGTAAGGCGTTAAAGTTGGAACCAAACAACCTGGAGGTGATGTCCGGGCTGGCCTACGTGCTGTTCCGCCAGAAGCTCCACACCGAGTCCGAACAACTGTACTTGGAGATCATCCGGCGCAACCGCACGCTCGCCGAGCCCCAATACGTCCTGGGCTTGATTTACTTCGAGCGCGAATCCCTGGGCGAAACTGAAAAGCGCAACAACGCCAATTGGGCGGAGATCCGTTTCAAAGAAGCACTACGTCTGGACCCAAAGCACCACAAGGCCCGCAACATGCTCGGCATGGTACAATTCCGGCGCGAAGAGCATAAGGAGGCTCTGGAACACTTCAACCGCGCCATCCACGATTCCGACGGCGTGGCGATCTATCACTTCAACCGAGCGACCGTCCAGTTCAAGCTGAACAATTACGAGGCGTGCATCGAGTCGGCCAAGGCCGCACGCCATTTCGATCCGAAGTTGATCCACACCCTGTGGTACATTGCCAAGTCCTACCAGGCCCTGGGCCAGACGGATGCAGCGATCGACTACTGGAACATGGCGGTCATGGCCTACGGCTCCACCTCCGAATGGGGCACCCTGGCTCTCACCGAGCTCAAGGCTCTCACCAATCCCGTCAAAGAGAAGACCGAGTCGGAATAACCACAAAGGCTTCCAGCCTTTAGACAAGACGGCTCTCGCTGAAACTCATCTCCTGTTAAGGCGTTTCACCTGAATTATAAAGAAAGACCTTGATTTTTTTTGCCAGACTATTATTGTGGAAGTGAATTGGTTTCTGTAAACTGTTGGTAGGATTTTATTGGGGAGATGGTGATGAAGCTCATGGGGAATCTGTCTGTCCGCGCCGTTCTGGCCCGCTTGGGGTTTACAACAAAACAACTTGGTTCTTTTGTCGCGATTCTGCCAGTTCTGGCGATTCTGACTTCTACAGCCAATGCCGGTTTCTGGGAGCCATTTACGATTTCCAGTAGTCCGAATCAAAAATCCGCGCCGGCAATCCACGGCAATATTGTCGCTTGGGCGGAATTGCGCTCAGGTGAATTTGATATCATCGGTTATGACCTCACCACGAATACGGAGTTTGTGATTACCGAGCATGTGGGAAATCAATTTACGCCCCAGATTTATGAGGACATCGTCGTCTGGACGGATTTCCGCAATGGCAATGCCGACATCTACGGATACAACCTGTCTACGGCCACGGAGTTTCAGATTACTTCCGACCCAAATGACCAGAGAGCACCTGAAATATGGGGAGACACGGTCGTGTGGGAGGATTTTCGAAACGATACACAAAACTTCAACATTGCCGACATTTTCGGATATACCCTTTCCACACAAGCGGAGTTTGCGTTATCGACGGATCCGGGGAGCCAATTTGGGCCTGCGATTCACAACGATACGGTGGTCTGGGGAAGTGATCAAAATGGTGGTGGAGTTTACAGCTACGACCTTACAACGAATACCGAGTTCTTGATTGAGGGTGAACCGCCGGGCGGAACTGCCCCAGATGTTTTTGGCGATACCGTTGTGTGGAATGATGTTCGAAACTTCAAAACCGGGACGTACTGGTATGACCTCACGACCGGAACGGAACATTTGATCTCTGAAGACAATGATTCCTTTGTGCGACACTCGGCAGCGATTTTCGGCAACCTTGTCCTGTGGTTCGACGGCCGGGATTTCGTAGGCGGGAATGACACAAGCATCTATGGCTATGACCTGTCCATCAACTCGGAGTTTCAGGTTGCCACGGACATTGGCGGATCGAGTAGCTTCGATCTCCACAACAACACGGTCGTATGGATGGATCGGAATTCCGCGTCCGGTCCAACGGAATTCAACATCTTGGGTGCCCAATACGTGCCGGAGCCCGGCACCCTCGCGCTCGTCGGCCTCGGCTCGATCGCCTTGGTCCGCCGTATCCGTCGTCGTACAATGTCGTAAGGTCGCTGGGTCGTGTCAAATGCGGGTAAATTTTATTGGGGAATGATATGCAGCGCATGAAAGATTGTTCTGTCGGGACCGTCCTCGCCTGTTTGGGGTTTACAACAAGACAACTTGGCTTTTGTACTCTGGTTGCGCTCCTGACCTGCGCGGCGACGCCAGCCTTTGCCGTGGATTGGGAAGAAATCCAGCTCACCAGCGGCAACCTAAGCCAGGAAGTGCCCGATATCTATGAAAATATAGTTGTCTATGCGGACACACGCAACGGAAACGATGGTGATATCTTTTCCTACGACCTGCTGACCCAAACGGAAACCGTCATTACGACGGGTTCAAGCTTCCAGTATCGCCCAGCGATTTATGGAGACATCGTTGTCTGGGAGGAAGACACGCTCAGCTCCAGACAGATTTTCGGCTACGACCTGTCTACCAACACGAAGTTCCAGATCACATCGCAGATATCCTCCAAATTGAACCCTGATGTTTTTGGGGATATTGTAGTTTGGCAAGATTTCCGAAACGGGAACTGGGATATTTATGGCTACGATCTGTCCGCCGGGACCGAGTTTCAAATTTCGTCGGATGTAGACATACAGGTGGAGCCGAGCATCTATGGGGACATCGTAGTTTGGGAGGATCGCCGCAACTTCGATATCTACGGCTACGATCTCAGTACTGGAACCGAGTTTCAAATCCCCACGACCCCTCTGAACCAATCAGAGAAGCCTCAAATTCACGAAAACCTTGTGGTCTACGAAGTACTCCAGTCGGGGACCAGTTTCGATATTCGTGCCTACGACCTGTCCACCGACACGGATTTTGTGATTGTGGACGCTCCCGACGCCCAACGGCAGGCCGCTGTGTACGGGGACCTGGTGTTGTGGGTCGATGAACGGAACTTCTCCAGTGCCGAAATCTTTGGGTACGAAATCTCCACGGGTACGGAGTTTCAGGTGACTAGTAACGGCTCACTCTCGAATTCGTTTCCCGCGATCTGGGACAAAACGGCCGTTTGGCAGGATGGTCGTGGTTCCAATGACCCGAACATCTTTGCCGCGGTGTTTGTGCCGGAACCGGGAACGATCACTCTGGTCGGCCTTGGCCTGGTCGGTCTCGCGGCTCGGCGCTCTCGCCGAAAGGCCGTATAAGACAGCCTGGTTTACGGACAGTCCAGATGCGGAGAGGTCTCCGTGACGCCCCCTCTTTGTTCCGAAACAACCTTGTGTTTGTCCCTCTCGCGGGATAGGATTATCCTTTGAGGTCATCTCACGTCGTGCGAATAGGGTTGTTGCCCTGTCATTCTGAGCAACGCGAAGAATCTGGTCTGCACGCTTTTCCAGGCCTGCGAGCCAGATCCTTCTGACGGCGGCGGTTCGCTTGTCTGTAAGAAACCGCGATGAGAGATCCTCTTGCAACCGAAAAACAACCAAGGCACCAATACCATGCATGATAAAAAATGGGTCGCGCGGGAGTACGATACTGCCGTTGCCGCGGGCCTGACCCGCGAGTTAGGCGTCTCGCCGGCGCTCGGCCGGATCCTCGCCGCACGGGGCTTTTCGGATGTAGACGCGGCACGCCGTTATCTTGCACCGGACCACAAGGATGCCCACGACTCCTTCGGCTTCCAGTCTATGACGCATGCGGTCAAGCGAATCGTGCAAGCGATCCGCAACGGCGATCGCATCGTGATCTACGGTGACTATGACGTGGATGGGGCCACCAGCTCCGCGTTGCTGTATTCCCTGTTCCGGTATGTCGAGGCGGACGTGGGTTGGTTTATTCCCAACCGGCTCACCGACGGCTATGGCCTGAGCCTGGCCACCGTAGAAAAGGTCATTGCGGACGGCGCGAAGCTGATCATCACCTGCGATTGCGGGGTCACCTCGGTGGACGAAATCGCGCGGGCCGGGGCCTTGGGAGTGGACGTGATCGTCTGCGATCACCACGAGGCGCCCGAAACTCTGCCGCCGGCGTTTGCCTTGATCAACCCGAAGCTGGAGGGCGAGGACTACCCCAACCGCGACCTGGCCGCCGTGGGCGTCGCCTACAAGCTGGCCTGCGCCCTGATCTTCCAATTGGGGCTGGACCGGGACGCGACGCCTCAGTTCGACGCCGTGCTTCAGCACATGCTCGCCTTGGTGGCGATCGGCACCGTGGCCGACGTGGTCCCCTTGGTCGGCGAGAACCGGCTGTTGGTCCGCCTCGGCTGCAAGGCCCTGGAAACGTCCGCCCACCCGGGGATCAAGGCCCTCAAGGAGGTCAGTCACATCAAAGATGGGCCCGTGGAGGCCTGGCACATCGGCTATCAGATGGGCCCGCGTCTCAATGCCGGCGGTCGCATGGGCGACTCGTCTCTGGCGTTTGGCGTGCTGACCAGCGATTCTTACAGTGCGGCGCTGGCCATCGCCCAAAAGCTGGATACGGAAAACAGCGAGCGGCGTACCATCGAACAAGAAGTCCAGCAGCAGGCGCGGAATCAATACGACACTCAATACGGCTCCGCGACGCCCCAGGGAATCGTCCTGGCCCAGGCCGGATGGCACAAGGGGGTCATCGGTATCGTTGCCCAGCGAATCGTCGACCTGCATTATCGGCCCACCGCGATCCTCTGCTGCGATGGGGACCGAGCCCGCGCCTCGTTGCGATCGATTCCCGGTGTGAACGTGACCGACGTGCTGTCCGATTGCGAGGACCTGCTGCACGGCTACGGCGGACACGCGGCGGCTGCTGGTTTGGAGATGGACACGGACAACATCGAAGAATTTCGAACGCGCTTTGACGCGGCGGTGAAGCAACGTGTGGACGCCGACATGCTCACCCCCAAGCTCCACATCGATGTGGACGATTCTCTGGCAGAGCTCAGCCTGGACCTGGCCCGTCACGTGGAGCAGATGGCGCCTTTCGGCCGAAGCAATCCGCGGCCACTGTTCGCCTCCCACGGGCTGGAGGTCGTCGGCCAGCCCCGCACCATGGGCAACACGAGCCAACACCTGCAGTTCATTGCGCGCCAAAACGGAACGACCTACCGGGTGGTTGCCTTTGGGTTTGGGCATCGGATCGACGAGGTAAGCCGAGGGACCCGGCTGTCGGTGGCCTACCGGCTGAAGATCAACACCTGGCGCACCGATCCCGAGCTGGAACTGGAGGCCCAGGACATCAAGGTCGACGCTCCCTGATCGCGTACTGGCGGCGCGCGTTGAGCAAGAGACTGGGAGACATCGCATGGCCTACGTCATCGGCATCGACATCGGAACCTCGGGCACCAAAACCCTCCTCGTTGACGAAACCGGAAAGGTGGCCGCCAGTGCAACGCAATCCTATGCGCTGTCCCAACCGAAGGTCGACTGGAGCGAGCAAGACCCGGCCGACTGGTGGGCTGCAACCGTCGCCACGGTCCGCACGGTGCTGGCGCGTAGCGGTGTGTCCGCGCAACAGGTCAAGGCGCTGGGCCTGTCCGGACAGATGCATGGAGCGGTGGCGCTCGACGAAGCCGGCAACGTGCTGCGCCCGGCGATCCTATGGAACGACCAGCGTACCGCCGCGGAGTGCGAAGAGATTGAATCCACCCTCGGGCGCGACCGCCTGATCGCCTGCACCCACAACGTGGCCCTGGCCGGCTTTACTGCGCCAAAAATCTTATGGATTCGAAAACACGAGCCGCGTCTTTGGGAGAAGGTCCGCAAGATCCTGCTGCCCAAAGACTACATTCGGTATCGACTCTCCGGCGACTTCGCCACGGAGGTCTCCGACGCCTCCGGCACGCTGTTGTTCGATGTCAAAAACCGCTGCTGGTCCGCCGAAGTCCTGAGCGGGTTGCAGATCGATCCGGACCTGATGCCGATCTGCAGCGAGTCGGTGGTCGCCACGACCGCGATCCATGCATCCGCGGCGGAGGAGACTGGTCTGGTTGTCGGCACCCCGATCGTGGGTGGCGGTGGAGATCAGGCGGCGGGCGCCGTAGGCAGCGGCGTGGTCAGGAACGGGATCCTCTCGGCGACCCTGGGCACCTCCGGCGTCGTCTTTGCCCACGCGGACGAGCCGGTCTGCGATCCGCTGGCCCGCGTGCATTCCTTCTGTCACGCGGTACCGGGCAAGTGGCACATCATGGGCGTAATGCTCTCGGCAGGCGGGTCGTTTCAATGGTATCGCGACACCTTTGCCGAGACCGAAAAGGCCGAGGCGGAGCGCCGCGACGTAGACGTCTACGACATCCTGTGCGAAACCGCCAAGTCGGCGCGGATTGGTAGCGAAGGATTGATCTTCTTGCCGTACCTGACCGGCGAGCGGTGTCCGCATCCGGACTCGGGTGCCCGCGGCGCATGGGTGGGCCTGACCCGAGCCCATGGCAAGCCGGAGATGATCCGCTCGCTGCTGGAGGGCGTGACCTTCGGGATGCGCGATTGCCTGCAATTGGTGCGCGACCTGAACGTGCCGGTCGCGCAGATCCGAATCTCCGGCGGCGGGGCCCGCAGTCCATTCTGGCGCCAGATGCAGGCGGATATCTACGAGACATCGGTCAGCCGCATCAACGTCGAGGAGGGTCCGGCCTTTGGCGTGGCCCTGCTGGCCGCGGTGGCCGCCGGGTTTTATGATAGCGTGGAGGAAGCCTGCGAAGCGACGATCCAGGTCGAGGAAATCACCGATGTGAAGCCGCTCGCGGCTGAGTTGTATAACAGCGCCTACAAGCAATACCGGGCGCTATACCCGGCCTTGAAGGACAGCTTCCATCGCCTTGCGGAGCTGAGCGGTTGAACGGAAACGAACCCTTGGACATTCCGAACGGTTTGGACGGCTACGAGAGCCCGCGCAACGACATGGTCAGTGATCAACTGGTGGCGCGCGGCATCCAAGATCGTGCGGTTCTTCAGACGATGCGCAAGGTTCCGCGGCACCGATTCGTTTCCCCCGATCAAGCCGAATCCGCCTACAACGATTCGCCGTTGGAGATCGGAGAGGAGCAGACCATCAGTCAGCCCTACATCGTCGGGCTGATGACCCAGGCAGTGAGCCTAGCCGGCTCCGAAAAGATCTTGGAGATCGGCACCGGTTCCGGCTATCAGACCGCGGTGCTGGCCGAGTTGGCCGGATCGGTCTATTCGGTGGAGCGGTTGGAAACCCTGGCCGCCGTCGCCCGGGAGCGTCTGGGCGCCTTGGGCTATGGTGCGGTACACCTGCGCATCGACGATGGTTCGATCGGCTGGGCTGAACACGCACCCTATGACGGCATCGTTGTCACCGCCTGTGCCCCCGGGTTGCCCAGCGAAATCTTGGCGCAACTGCGCGTGGGCGGCACGTTGGTCTTGCCCATCGGCGATCTGGAGAACCAGACCCTGTATGCCGTCGAAAAACTTTCGGAGACAGAAACCAAGAAATCGGTCCTCTGCCCCTGCCGATTCGTCTGCCTGTTCGGTCAAGCCGGCTTTCAGCCCTCGTCCGCCGACGAATAAATGCCTTGAGCAAACGGCTCCAAAGTCCTATACTAACCCTTCTTATCGTGCAGATCCGTGCGATAGAGTAGATCACCCATCGGGGCGTGGCTCAGCTTGGTAGAGCGCAGCGTTCGGGACGCTGAGGTCGCTGGTTCAAATCCAGTCGCCCCGACCAGTTTGTTTGGGTTCCACTGGCAGTGATTGCCTAACGAATCCGTCGCAGACGTAGGGCTGTTGGATGAAATACGCTTACAAATAACTTAAACAGAAGCGGTTACAGAAGCTGTCGCGTCCAACCGAATGTTCCATCATGCGAATATAAAGCATGGGGCTCAAAACCCACGCGCTATGCTATAACGATATTATTAGAAATGACTTACAGTTATAGCTCCCTGTGTTTTCCTAAATCTTTGCTCAAAATCTAAAAATGGAGTTTGACGGAGAAAGCATTTTGCTGTATAAAAAACTTTCTATGAATCAGGGGTATATTCAGTCTCGATCTCAGGTCCACCGGCTCGCCTTGGTTTGCGGGGAGATTGCGCTTGTGCTGGCTCTTGCCTTGCTCCTCCCGGGAGTGATTGCTGGCGGGATCTGAGTCAATACCGTACACCCGATTGATCAAGATACCCGCCGGAAGCCCCGGTGGGTTTTTTTGTGCATAGATAAGGGGCGAAAGAAGGCATAACGAAAGTCTATTGTGAAGGCAATACCATGAAAGACGAAAGAACGGAACAAGATAAAGCGAATCGCGTGATTGTGTTCGACACCACGTTGCGCGACGGCGAACAATCTCCGGGAGCCAGCATGAATCTGGCCGAAAAGCTGGAAGTGGCCCACGCGCTCAAAGACCTTGGCGTCGATGTGATCGAGGCCGGGTTCCCGATTGCTTCCCCAGGCGACTTTGAAGCGGTTCAGGAAGTTGCGCGACAGGTAGAAGGCCCGATTATTTGTGGATTGGCGCGCTGCAACCCCAAAGACATTGCAACCGCGTGGGATGCGTTAAAGGAAGCCGAGCACAAGCGAATCCATGTGTTTTTGGCCACCAGCGCGATCCATCGTAAACACAAGCTCCGAATGGCTGAAGGTGAAATCGTGCGCCACGCGGTGGAAGCCATCCAAAAGGCGAAAGAATATTGCGATGACGTGGAATTTTCGCCCGAAGATGCTTCGCGAACGGAATTGGATTTTCTGGCAGAAGTGGTGGAACGCTCCATCGACGCCGGCGCGACCACGATAAACATCCCCGACACCGTGGGCTACGCTCTGCCCGATCAGTACGCGGAAATCATCAAGCATCTGAAGAAAACCGTGCGCGGGATTGATAATGTAGTCTTGAGTGTTCATTGTCACAACGACTTGGGTCTGGCCGTGGGCAACAGCTTGGCCGCTCTGGCTGTCGGTGCCCGCCAGGTGGAGTGCACGATCAACGGAATCGGAGAGCGTGCGGGCAACTGTTCTCTGGAGGAAGTAGTGATGGCGCTTCGAACGCGCGGCGATTCTTTTTCGCTGAGCACCGGTATCCAAACCGAGCGTCTGTATCCAACCAGCCGCCTGGTCTCCAACGCCACCGGATTGATCGTTCAGCGCAACAAAGCCATTGTGGGGCAGAACGCATTTTCTCATGAGGCCGGCATTCATCAGCATGGCATGCTGATGCATCAGTCCACCTACGAAATCATGTTGCCTGAGACCGTTGGCTTTTGCAGCAGTCAGTTGGTATTGGGCAAACACAGTGGCCGTCACGCGTTCCAAGCGCGCATCGCTGAGCTGGGCTATCACTTGGACGAGACACAACTGAAAATGGTATTCGACGATTTCAAAGTATTGGCAGACAAAAAGAAAGAGGTCTATGACGCCGACATTGAAGCTTTGATCACCGGACACAATCAGGATGCGCCAGCCCTGTGGACCATTGCGTCATTTCACACCAGCGCCGGCACCGGAACGCTTCCGACCGCCGCGGTCTGTCTAAAACATTTGGACGGATCTGAAATTCAAGAGGCCGCTTGCGGGGACGGGCCGATCGATGCCTTATTCAAAGCGATTGAACGGAGCACCGGCGTGTCACTTTTGTTGCAGGACTATCAAGTCCGTAGCGTGACCATCGGCGAAGACGCTCAAGGCGAAGCGAGTGTCGAGGCGGATTACGCAGGCAAGCGGTTGCGTGGGAGAGCGGTCAGCACCGATATTGTGGAAGCCAGTGCAAATGCGTTTCTGCGGATCGTCAACCAGGTCCTGTTGTCTGCAAGAGATCAGGTAACTCAAGCGCCCTCGGATCGACCGGAACCTGTTCATTGAATGGAAATGTGAAAGGTTCGATGAAGAAGCGGACGCTGTTCGAGAAGGTGTGGGATGAGCACATTGTTTGCCCGGAGACAGAGCAAACGCCGGCCGTGCTTTATATTGATCTGCATCTGATCCACGAGGTCACCTCCCCGCAGGCGTTCACTCAATTGAGCGAGCTTCGCCTGGGGGTACGTCGCCCCGAACGTGTGATCGCCACCATGGACCATTCCACGCCCACCGACGCGCCCGCTCCCGGAGGGCGCCGTGTCGTTCGAGACTCCCAAGCCGCGGCGCAGCTTCGGCAATTGCAAATCAATTGCGACAAGCACAAGATCCTGCTGCACGATTTGGATCACCCGCAACAGGGAATCATACATGTGATCGCTCCGGAAATCGGCTATACCCAACCCGGCATGACCATTGTCTGTGGCGACAGCCATACCAGTACACACGGGGCCTTTGGGGCATTGGCTTTCGGTATTGGCACCAGCGAAGTGGCCCATGTGCTCGCCACCCAGTGCCTTCTGCAGCGGCGACCCAAAACGTTTGCCATTCACGTAAACGGTCGCCTTCCGCGGGGAGTCACGTCGAAGGATTTGATTCTTTCCATCATTGCCAAGATTGGAGTGGGTGGGGCGACTGGGCATGTGATCGAGTACCGTGGAAGCACAATTGATGCTCTCTCCATGGAAGAGCGAATGACGGTTTGCAACATGTCGATCGAGGCCGGCGCCCGCGCGGGCATGATCGCCCCTGACGAAACCACCTTTGCCTATCTGGCCGATCGCCCGGCGAGTGTGGACCGGCAGAAAGCGAGCGAACGCTGGCACGATTTGCGCTCTGATGAAGGAGCCGCCTACGACCGAGAGCTGACTTTCGATGCCAGTGACCTGGAACCGATGATTACTTTCGGTACCAATCCCGAGATGGCGATTCCCATCCGCGCGCCGATTCCAAAGCCAAATGACAACGTGTCCGTACAAAAGGCTCTGCAGTATATGGGCCTGTCTTCCGGTCGCTCCCTGTTGGGTCAAGCAATTGACGTCGTCTTTATCGGCAGTTGTACCAACGGGCGCCTTCTTGACCTGCGACACGCTGCGTCTGTTGTAAAGGGCCGAAAAGTTGCCCCGGGCGTCCGAATGTTCGTGGTGCCTGGATCGCAAACCGTAAAGAAACAAGCGGAAGCGGAGGGGCTCGATCACGTTTTTCGCCAGGCTGGTGCCGAATGGCGCGAGCCCGGATGTTCGATGTGTATCGCCATGAACGGCGATCATCTGGAGCCCGGAGCGTATTGCGTAAGCACGAGCAACCGAAATTTCGAGGGCCGGCAAGGGGCTGGAGGACGGACCTTTCTGGCCAGCCCGCTGACCGCGGCCGCCTCCGCCATCCGTGGAACAATCACCGACGTCCGAGAGCTTATGGGGGCGCCATGAGAGCCATTCATATTCTACAAGAGCGATGCGTTGTGCTGCCGCTGAACAACGTGGACACCGATCAAATTATACCGGCTCGCTTTCTCAAGGGCACCGTTCGAGACGGATTGGGAGCCAAGTTATTTGCCGATTGGCGCTACGACCCCGAGGGTAAACCGCGACCGGATTTTATCTTGAATCAACCGGCGGCTCGCGATGCCCGCGTGCTGATCGCCGGCGACAATTTTGGGTGCGGTTCTTCCCGAGAACACGCGCCGTGGGCGTTGCTTGACTTTGGATTTCAAGCAGTCGTAAGCACTTCCTTTGCCGATATTTTCCGTGGCAATTCTTTAAAGAACGGGTTGCTTCCGATTGTCGTGGATTCCGAAACGCACCATCAATTTTCTTCAAATTCAGGTTGCGAGGTGACGATCAACCTGGAGACCTGCACAATTATCCGGCCTGATGGCGCGGCCATCTCCTTTCCTATCGACGCCTTCGCACGCCATTGCCTGATGAATGGAGTGGACGAATTGACACATTTGCTTGGACAAGAAGAAGCCATCGCCACATACGAGCGGAGGCTGCCATGAACGCGCAGATCGCCGTGCTTCCCGGAGATGGCGTCGGCCCCGAAGTGGTCGGCCAGGCTCGTCGTGTCCTTGAGGCGGTTGCCGCCAAATTCGGCCACCATTTTGAAATGGAAGAAGCCCATATCGGCGGCGGCGCGATCGACGCGACCGGTGAGTCTCTGCCTGCGAAGACGCTTGCCCTCTGCAGGCGGGCCGACGCAATTCTATTGGGCGCCGTCGGAGGGCCCCAGTGGGACGCTCCCGGTACGACCGTTCGCCCCGAACAAGGTCTGCTGGCCTTGCGACAGGAGCTGGAGCTTTTTGCCAACCTTCGTCCGGTTCGAGTACATCCCCGGTTGAAGGACGCGTCACCGCTGAAGGCCGCCCTGCTCGAAGGGATCGATGTGCTGGTCGTTCGGGAACTGACAGGCGGCATTTATTTCGGCGAGAAGCGTCGTGATGGGGATCGAGCGATCGACACCTGTGTTTATACCGTTGGAGAAGTTGAACGGATCGTGCGCATCGCCTGCGAACAGGCACGCAAGCGAGCGGGCCGCGTCACCTCCGTGGACAAAGCAAACGTTTTGGAAACCTCTCGCTTGTGGCGTGCGACAGCGGAACGCGTCGGTCGTGAAGAATTTCCCGACGTTGTCATGGAGCACCTTCTGGTAGATGCGGCCGCCATGCATTTGTTACGCAGGCCGTCGGACTTTGACGTGATCGTCACCGAAAACATGTTTGGTGATATCCTCACCGACGAGGCGTCGATGCTATCCGGCTCGCTGGGCATGCTACCCTCGGCATCGCTAGGAGCGGGGCCGTTGGGGCTATACGAACCGATTCACGGCTCGGCCCCCGACATTGCCGGAACAGGACGAGCGAATCCCTATGGCGCGATCTTGAGCGTAGCCATGTTGCTGCACCATTCATTCGATCTGTTTCAAGAATCTGCTACAGTACAGGCCGCTGTTGCCACGGCCATTGATGCCGGCTACCTGACGCCCGACATTGCCTGCGACGGTATCGAAACTTTCTCGACAGCGGAGATCGGAGATGCGGTTGTTGCAAATCTTGGGAGTGCCACCGATTAGCGTATCGCCAGATAACTCTACCGCACCCGCGAGATCGTTAGAGAGGGGGCTTCTTTCCAAATCAATCGTTGCGAGACGATCGGAAAGGGAGCTGGTTTTGGTGTCGGCCTTGCCCTTTTTGGATTCATCTTCTTTCCCAATCCTCGATGAACAAGTCTTATTCATTTGGCAGCCGTTCCGGTTCTTCCGTCTTTGACTTCACGATCGAACAGCCTGGCATGTACGAATTTTCCGCAGTATACGCCGAAGGCCAAAAAGGCTCGCAAGCGGTCTTTGCTGTAGGGCAGGGGTTTATGAAGGGAATATTTGGAGCCATTGCTGGAAGCCTGGCGATCTTTTTTGGAACCATGGCGCTCGGCGTTACAATCGGCTTGATCACATTTTTCAAGAGACGCAAGAGCAGCGATATTCTGCAAAGAAATGCCAGTCAACGATGACTTCGTCAGCACTTTGAGCCGGCGGATGTCCATGGTCGATACGAGGCCGACCAATGCACTAGGGGCGATTTCTTTTATGATGAAATTCTCTTTCCTTCGTGACAACCTGTTCTGCCCGAGCCATCAACACGCGACCTTCGATATCCGCACTGGGCAGTAAAGGCTTTTTACGACCTCGAGCTTTTCGCTTTGCCCAAACTAAACTTGTATCTGTCATGGAGACACTAGCTGGGCTAAACACCGACCGGTATAGAGTCCGGAGGGACTCGAAATAATCAATCTCTCTCTGTAGATAGACAATGTGCCCTTCGATTGCTCCCTTGGTCAGCTGGATGTCTATGAAGGCGCCTTCTGCGCGTGAGGTGGCTTTCATTCTGACTTCGTCGTTGGGCAGCCGCTGGCCCGACTCCCGGAAGCTCTCTTCTGTCAGGTGGTGTTCATCCTGCTTCCTCAACATCAGAGACCGATCCATCGACTTGTTTGAGGTTGCACATGACGTGTTTGTGCAGAAATGAAAAATGAATGGGAGCAGAAAAGGGTTGACAAGGCGCCCACAAGCGCAGAAACTTTGCAATGTAAGTCGTGTTGTATATTGGGCCGGTGGCTGGGGAAGCAACCAACCGACCCGAAGGCGCCGCGGTGGCCAGAACCGCGTCGCTTTCTTATTCGTATCATTCTTTGTTCCTTGATTTAAATTGCTTCCCAAAAAATCGAATACTAGCCTCCGATCAGGTGTCGACAGTTTATATGATTTTTTCATTTCTGTCAAGCATAAAATATGAATAAATCATATACGCGCGTGTAAGTTACTTGAATGAGCTTGGTTAAGAGAAACGCTATTTTCGCTAAAAAAGTCAGAACCTTGGCGGAACTGTATGGATCCCAAGCCAAATTGGCCAAAGCTCTGGGTATCACACCGGCATCGATTAACGACTGGGTTCAAGGCCGGAGTCGGCCCTCATCCAAACGCCTCAAAAAACTCGCTGAACTTTCTGGTCTGCCTGTAGCATACTGGGCGGACGACTCCATTTCTCCGAGCACCGGCTCATCGAAGATCGCGGAGAGTTTGCCGAAGGCTTATGTGGCGGCGGCGCCTGTGCTAAATTACACGGGAGCAAAGGACGACAAGCAGGGTGCTCGCCGCAACACCGAAACCGACGAGGAGCGGAAAGTTGCTTATGTTCTCGACGCCATAGATCCTCGATGCATTGTTGTCCAGGGCAATTCTGGGTGGAATTTCACAGCCCAGGACCAGATTGTTGTTATTGATGCCGCGCGCCCAATTGCGCCCCACGACAAAAGCTATGATGGCAAGCCGGTTATGGCGATCGTGCGAGGTAAGATCGCGATACGAATCAGGAATACGGATGGGGAACAAAGAATTTATACGCCGATCCATAGCGGTGGTTTGCAAGAGCACGGAGCAATCGCTGTTCCTGTTGAGGATGTTGAGTTTGAGTACCCCGTCGTGTCGATATTGATAGAACCCAAACGCGTCGACCCCAGAGACGTTTCGTAGGCTTGAGTCGCCCTGGTCACATTCTTCAAGAGACGCAAGAGCAAGAGCGCACTGCGAAGCGATACGCTGTAGGACGTTTGGTTTCAGCAGGTGAAATGAAAAGAGATGGCTTTGACACGTGGGCGCTCGGGGAAATCTCGTGATCTTTAGGGAGGGCATCGGCCGTGCAATCAAGAATCATGTACATCGAACGCAAAGAAGACGGCATCGTAGGGCCGGCCCGCATTGGTCGGGTTGAGTTCTCGAAGACGGGCAAGACCCTTTACTATAAGAATAAAGAGTTCGCATCTCTTAAGGGCAGTGGATTCAAAACCAATTATTATGACGTAGAGACAGAAGAAGAATATTGGATTTCCGGATGTCGAAGAGATGGAAACAACGCTCTATATAATACCGAAGTTGAAATTGACAATGATGTAAGAGAAGAGTACTGGCGCGACATTCGAAACGAGCCCGAGAACGTACACGTCAAGACGCTTCGAATGATGGGGAAATACTAAAGACTATCTGCTTGTTTCAAGAGTGCCGGAACCTTTACGATAATTTTAATAACGCAGTAGCGCGGCGATTTCGCCGGCGGCGGTGAGGGTGTCGATGGGGTCGGCGAAGTCGGTTTCCGCTCCGGTCTGCTTGAGTCGTTCGACGATTTCGTTGACAACGTCGACTTCGTAGACCGATGAAGAGCCACAGGCGCTGCAGGTCTCAACCACGGTGGCATCCAGATTTTCGCAGTCTCGACAACGGCGACCTTCGGGATGAAACGTGCGGTTGACGATCATCGTGTCTATGCGGCCGAGCTCCGCGGCAGCCAAAACGTCTGTTAGCCCTGCCACGCCAAGCCCGCCGCGCAGGTGTTCTGATCGGATCTTGTCCCACAGTTCGCGCTCGGACTGGCGCTCCTGCTCGGTAAACAACGCCTGGATCTCTTCGTTGATTTCGTCCTTGGGCTTGTGCAAATCAATCGCCTTCTGGGCGACCTTGGTTTGCAATGCAACCGGCAGGTCTTCGTACACTGCCTGCAAGGCTTCTTTGCCACCGACCAGGATGATGCGGCGGAAGTTTTCTTCTTTATCAAGTTCGGCCAACGCCTCCACGATCTCTCGAGCGTAGTGCAGCAACTGCTTGTCGCGGCGCCGCTCGTAGCGCTGTTGGGACCAGCCTCCCTTCCGGACGTGATTCTTGATGTTGCCGGTGACCACCTTCTCGTCACCCGCTACCGCGGCGCTGATGCAGAAGATGCGGGCCTTTTTGTTATCGGCGACGACCACCGCGACGTTCTCGTATTCCTCCTGCAACTGCGCCAGCGGTCGTACGTAGGGGGAGGAGTCGATCCAGACGAGATCAGGCACCGCTGCCGGCAGTGGGATGGCTTGAAAGAAGTCCAAGGCCCAGCAGGACAGCAGACACTGGGAGCCGCTCTTCAGGGGGTGGCGTTCCAGATAGGTTTGGACCGATTTAACGTTTTCGTCAAAGTAATCGCGCTCATCCGCCTCGACTGCTTTACGCATTTTCTCAAAGCGCTTATCCAGGCTGGTCGCTGATTGAGGGCTGGCTAGGTAAACGGACAAAAAAGCCCGATCCGGCGCGGTCAGCTCGGTCAACTGTCTCAGATCGATATCTTGGAACATAGCAGACATCGTAGCGCAATTGGACTGCGCGTGCCAAGGGTTTGCGGGAGCATAATAGGTCTTAATGGTGGCTGTTATGATGGGCGAGGCGACGCCCGCCTCGGCGCCCGCCGTGATGATCATGGTCGTCTGATTCTGACGCAGATATGATGACCGCGGCGAGAATTCCCAGGACGATGACACCGGCGAGTAACAAGTCAGCGTTTTCTCGAAGCCAGTCACCGTTCGCCGGCTCCTCGTAAAGACCAACTACACGTTTCCAACTGTCGTGTACGGCGTAGACCACAACGCTGCCGTGATCTTCGACCACGATGTAGCGGCCGTCCGGGGAAATGTCGAAATTGCGATAGGCCCAGCTGTGATCGGCGCAAGGGAACGGTTGCGCCGCCTCGATTTGGCGTACCTGCCAGCGGCTGACCATGCAGGCGAGGATGCTATGAAACTCTCGCTCCACGTCCTGCTCGCGGCGGGTGGCCTGGTCACTCATGTGGGGCTCAGACCGCCACTGGCCTTCGGTTGCCTGTCGATACCAATCGATTTCCGACCAAGAAAGGCGGTGTCGTTCCGAGCCATCGTGTACGTTGAGTGCGACCACGTAGTCCATCAGGAACTCCGGCGCGGCGCAGGGCAACGGCTCTCCCTCGGAGTCCCGGACCTCTTCGCCCTCGACCTTGACGGCGTAAACCTCTGCTCCGTCTGGACTAAAGCGGGGAAGGTTATACATTGCGGCGGTTTCGGCACACCCGGTGACCGAAATGCAGCACAGCAGGATCGTGAACAGGCGTACCATGGTAGATCCATCCAGTCGACAAATTGTCTTCACTAATAGTATAGACGCAATTTCGGGCAAAAATGTTCCCTTTTTTTGGGCTTATTCTGGCTCTTGAGGAGCCCCGAGGCCCAGAGCCTTCCTAACCCTTCGATTTATTCTTCGCCTTGGAGCGGCTCTCTCGCTCGCGCTTGGCCTTCGCCTTTGCCTCGACTCGTGCCTTGCGCTGCCGCTCAGCCTTGGCCTTTGGCTCGGCGCGTGCCTTGCGTTGTTGCTCAGCTTTGGCCTGTGACTCGGCGCGGGTCTTGCGCTGCCGCTCGGCCTTTGCCTTTGACTCGGCGCGTGCCTTGCGCTGCCGCTCAGCCTTGGCCTTTGATTCTGCGCGAGTCTTTCGTTGACGCTCAGCCTTGGCCTTTGACTCGGCGCGTGCCTTGCGCTGCCGCTCTGCCTTGGCCTTTGATTCGGCTCGGGCCTTTTGCTGTCTCTCGGCTTTGGCCTGCGATTCAGCGCGTGTCTTGCGTTGACGTTCGGCCTTGGCCTGTGATTCTGCGCGAGCTTTTCGCTGACGTTCGGCCTTTGCCTTCGACTCGGCGCGTGCCTTGCGCTGCCGCTCGGCTTTGGCCTGTGCTTCGGCTTGTGCCTTTCGTTGACGTTTGGCCTTGGCGTTTGATTCGGCGCGTGCTTTTCGCCGGTGTTCGACTTTGGCCTTTCGATTGAATCGAACCTCTGGCTTGGGACGAGGCTCGACGTTTTTGACGGGATAGACGGTTGGTGGCACAACCCGGTTGTGACGAGGTGGAGTGATCCGGGGCTTGCGTCGTTCGGGTTTGGGTGTTTGGCCATACCGCTTGGGAGCTTTGCCGTCTCGTTGGACCTCTGGCGGGACGGCGCGATGATGATGGTGTGGGAGATGGAGATGCTCCTGTCGGTTACAGTGCAGCCGGTTACAGCCATGATTTTTGGAGAAGACGAGCACTTGACTTACAATATTGGGAACGCAAACGACCTCGGTATATTCTTCCTCCCAGGTTTCCTCGACCCAGATGATGGGTTCTGGTGGCTCCGGCGGGTAGGTTTCGAATGGATCGATCTCGGTGTCGTCTACGTACTCTTCGAGTTGGAGTTCCGGCGGATGTGCCATCTCCTCCAGAGGTGTCGTGACGTGCAGATCGATCGTTGCGACTGTGGATTCGTGAGCTTTGGATGGAGGGGTGTATTCCGGCGGGAGAAGTGCGCAGCCTTTCATCAGAAAGGGGGAGACTAGCACAATGAACCATCGTTTCATCGTCATGCCCTCGCAAGGAGAGTGTTAGCGGTCTCGCAGGTTTAGACGAAACGGGTGCGAGGGAGGTTCCGTTTTTTTTCGCTCCGCTGTCCGAGGTTTTGATATACTTACCGGGCTATGTTGATGATCCAGCAACAGACTGCGACCAAGACCTGCGCGTTCGTGACGCTCGGGTGCAAGGTCAACCAATACGATACCCAGGCGATCCGTGAGGGCTTGCAGGCGGCTGGCTACGCGGAGGTTGCACCGGAGGCGTCGGCCGATGTATACGTGGTTAACACGTGCACGGTCACCGGTCAAAGCGGAGCCAAGTCGCGTCAGGCAATCCGGCGCTTTCAGCGCCGCAATCCCGGTGCGCGGGTGGTGGTAACCGGCTGCTATGCGGAGTCTGATCGGGACGCGCTGGAGGCGATGGGGGGCATTGATGTGATCGCCAGCAACGCGGACAAGTTCACAATCCCGGCCTTGTTGGACCCGGACGCGGAGATGGCCCGTTATTCGGGCCTGGGCGAGATCCGCGCGTTCCAGGGCCACGCGCGTGCATTTATGAAGGTGGAGGACGGGTGCGATCTCAACTGCACATTCTGCATTATTCCCGCGGTGCGTGGCGCGGTCCGTTCCAAGTCGGTGGCCGAGGCGACCGCCGAGGCTGGGCGGCTGGTGGCGTCAGGACACAAGGAGATTGTGCTGACGGGCATCCACCTGGGGGCCTACGGACAGGATTTCGACGGCGAAGGTCTGCCCCAATTGATTGCGGCGCTCGACAGGATCAATGGGCTGGAACGAATCCGGCTCAGCTCCATCGAGGCCAACGAGGTAACCGGCGAGCTGCTGGAGGTCATCGCCGGTTCGCAGAAGGTCTGTCCGCACTTTCACCTGCCGCTCCAGGCTGGAGATGACGCCGTGCTCAAGCGGATGCGGCGGCAATACACGGTCAAGATGTACGGGGAAACGGTCGAAAGGATAAGGAACCGCCTGGATCGGCCGACCTTTACCACGGATGCCATCGTCGGATTCCCGGGAGAGACGGAGAGCCAGTTTGAGAACACGGTTGAGTTATGCCGGGCGACTGGGTTCATTAAAATCCACGTCTTTCCATACAGCGTACGAAGCGGCACACCTGCGGCACGGATGACAAATTTTGTCACTCCTGAGGAAATCGAGTCACGCAGCCAGCGATTACTGGCGACATCCGATGAGCTTGGCCTGGCCCATCGCAAGTGTTTGATTGGACGGGAGTTGGAGGTTTTGGTGGAAGGGGGAGCTGCGGCACAATCCTCTGGAGAGTACTCCGGGCTGACCCGGCGCTACGAACGCGTCGCCCTTGACAAGGGTACTCCGGAGATGGACAATACAGTGTTTCGGGTTCGCGTCCATGGGGCCGAGCCACAGGTTCTGTTTGGGAGCGTATCCTGATATGTCAGGTAACGATAAAATCTTCAAAGAAGCGTTTGAACTGATCCGCTCGAAAAAGCGAATCTTGTTGACCACCCATGAGCGACCGGACGCCGACGGTGTGGGCTGCGAACTGGCCCTCAAGCACATGTTCGACCGGCTGGGCATGGAAGCCCACATCGTCAACGACAGCGAATTCCCCGATTTATACAGGTTCCTGCCCGGGGCCGACATGGTCAACATCTACCCGGAGGGTTTTGCCGGCGACTTCGACGTGGCCATCTCCATCGACGCGGGCAGTCGCAAGCGGCTGGGCGTCGTGTCCGAGAATCTTTCGGAAGACGTTCCGCTAATCAATATGGACCACCATATCAGCAACGAACTTTTTGGCGACGTCAACATCGTGGACGTGGACATCTCCTCCTCCGGCGAGTTGGTCTATCACTTTATGCGGGCCAACGGGATCGAGGTGGACTTGAATATCGCCACCTGTCTCTACGCCTCTATCGTGACCGATACGGGTCGTTTTTCTCACGAGAACACTTCCCCGCGGGTCCACCGGGTTACCGCGGAGCTGTTGGAGATTGGCGTCCAGCCCGACGAGATGACTCGCAGGATTTACGGCTCCAAGCGGCGCGACGTCATGGCCCTGCAGACGCTGTCCCAGGAGACTCTGAAGTTCTCCGAGGATGGTGCGATTGCGTGGATGCACGTGACCAACGCGATGCACGAACAGACGGGGACGTCGCCGTTAGATACCCAGGACTTTGTGGACGTGCCGAAGGGCATCCGCGATGTCAAAGTGGCCGTGTTGCTGCGGGAAGGCGACACGCCGGAATTTACCCGCGTGAGCATGCGCTCGAACAACGCCGTAGATGTCAATCTCATTGCAGGCGAGTTCGGCGGTGGCGGACACCGTCGAGCCTCCGGCTGCACGATCGAAAAGCCCATGGGCGAAGCTGAAGCCGCACTACTGGCGGTCGTACGCAAGGCGCTGGACGCCGCATCGTGAACGCCGACCCGGCGCGCGAACTGAAACGGCGCGTCGAGTTGGAAAAGATGTTCGGTCTGGATTCGATCCCCTTTGAGCCCATCGCCCGCGTTCCCGCGCCCGAATCTGAAGCGACCCAAGATCCGCTCGAATTGATTGCCGCAGAGGTTGCCGCCTGCACCTTGTGTCCCTTGTGCGAGACGCGCACGAACACGGTCCCCGGTGTGGGCAACCCACGGAGTACGGTGCTGTTTGTGGGCGAGGCTCCCGGTCGCGATGAGGATTTGAAGGGCGAGCCATTCGTCGGTCGGGCTGGCAAACTGCTGGACAAAATTATCGAAACCACATTGGATCGCACGCGACAAGACATCTACATCGCCAACATCATCAAGTGCCGTCCGCCGCAGAACCGCAACCCCAACCCCCAGGAGATGGGCAAGTGCATGCCCTATCTGCAGCGCCAGATCGAGAGCATCGGTCCCAAGGTCATTTGCGCCCTGGGCTCCGTTGCGGCGAAGGCTTTATTAGAGACCGACCAGACCATCGGTCGGCTCCGCGGCCTGTTTCACCCGATGCCCGGTTTTGAATCGATCGAAGTGCTACCGACTTATCATCCGGCCTACTTATTGCGCAACCCAGGAGACAAACGTAAGGTCTGGGAAGACATGAAAAAACTTAAAACGCGCCTGGACGAATTAGAGGCATAACGGGTCGACTCCGGTGTTCGCGCGCTTTGCCCGTATTGTCCAGCATCTTGACTTTCCCCCTTTCGTAGAATATAAAACGCCTTGGCCGCCGCCAATCCTTCAACTTCGGAGAAGGTATCTATGAAGCGAGCAGGCGTATGGATCCTCCTGATCGGTATCCTTTTGTTCCCCACGCAGCGCGGCGATGCGGCTCCGGCCGCGCCACAAGCCTTTATTGGCGCTAACCTTGTGCCGCTCGAACTGACCGTTGAGGGCGAACCGAACCAGAATGCCGCAGGTCTAACGGCCGCTCGGGTCCACCCAGGCTATGGGGCTCACAAGGCCGGGCTGCGGCGGGGCGACGTGGTCTACAAGCTGGACGGGAAGACCTTTGACTCCACCGAAAAAGCGGTGGAGGCCATCAATGCCATCGCATTTACAAAGAAGCCGGGCGACCGCGTTGATGTTGACGTTTACCGCAACGGTCAACCGATGACATTCACGATAATCCTCGACCCTGTGCCCGCGCTGCTGGCGGATGCGGCGATCCTGGCCGATCTGTTTGCGACGCGCGACCCTCATGAAAAAGTGATCCGAAAAATCCTCAGCGATCACAAGCTGGAAGAAGACTACCGGAAGCTCGCCGATTCGTTTGCCAAACACGACCGCAACCACTTCGACCCATTTATTTCCAGTCAATTCGTCTTTGCGCATCGCCAGCCGCTCAAAGGACCGGCCTTGGCAAAGACGTTGACCGACGGCATTGCCGGGGCCTACGCCGGCGACAAGCCGCTGGCAGATGCGGTAGAGCGGGCCGGCCAACTGATCGGAAACGGCTATGCGCTCGATGGGGTAGATCCGATCCGGATCAAGCGAAAGCCCAAGGAGCACCTGGAACAGATTGTCAGCGTGGTCAACGCGGCGACCGATGCCGTGGACGCGGCTCTTGCGGCTCTGACGAAAGAAGAACTGGAGCAGGCCCTGGCGCAGATCGACCCAGACACTGTGCAGGGGCCGGATCAGGCGATCGCCCACTTGATTCAGCAGATCCCGAAAATTCTGCATATCGATCGCCGACAGTTAATGGTGGCGGCCCAGATTTTGGCTCGATTGGACAACGACGATTATCTGAGCGCCTTGGGGAACGCTCATTTAGACAAGATCGCCACGGACAAGATTCCAAAGATCCAGGGTGTGAGCGGGAAGGTCGTTTGGGTACAAGAAACGCGAGCAGGGCGACTCATCATTGGTGGAAAAGGTCGAAACGTGTATGACACGGATGCGGCGATCATTATCGATCTGGGCGGCAACGATGTGTACAAGAATCGCGCCGGCAGCAGTGGGGTTGCCGGGCGACGTGTGGGTCTGGTCCTAGATCTGGCTGGCAACGACCAATACGTTTCGAAAAAACCGTTTGCTCAAGGCTGCGGGCTGTTCGGCGTAGGGATGCTGATCGACGCCGACGGCAATGATACCTATAAAGCGCCGCAGGCAGCGCAAGGGTGTGGCTTGATCGGTGTGGGGATCTTGGTCGACAAGAAAGGCAAGGACCGTTACGAGGTAAGCCGGGAAATCGGACAGGGCGCAGGTGTTTTCGGCCTTGGATTGCTGGTAGAGGGCGGTGGTAACGACGTTTTTGGTGCAGGCCTATACGCTCAGGCGTTTGCCATGACCGGTGGAGCGGGCGTTCTGTTGGAAATGGGCGGGAACGACAAGTATCGAGCCACCGGCGTCCACCCTTCGACCTACGCGGACGACCCGAAGGGCACTTTCACGGGCATGTCTCAGGGCTATGCCATGGGCTCGCGGTTTGGAAAGCCGCAGTTGTCCGGCGGGGTTGCCGCGCTGATTGACGTGCAGGGAAAGGATATTTACGAATCGGGAAACTTCTCCCAGGCCGGCGGTTTCTGGTTCGGGCTGGGGATGATTCGCGACATGTCCGGAAACGACCGATACACCGGGACCCGCTACTCTCAAGGTTTCGGTTGCCACATGGGCGTTGGCATCCTGATGGACGACGCAGGCGATGACCGGTACAACTGCACCCGCACGGCCAACCAGGGATCCGCCTGGGACCACGCCACCGGGATTTTCATCGACGGAGCCGGTAACGATCGGTACACCACCGATGGCGTAATTATTCAAGGCGGTGCGGCCCAAAGCTCCTATGCGCTGTTCGTGGACGCTGCCGGTACCGACGCCTACAGGGGTGCCAATCCGGGAGCCGTTCAGCCGAAGGATGCTCAATACGGTCCGCCTGGTCTGTGTTTGGGGTTTTTCCTGGATTGTGGTGGCAAACGCGATTCTTATCAGGCGGGCCGGAAGAACAACAGTGTTCACCTTGGATCTACAAAGGAAGCGAAGTATGGTTTTTTTGCCGACATCCGCCGCGCCCTGCCCAGTGCGGACAAGGCCAAGTTTGGCAAGTAAAAATAGATTTGGTGGCTTGTTCAAAAAGAGTCGTCATGAAAGGTTATTCATTTGACTTCGGAGGTCGGATCGGGTATGATGAGACCACCGGTGAGGAAAAATCAAGATCTGCTGTGCCACAATAAAAAAACCGACCGATTCGAAGCACCGTCTATTAAGGGTTAGATTTGGTTTTGCTTCGAAGCGGTCGGTTGTGTAATATATATCGGTAGTGTATTGATGGATCTTTAGGCGCTCCGCCACCGCCGAGCGTGTCCTGTGCAGATGATTTCTCACCGGTTAATTCGTCACACCCGCCGATGCGGCAGGGGTCGGGATGGCGAACCCTTCCACCCGATAGAAGAGGCTGCAACCGTTGAGGACCAAACGATATAACCCATCCGTCACTTGGATGGTTTGCCTGATTGGCACCTTGTGCATGATGTTGCTGGCGGCGCAAACGGTGTCGGAATTTCTAATCCGCGACTGGGGCATCGCACCCGCTACCGTTTATGCTGCCCAGTTGATGCTGTTGGCGATCGGCCTGACGGCGATCCTGACCTTCTACCGAAAGCCGACTCTGGAGCTGGTAACCAGCTTTAAGTTCGCCTGCGTTCTGCTGATCATCATTACAATCTTTACGATCCTGGGCACCTGGATTGTCCAGACCAACAACCGCGCGGAGTTTCAGGAAATCTACGGGGGGTGGTTCAAGGAAAACGGCTGGTGGGAGGGCACGCACTTTCGGTTCCACGAGAAATTGCACCCGAACACGCAACGGGAATTGGCGCGCCTGGGGCTGCGCCCGGGCGTTCCCATTCCACCCAGCCTGCTGAAAGAAACGCCGTGGAGCGTGAAGGCCGATCTGTTTGAGGAACACGCCACCTTCCGGCGGATTGGAGACGGGTACGACGTGGCCGCTCGGGCGAAGCTGACCGACGTCTACCACGCCTGGTGGTACAGCGGACTGCTGGTCTTGGTCATGGTCTGCGCCAGCACTGCGGTGTTGACTCGATACCGAACCTCCTGGCGCAAGCTTGGGTTCGTGTTGACTCACTGTTCGGTTGCGGTGATCTTGGCTGGCAGCCTGGTGGGCGATTACTTTGGCGCGACCAAAGGATACGTACTCGTCCACGAGGGCGAAACGCGCAGTGCCTTCGTTCCGGTCGACCGCGGGCAGAATATGGGAGCCGGGATTCCCACGCGCTATTTGGCGGAACCGGAAGTATCGCCCGTCGAGATCCAAAACCTCCCGTTCAAGCTCACGCTGAACAAGTTCGACAAGCCGGAATACCCGCCCGCCTACAAGCTGTACTATCAAGTCAAAGAGCGTAAGGTCAAAGATCCGAAGCCCGACGAAGAAGAATACACCTGGGGCAAGTGGCACCCTGCCTGGGTGCGTGGCGAGAGCCCGGTGTATCGGGACGCGGCCGACGTGCACACGGGGCGAACCCCGCTGGTTGGTAGCGACTATAGCTTGATCGTTCGGCGCTATATTTCGAAGCTCGACGTGGAACCGAAGTCGATTTACCGAAACGCGTCCAACGAGGTCAAGAACCCGGCCGTCTACGTTCGGTACAAAGCCGAAGCATCGTTTTATGAACAAAACGATTACATGTTTCATGGCGGTTCGTGGTTTTCACCGGACCATCAGGCAATGATCCTATTTTCCTGGTTCGATTTTATCGAAGCCGGGGAACCGTTCGCACAGCGGATGCCCAAGTTCCAGCCCATGCGGGGGAAGCTGGAGGTCCGCCTGCCCGACACCGACGACCCGGTGTCGGTCCCGTTTGTCCTGGGCCAGGAAGTACCGGTCGGCCAGTCGCCGTATTCGATCCGGGTAGAGCGGTACGAGCCCCATTTTTCCATGCTTGGCAAGAATCGCTTCGGATCCAAATCGTCCTTCCCGGAAAACCCAGCTGTACGGCTCCAGGTGTTTAAGACCGAAGCAGATGCGAAGGAGAACTTGGATCCCCGCGGCGAGGGCATCTGGCGCTTTCGGAAGCATCCGGACGATTGGTTTGAAACCCGCCGCCGCACTCCGCCGTTGCTCCTTCCGATCCAAGTGCGATTGGTTGAAAGCACTCATTGGGAAAGCTACAAGGACGTGTACGTCATCACTGGATCAAACGAACGCGTTTATCTGTTCCAGGATGGCGAAGTGGTGGACACGCAGAGTATCCAGTGGGACAAGGATTTGACATTTCGCAAGGCGGCGGGCCGGATGGCCCTGTCCAATCTGATACCGCATGCGGTTTTAAATGTCGATTTGAAGAATTTGGCCGAAGAAAGCAGCAAAGAAACAGCACCCACGATGCCGTATTTGTTCGTTGATCTGTTTCATAACGACAGCGACGAGTTGGTTTCTCGGGCTGCGATGCGTGGGACACTTGATCCTAGAAAGCGTGCCGTGCGACCGATGGAAGATCAGGTACGCTTGTGCTTTCGGACCCAGGATGTGATGCCGGAGGGTTTCAAGTCCTGGGTAACGATCGAGGAGAATGGATCCGGGAAAAAGTACGACACCAGCGTCAGCATGAACTATCCACTCAATGTGAACGGCTATGTCCTGTATCAGTCCAGCTATGGTGCCGAGCAGCCCGCACCGGGGGCGCCGCTGACATTCCATTCCATCTTCCAGGTGGTCAAGGATCCCGGAGTGGAGATCGTCTACCTGGGCTTCATTGGGGTTGTCGTGGGGCTGATTCTCATGTTGGTGATCCAGCCCTGGTTGCGCAATCGGGCCAAGACCACTGCGAATCCCGAAAAGCCCAAGCTGCTCCCTGCCGCGCCCGGTACCAACGGGCCGATCAACACGATCCTGATGATTTTTGGAGGCCTGTTGCTTCTGCTACAACTATGGATCATTTTGGGTACCCTGTCGGTTCCGCAACACGAAAATAACTTTTTCCGTTCTGGAGAGCAATCCGCGGACCTGTTCCAGGCGATGGTGGTGCTATCGAGCTGCACGGCTTTGTGTTATATTCTGAACGGATTTTTTATCAAGAATCGTGCGCTGGGCTGGTTGTGCACAGGCCTTCTGGTCGCCACCTTCGCGGCCAATACGGCATACCTGGCCTACGGCTGGGACAAGTCCGGTCACGCGCCGATCAATACTTTTCATACCGCTTCGACTCTGGCATCCTGGACCGTATTGCTGGCCTACCTGCTCGTGGAGCTTTTCTCCAGAGCCCGTATCGTTGGAGGCATCGCGACTCTGGCGGGCATGGGGATGCACTTCTTCGCCTTGACGAAGTGGGAATCGGAATACGCACCGGTTCCGCCGTCTCTGAAGAGCGCCTGGTTTGTTCCTCACGTGACGGTGTATCTGTTTGCCTATGCCCTGCTGACGGTAGGCTCGCTCGCAGCTCTGATCTATTTAATTTCGCCCCGGGTCAAGGCTTTGACCGCGCGCAACGCGTACGTATTCGGCAACGTGCAGATGACGTTGGACCGATCAGCTTATCGGGTGATTACCTTCGGTTTTATCTTCTTGACCTGCGGCCTGTTCTCTGGGGCTTGGTGGGCCAAGGGCGCCTGGGGGGACTATTGGTTCTGGGATCCCAAGGAGACCTGGGGGTTCATCTCCTGGCTGATCTTCCTGATCTTTCTGCATCTACGCTACGTGCGCGGCTGGATGGGTAAGAAGGCGATGGTCTTTTGCGTTCTCGGCGCACTGGCGATCGTGTTTACCTATTTCGCCATGGCCGAGCTGCCCTCCAAGACGCACTCGATCCATATCTACACCGGCGATTAAACTTGCCTCGCCGACACCGATCCGTATGATAGCCACCGGTCGATGCTGTCCGGAACGGAGCCGCACCTGCGATCGATGAACCGAAGACATTTTATTTTCTTGCTCGCCCTGCTCGGGCTCGCCGCGATCGTGCGATTTTCGCACATCGGTCGGTATTGCTACACGACCGACGAGGTCCACAGCATCCACATGGCCACCGGCTGGGAACGGGCCTACCAAGTAGCCGAAGAACCCTGGCTCGGTCCGCGCGGCGTCGTTCCGCAATTGGCGACCAAGGATATCCATCCGCCGCTTTACTTCGTTGGGCTCAATCTGTGGATGCGCATCGCCGGAACTGAGCCGTTGGCGACGCGGGCGGCCTCCGCGCTGGTCATGCTCGCCTGCATCCCGTTGTTGTGGTTGTTGGCCCGTCGGCTGACCGATCCGGCGACCGCCTGGGTGGCCACCGGAATCTGCGCCTTGTCCGCCTATCAAGTTCGTTATGCGCAAGATATTCGGATGTACGCCCTGGCGCAATTTCTTGTGTTGCTCTCCACCTATTTATTTGTGCGCCTGCTTGCCGGGTCGGAGTCGCGCAAGGCGATCATTGTGTTGTACGGACTCAGCGTAACGCTCACGCTGTTGACCC
>JAJDCN010000004.1 GCA_029260815.1 Planctomycetota bacterium
GCCTCGGCAGACCCGTACGCCATGATCTCGGGGTTTCTGGGCGGCATCCTGCTCAAGGACAGCCCGACGGTCAACAGCGGTTCGGTGATGGCAGGCGTGTACGCCTATATCCTGGACAACGGTTCCGCTAACCCGGCCGTCGACGACATGGCCGCGCTGGTGGGCGATTATCCGGCCGTGGTGGACATTGGAGACCTGGAAGGCACCGGCTCGATCAAGAGCGCCTTTGGTCTGTACACGCTGGAGCCGGACCCAGGTAACAGCAGCGCCGGCACCGCGGCGGCGGTGTTCGACGGCGACGTAGTCGTTGGCCAAGACTACGACAGCAACCAAAGCAAGATCTATCTCAATGGCGACTCGAAATGGCGTACATCGAGCTCGATGACGAAGGGCTCGGCCACCATCGGCTACGCCTCGAGTCGGACGGAGTTGGATGGGGCCAACGTGAAAGTCGGAGATACACACTATTTCCTGCCACCGTCCAGTGCAGCGGGAAGCGCCCCAGCGAACTCTGTGTATGTGGATAGCACGAGCGGAAAACTCGTTTTTTATGATGGTACCACGCACCATCCGATATCACCGTAACTTAGTTGGAGCAAACAAAGAGCACAAGAGCTTTGGAACACATTCCATAAGGTAATAAAGGAGATTATAAGATGGCAGACGAAATTAAAAAACCTATCGAGCAATCGGAAGATATTGTGCAACCCATCAACCGGATCTCTGAGTTGGACAACGGAACTCCCAAAGATATTCCGCTGAGCGAAACAGAGATTTTGAAGATCGAAAACTTCGAGCTGAAGATGAACTCTTTACGCCAATCGGTGGCGACGATGCAGACGGAGTATCAACGCTATTTAGAGGGGCTGCACGGCAAATACGACCTGCAACCCGGGCAGCAGTTGGCCATCGACCCGCGTTCGGGCGTCGCCCGCGCGGTGGATGGGCAAACGCAGAGCCAGGGCTAATAACCTAAGGAGGAAATCTCATGAGCGAGAAGAAAAAGGAAACCCCGCGTCGTACGTTTTTGAAAACTGCGTCGCTGGGCGCTGTAGCATTGGGCCTTGCCGGTCTGGGCGGTAAAAAGGAAGACGCCGCGCCAGACGTGAACGATGGCGTCACGCCATCGGCCAATCCCGGCGGTCCGCAAGTTCATTACAGCAAAAGGATCGGACGTTATATCCGCCTGCCGTGAACAGTAGGGACTGTTGGAAAGAGGCAAATTTCGCATACTCGTACACAATGAATTGGATATGGAACCATGGCCATTGATCTAAATTCCGGAGGGGCCCTGTCGGGCAATGGGGGAGCGATTTTTGGGGAGGACCGGCCGGACAACGCTTCACATGAGGACCAGTTGTCCATAAGGCACTCAGAGGATACCAGCCATCCGTTGACGATCGTTATCGGCAATGCGATCCAAGGCCGCAATTACGCGAGTGGGTCACTGGCCAGTGGTGAGGATATCCGACCTGCAAGGGTGTGGATCGTGGCGGATCCGTGGGGAGATGTAAATAATGCGAATAATCAACATTGGCCCCAATGGTGGGTCGAGTCGGGAGCCGGCGGCTGGGAGTGGCGTAATTTCGACGGCAACAGGACGCCGCCTAACGGGTACGTTACACCGGAAGATCTTTTCAAAAATGCACTTTCGATCGACATGCGTAGCGATCTTGTAAGCAAAGACATAAACCGTGTTACGGCAACACCCAATGCGTACAACGACGGCCTGCGGTCCCATGCATATTCGATGTGGGTGCAGAATCGCGTGTACGCCGCCAACGCAAGCGGCGTCGGCCAGCCGAACTGTGGCGAAGTGGCTGGCATTATGTCGTTGGTGACCATCGAAGACGTGGGTGATGATAATGACGGACACGTGACCGACGCCGGTGCGTACCTGGGTGCCATATCTTTCCGCGCTCCTATTGACCATAATTCGTTTGAAGGAACCGTTCTGGCACCGGAGCTAACGGGACCATTTTACGCATGCTCTTGGGAATCTCTGGGGTTCGTTCATAATAAAAATGACAAGGATGGAAGCCTGGGATTGGCTCAACCCGACATAAGATGCTTTGTCGTGCACTATGCCGATTTTGTTCAATCCGTGGGCCCGGTTGGCGATTATCCCGATGCGACCAAAGTTGTCGGGAAAAATGATACCAGCATGGTGCGTTACGGAATGGGATTCCGGTGTCGCTTGATGGATGGTTCGGGAATCGGTGGCAACCACGAAACATATGGCTACTCCGCCGGGTTTGTTGCCTCTCCGGCAGGTAACCTGGCAGCGATCGAGCTCGGAGATGCCAATGCCGGCAACCGACGGGTCTACGGCTATCTTGTTGAAGATCTGGGAACCTATGGTGTCGGTCCCAATGGAACCGATCCGCGCGTCTTTGGCGACCTGATTGGCTTCTACGTAAGCGATCAGAATACTGGTGTCAGCACGACAACCTCGGAGTGCAATATCTGGGGTGTTAAAATCGGCGACCTGAAGAACACGAATGCCACGACGACCTACCCGGCCACTGTATTGGGCCTCTACGGAATGCAAGTCGGGGATATCACGACCAAGGACATGCCCGCCTACGGGCTGCGTCTTGGCAATGTCTCGATGGAGTCTGGGGGCACGGCCTCGGAGGTCCTGTCGATCAAGACCGAAGGCGGCGACATCCACTTTAGCGGCACCGGCGCGACCGGGGCCACCATCGACGCCAAGATCGGAGATGCGGACAACCGTGGCCGTCTCACCGTCGGCCTTGACAACACTTGGGCCAAAGACGCAGGCTTCAAGCCGTTCGTAAGTGTGGAAGGCGAGTTGGAGCTGGACGCCGCCATCAACACCGCGGGCATCCTGAACACGCCCACCGCGCCCAGCTTGACCTCGGGTCATGCCCACGAAGTGCTCGGCATGGTCTCTTCGGTCTACACCAGCGACGGCACGGTCATCAAGTCCGACGCGCCCGGCGGCGGCTCAGCAGACCCGTACGCCATGATCGCGGGCTTCCTAGGCGGTACGCTGCTCACCGACAGCCCGACGGTCAACAGCGGTTCGGTGATGGCGGGAGTGTACGCCTATATCCTGGACAACGGTTCCGACAATCCGACGGTCGACGACATGGCCGCGTTGGTGGGCGATTATCCGGCGGTGGTGGACATTGGAGACCTGGAAGGCACCGGCTCGATCAAGAGCGCCTTTGGCCTGTACACGTTGGAGCCGGACCCGGGTGACAGTGGCGCGGGCACCGCGGCCGCGGTGTTCGATGGTGACGTGGTCGTCGGCAAAAACTACGACAGCAACCAAAGCAAGATCTATCTTAACGGCGACTCGAAATGGCGTACGTCGAGTGCTATGACGAAGGGCTCGGCCACCATCGGCTACGCCTCTAGCCAAATCCAGATCCACGGGGCGGATGCAAGCGTGGATAGCTTTTTCCATCTTGGTTCCAAGGCCAAGGCATCAGCGCCCAATGGGACGGTTTTCCTCGATAGTACAGACGGCAAACTGTACGCCAAGGACAATAACGGCTCTCTGGTGGCCTTAACATAGTGGGTCGCATTTTGTTGGAGTGGACAAAGGGCAAAAGAGATTTGGTAACGCGTTTTATGAAACAATAAAGGAGACGGTACAATGACGGACAAAGCCAAAGAAATTTCCAAACAACCGCAAGAACCCGTGCAAGCGGTCAACCGGATTGCCGAGCCGGGCAACGGGACTCCCAAAGACATTCCATTGACGGAAACGGAGATTCTGAAGATCGAGAACTTCGAGCTGAAGATGAACTCTTTACGCCAATCGGTGGCGACGATGCAGACGGAGTATCAACGCTATTTAGAGGGGCTGCACGGCAAATACGACCTGCAACCCGGGCAGCAGTTGGCC
>JAJDCN010000031.1 GCA_029260815.1 Planctomycetota bacterium
CAGCTTTTTGATCGGGAACGTCTTCGGATGCTCGCCCAATCGGATCTCGATGAACCGATGGCTGTGGATGACCACCGTCAACCCCGGCTTCTTATCGTCCGCACCCACCGGGCCGATGGGGAGAATCAGCAGGAGTAAGGCGAGAAGTGCAATTCGTTTGGACGGCATGGTTTGTATTCCTCGAGCAAGGTTTGCTTCTGTGCGGCCCGATTCTGTGTTATTCTATCGGAATTGTGGGGAAATTTCTATGGACAATTCATCCTCAACACACAGGAGCCGGATATGCTCGGCAGACTTTTAGACGGAAAAGGTTGGCTCGGACTTCTCATCCTGCGCGTGGTGATCGCCTATATCATGGTCAAGGCGGGTTTGAGCAAACTTGACGATCCAGATATCGCGGCTGAGAAGTTTGCAAACATGGGTGTTCCTTTTGAGAAGCTCAGCGTGTGGCTGGCAGCACTGGCGGAATTCATCGGCGGCATTTGCCTTGGGTTGGGCTTGTTCACCCGCTACGCGGCGATGTTTGTTTCCTTCACCATGGCGGTGGCCGTCGCAGCTTCCGCCCCGAATTTCGGCTTTGCCCTGATGGTGTTGGCCGGAACCCTGTGCCTGCTGTTCACGGGCCCTGGTTGCAACAGTCTCGACGCGTGGCTTGGCAAGCGGCCGAAAATCAACATCGACCGGGGCGGACCCCTCAAGCAAAGCGGGCCGTTCGCGTGATGGGGCCGGCCGTCGGTTGATTTCGGCCGGAGCCGATGGTAAGGTACGCGGCTTCATCGCGTTTAACGGAGCGAACAAATGGAAAAGAACGTCGCCATCCTCCTGACCCGCGGCCGGGCGTACAAGGACGGACCCGCCGTGGCCGACCGGGTGCATACCGCGCTGGCCGCCGGCGACCGGGTGCACGTTTACCTTATGATCGACGGGGTGGAGTGGGCGCAGGACGACCCGTTTGTTTCTCTGGTCGATGCGGGTGCCAAGATCAGCGTGTGCGCCCTCAACGCCGAGCAGCGTGGAGTCGCCGAGGTGCCGCGGGTGGAGTGGGCCAGCCAGTATACCCTGGCTCAGATCGTGGCCCACTGCGACGAATTCGTACACATCAGCGAACCGTGTCCCGTGCAGGAATCAAAATGAAAAACGTTTTCGTATGGGTCGAGCGGGACGTAGAAGGCGAAGACGTAAGCGGTCGCGAGGCCGTCCGCATGGCAGTGGGCCTGACCTTGGGGGACAACCAGGTGACCGTCGGCCTTGCCGGCCCGGCGGTGCGCGCGGCCTGCGGCGCCCAAGGAGAGATCCGACGGTACATGGACGGGTTGAAACTGGTCAAGGCCCGTGTCCTGGTCGCCCGCGAGTCGGTGGAGCAGTGGGGAGACGCCGGCGCGGTGCAAAACAACGTGGAAGTCGTCAGCGAAGAAGAACTGGAGCGCCGAGCCGCCGGGTGCGATATCGTGATCCCCTTTCGGGCGCAGGCCCAAGGAGCGGAATGAACCATTTGATGCAGCGGGAATCGATCGAGACGGATGTGCTGATCGTCGGCTCCGGCGCCGCCGGCCTACGCGCGGCCATGGCCTGCGTGGAGGCGGACGTGGATTGCATCCTCGTCTCCAAAGGCCGCATTGGCACCGGCGGCGGGTCCTTCTCGCCGCTCAACGGGCTCTGGGGCATCCAGGCGGCGCTTGCCCTGACCGACCCGTCCGACAGCCCGGAGAAACATTTCCAGGAGATCCAGGAAATCAGCCTGGGCATGTGCGATTCGGATTTGGCCCAGATCTTGGTCGACGAAGCGCCGCCGCGGATTCGAGAGCTGGAGGAGATCGGCGTCCAGTTCAAACGGATCGACGGACAGTACGAACAAATCGTTGGTTGCTTCTGTAACACCTCCCGGGCTCTGCAGGTGACCAACGTGGTGGGCGCGCGCAACGCGCTGGCAAGCCGCATCGACAGCCCGCGGGTCAAGCGCAAAGGTGGCTTGCAGATCGTCCAATTGCTCCTGCACCAGGGAACCTGCGTCGGCGCGGTCGGCTACGACGAAAAGGGTGTCCTGGTCACCATCCGGGCCCGTTCTACGATCCTGGCCTCAGGCGGCGGCGGGGCGATCTTTCGCTACAATCTGATGGGCCCCGACGTGACCGGCGACGGCTACGTGTTTGGCTATGAAGCGGGCGCGCAACTGACCAACATGGAATTCATCCAGGTCATGTTGGGCATTCCCGCAGACCCCTTTGCGTTTCTGCCGCTGGATCTGCTCGCGCGAAACCCGCGCTTCTTGAACGCCAAGGGCGATGCTTTTATGGCCGGCATGTTCGGCGACGACGCGGATTACAACAACGCCCTGGCGCTGCGCCGCCGACATTACCCGTTCAGTTGCCGCGACGACTCCGGCGTGGTCGACTTGAGCATCACCAAAGAGATCCTGCGCGGCCGATGCACACGCAACTTCGGCGTCCGGATGGAATACGACGGGGTGGAACGCGACTACCCCAACGGCCTGGAAGTCGCGCCCTTCGCCCATTCGTTCAACGGTGGCCTGAAGATCGATGCGCAGTGCGCCACGACGGTGGACGGCCTGTTCGCCGCCGGCGAGGCTGCCGGTGGGGTCCATGGGGCCGACCGGCCCGGCGGCAATATGCTGGCCTCCACGTTTGTCTTCGGTGCCCGAGCGGGACAAAACGCCGCGGCGCGTGCACGGGAAGCGACGCTTCCGGAAGCCGCCGCGGTGGCCGAGCAAGTGGACGTCGCCGGCGCACGGGTGCGGGCGGTGGAG
>JAJDCN010000301.1 GCA_029260815.1 Planctomycetota bacterium
CACCAGCGGAACGCCAAGGTCGCTGGCGGCCTTCAAATGATCCCCGGCCAGCACGCCCAAACCACCGGAATAAGTCGGCAAGCATTCGGTCAGGCCAAACTCGGCCGAAAAGTAGGCAATGATCACTTGTTCCTCGCCCGGTTTGGCGGAATGATACCACGCTTCCCCGGCCAGATATTGATCGAGGCGTTTGCAGGTCCGATCGTATTGAGCCAAAAAGGCCTCATCGTGGGCGAGTTGTCGGAGACGGTCCTGGTTGATGGCTCCCAACAGTCGGACGGGGTTGTGATAGGTCTCTTCCCACAGCTTGTCGTCCAGGCGCCGGAACAATTCAATGGTCTCGTGGTCCCAGGCCCAGTGAATGTTATGCGCGATCGCGTCCAGCCGCGAGAGCCGCTCCGGCAAGAAGGGAGAAACCATGAATTTAAAAGCGGGACGCATGCCTCTGTTCTCCTTTGTTTCATTCACGGACATAGGATTTAATCCTATTATCGGCTTGCGGTTAGAAGAAGTTTAGATGATGCCGGGCATTACACCGATTGCAGACCGTTTGGTCAATGGGCCATTATAGGATTCCCCCGTATCAATGCAAACCTTTCGTTTGTGCTGGCTGCCGGATTGGCTTGATGAAACTTGTTTCATTTTGTTCCGTTGTCAAGCCGATTAAAGATGTGATAGGATACCGGCGAAGTTCAGTAATTCACCGAAACCCCGGATAGGGAGAGCGAGCGTGAGACCATGGATTCCGATCCTCGGCTTGCTGTGTGCCGTTGCGGCCATGGTGGGTTGTGACGACAAAGACGAGACTTCCCAAACGTCTAGCAAACCCTTGACCGCCGAAGAGTATTACAATCAAGGCCTGGGCTATGTCATTAAAAAAAACAACAAAGCGGCCATCCAAAGCTTTACCAAAGCCCTTGGGTTGAACCCGGATTACGCGGAGGCTCGGCTCCAGCGGGGCCTTGCGTTCATGCGCGGCACTATGTACGCCCTGGCTCGGAAAGACTTGGAGAAGGCCCTCGCGCTGGACCCCGACGGCGGCATCGGCAAGAGCGCCGCGCAAAGTTTGGAAGGGATCGAGGCACTGGAAATGAAAAATGCGGCTCCGTGAACGGTCTGTCGAGCGATAGAGGAAGTGGAATGAACATCGGGTTCATGAGCACTTACGATCCGGAGCGGATCGCCTTTGCCAAACAGCATGGCTTTGGCTCTGTGGAATTAATCGTTAGCGACAATACCGATTTTCTGCCCGGCCGGGACGGCTGGGAATCCAAAGCCGCCGAGATGGTTGCGGCGTATCAAGAGGCGGGAATCCGGATCTCCTGCATCGCCGGCTTCTACGACAACATCCTCAGCGACGACGCGGCCGAACGGAAGGCGATGACCGAGCGGGTGGGCACGGTGGTTGAACTGGCCGAGGCGATCGACGTCGGTGTCGTCGGTGGGTTCTCCGGCCGGCTGCGTGGACGGCCTCTGGAAGAGAGTATTGCACCTTTCGCCGAGGCCTGGAGCGGACTGGCAAAGCTGGCCGAAGACCACGGCGTCAAGATCGCATTCGAGAACTGCCCTATGGGTCGTTACCATACGCCCGCCAACGGGATCAACGTAATGTGTACCCCCGAGATGTGGCGCCGGGGCTTTGAGGCAGTGGGCTCTGAGGCGATAGGTCTGGAGTGGGACCCAAGCCATTTGATTTGTTTGGTGATCGACCCGGTGGCGAATCTGCGGGAATTCGGCACGCGGGTCTACCACGTCCATGCCAAAGACGCCCGGGTCAACCGCGACGTGGTCCAGCGAGAGGGGTTCTGGTATCCGGACGCGATCGAACATTGTTTTCCCGGTCTGGGCGACACCGACTGGGGGGGCTGTATCAAGGAGCTGTTGCGACAAGGCTACGCGTCGGATCTGAATATCGAAGGCTGGCACGACGGGGTATACAACGACCGGGACGGGGCCCAACGGGAAGACACCGGTCTGCTTATTGGCCTGCGGCACTTGTCGCAGTTTGTTTAGTCCTACAGATGCGCATCGATCGGGACCGATAGGAAGGGATGCGGCATACACCCTGTCTTCCGCCACTTGAAAGGGGCGACGTCCGATGCGCTTTTGGGAACGCTACACACACGACCCGCCGGTGATTTCCCTGGAGGTCTTTCCCCCCAAGGACGGCTCCAGCACCACCGTGATCGAGACGGTAAAGGCCTTGTCCCCGATCCAGCCGGCCTTTGTCAGCGTCACCTGTTCCGCCGGCGGCTCCGGCAGCGACAACACCCTGCCGATTGCTATAGAACTACAGCAACAGCTCGGTGTGGGAACCGTTGTACACGTGACCTGCGGCAACCGTTCCCGCGACGACCTGGAGGAGCATCTTCGCGAGATCGGTTCTCACCGCCACTGCAACATCATGGCCCTGCGCGGGGACCCGCCCAAAGGGCATAAAGATTTCATCCCCCACGCGAATGGCTACCGTTACGCCGTAGAGCTGGTGGAACACATCGCTCGAATCAATCGCGAAGGCTCCCTCGACGGTTCCCGATGCGATCGATTTTCCATTGGTGTGGCCGGATATCCGGAAGCCCACCCGGAGGCCCCCGACCTGACCACCGACCTGAAACATCTCAAAGCCAAGGTGGACGCTGGGGCCGACTTCGTCGCGACCCAGATGTTCTTCGACGCCCAGTACTATATTGACTTCGTCCGTCTCGCCCGCGGAATCGGGATCGAAGTCCCGATCGTTCCGGGCGTCATGCCCGTGGAGCGCTATCCCCAGGTGATGCGCCTGCTCGACCAGATGGGCATCGGGATCCCTGACGAGTTTCGCGATGCGCTGGAGGCGACCCGAGACGACGCGGACACGGCCCGCGCGGTCTGCCGCGACCACACCATTGATATGTGCCGTCAACTGCTCACCGCCGGTGCGCCCGGGCTACACTTCTATACCCTCAACAAGTCCCACGCCACCGAGGCCGTCCTACGGGCACTCTTCCCGTAACCGATCCGTTCTTGTATCCATTCAACCGATCCAGTATGATCCGGCTTTTCGGAAAATCGCTTCGAAAAGCGGAGAAAAGATGAACGCTAACCCGATTGCGCTCCAACTGTATACCGTCCGCGACGCCTGCGAGAAAGACTTCGTGGGCACGCTGCAACAGGTCGCCCGCATGGGCTACCGAGCGGTACAGGTGGGGGACACCTATGGCCTGTCCGCGACGGAATTGAAGCGCGTCTTGGACGATCTGGGACTGAGCGTTTGCGGCATTCACGTGGACTTAGGGCCCTTGGAGCAGGATCTCGGTTCTGCAATAGATGACGCCCACGCCTTGGATTGTCGCTATATTATCTGCCCTTACCTTCCGGCCGAGCGGCGCCTGGATGCAGAGGGTTGGCGCAACTGTGCGAACATCTTCGAGCAGATCGGCGGGCGCTGCGCGGACGTGGGGATCACCTTTTGCTATCACCATCACGATTTCGATTTCGAGACCTTCGACGGCGTCTGCGGCTTCGATATCCTGATGGAGAACGCCGACTCAAAATATCTGCAGGCCGAGATCGATGTCTATTGGGTCACCTACGGCGGCCGGGACCCGGTGGCCTATATCGACAAGTACGCCGGCCGCTGCCCCTTGATTCACTTGAAAGATATGGCCGACGACGCCAAGCGCTCGTTTGTAGAATTAGGCCGGGGCACGCTGGATTTCGAGGCCATCATCGCGGCCACTCGGGCAGCCGGATCCCACTGGCTGACCGTCGAGCAAGACACCTGCAAGGGCTCCTCCCTTGAGTCGGCCCGGGTCAGTCTGGAATTCATGCAATCGAAAGGATGGGCTTGAACCATGGCGAAAAAGGACAACGGTATCGAGGCTGAGTTGCTCCACAAGGACATCACCCTCATTAAACGGATCAGCATTGCCATGGTGGTGATTGTCGGCATGACCGCCGCCCTCGTGGCTTGGATATCCTGGCAAGGTGGGCAGGCTCAGAAGGCAAGCGACGAAATCGAAAACTACACTTCCAAACATCGAGACGAAGTCCGCAAGCTTTTCGAAACGGACGAAGCCTTGACGTTTGACCGCTTGGCTTTTGGTTGGCGACCGTTAGAAGGGGAGGCGGAGCTTGCCTACGAACTCAGCGTGCAAGTCTTGGCTGACAAGAGCCGGCCGATCACTGAGCATCAAGAGAAGTGTGAACAGATCAAAAAAGAACTCGACAAGATCCTTACGAACCCTCCCCGGGCCGCCAAGGTGCGCCTGGTGGTTCGTAGCGAATTACTCTACGAATGAAGCTTTCCGCGCTAGGGCGCGTCTTCCTTGGGAGCGAGCTTTAGGGAAAGTGAGTTGATGCAGTACCGCTGGCCCGTCGGTTGAGGGCCGTCCCCAAACACGTGGCCCAGATGTGACCCGCAGCCGTCGCACAACACCTCTGTGCGACGTGAAAACAGGCTGTTGTCTGCTTCGGTCCGGACACAGTCTTCTCCGGCCGGCTGCCAGAAGCTGGGCCAGCCGGTTCCGGAATCGAACTTTGTATCGGAACTGAACAGAGCCTTCCCACAGGCGGCGCAGGTGTAGGTTCCCGACTGTTTGGCATTCACGTATTCACCCGAGCCGGCCGGCTCAGTGCCCTTTTCCCGTAGTACGTGGTATTGCTCGGGGGTCAACTTTTGTTTCCAATACGCATCGTCGCGAACGACCTTATCGCCCATGGTGGTCTCCTTCTCTGTGGTGTCGGCCTGCCGTTCCTGGGAAGTTTGCTGCGAGCACGCAACGGCCAACGCAACCGTACTCAGAATCGACATCCGTTGAAGCACCCATCTTCCTTGCCAGTTCATCTATCTTGCCTCCATGTGGGGCCTGGCTCCCTATGAATGTACCTATCATAGCGCAGAATCGCCGCCTGCGCAATCCGATCGCCAACGGGCCTCTTGCCGGTGGCATGTCTTTGTGTTACCATCCCGACTTTTAAACCCCGCACACAAGGAGAGGCCCGTTGGCGACGAAGACCGGTACACCGAAAAAAGCGAAGGTCGCGAGCAAGAATAAAAAGGAAAGCGAGTTCGACTTCATCGATTGGATCCGCAAGCAGACCCCGCGCCGCAACGATCTGCGCGTGGGCCCGGGCGATGATTGCGCCGTCGCCTTGCAGTACGACAAAGACGAAGAAGTCCTGACTGTGGATATGGTGCTGGATGGCACGCACTTCGACTCCCGCGTTCTCACGCCTCAGCAAATCGGTCGCAAAGCCATCGCTGTCAGCCTCTCCGACGTCGCGGCCATGGGCTGCATGCCGGACTTGGCTCTGGTGTCGGTCGCCCTGCCGCGCAAGACCGACAAGAAGTTTCGCCACACCCTGTTCGACGGCATGAAGAAGATCGCCGACGAATTCGACGTGATCATTGCCGGCGGCGACGTGACCGTCTGGGACGGACCGCTGGCCATCTCCAGCACGCTGATCGGTCATTGCCCGGAGGACGAGGCGGTCCTGCGCTCGGGCGCGAAAAATGGCGACGCGATCTGTGTGACCGGCGACTTGGGCGGATCGCAGTTGGGCAAGCACCACACCTTTACCCCCCGGATCAAGGAGGGACTGGCCATCCGCGAGCGGACCGAGCCCCACGCCATGATCGACATCAGCGATGGGCTGGTGGCCGACCTGATGCACATCCTCACCGAAAGCAACAAGGGCGCGGTTCTATACGAAGAGAACATCCCGATCTCCGACGCCGCCAAGCGCGCGGCCAAGAAGAGCGGCAAGACACCGCTGGAGCATGCATTGACCGACGGGGAGGACTACGAACTGCTGATGTGTGTGGAAGTGGGGGACGCCTCTACGTTGGCCCGTAAGCCGCCGGCCGGCACTCGCACCGTGGTCATCGGTCGGATCCACGGCACGGGGCTGCGCACCCGCGGGATCGAGTGCATCGAGCGCCCGCTGAAGCTCAAAGGCTATGAGCACTTCTAAGCCGCGTCTCCGCAGCCTGGAGACCCACAGCTCCGCGCAGACCACCGTGGTCGGGCAGGCCCTGGGCCGGGCCCTGTTCCCTGGTGCGGTCGTTTGTCTCCTGGGCGATCTGGGCGCCGGCAAGACGGTCTTGACCAAAGGCATCGCCGACGGATTGGGTGTGGTCGACCCGGCGGCGG
>JAJDCN010000302.1 GCA_029260815.1 Planctomycetota bacterium
TGCGAGAAAAAAACCAGTGGCCCACGAAAAAAGTTGCCACGCTCAGCGGAAGAAGAATCCAAAACGTGTTTTGAGGAAACCGGCCGTTGATCAAGCAATCTTTGTAGGCCATGATGATGTAATAAAGCGGGTTGAACTTCAACAACTGCTGAAATGCGGCGGGGGCGCTGGCCAGCATTTCAGTTGTATAATGAATCGGGCTGGCAATCATTAGAATCAAGGTTAGCACGCCGACGATGTTCTGGAGGTCGCGCAGGTATACGTTGAGGCTGGCCAGGATCCAGATTACCCCGATCGTGAAGAGAACCTGGCAGGTCCAAATCACCGGCACCAGCAGCGCCCAGGGGGTCAGCAGGCCGACGATCGCGACGGCGATCAGTAACAAGCCGGTGCCGACCACTTGTGTACACTGGCTTACCAAGACGGATTTTACAGGAATCAATTCGATCGGGAACATCGTGTTCTTGATAAGATTCGCATTGCTCGTAACGCTCTGAATGCCTAAGCCCAGCGCTTCAGCAAAGCCGAGGAAGGGGATAAGCCCGCAAAAGATGACGACAATGGCCTCGTTCGAATCGAAGAGATCATACTTTACTTTATAGACCAGCATGAAAATTCCGGCATAGGCTCCAAGAAAGAGCAGGGGATAGAGAAGGAGCCAGAACAGCCCCAGGACCGAGCCGGAGAACCGCCCGCGGATATCGCTGCGCGTGGTTTGACCCAGCATCACGCGGTGTCGCCATAACAACAAAAAGGGTGTGGTAAAGGCAGTCAACCGGTTTTCTCCGCCAATCGACGAACGATTCGTAGGCCGGCATCGCCCCGCCCGTAAAGCTCAGGTAGATCGTTCAGTGGTTGCAAGGCCCAATCGAAGGCGGCCCGGATGGCGGCCGCGTCGGCTCCGACCACACGATTGACTCCCGCTGTGACCAGCTCGGTCCATTCGGTTTGCTCCCGGACCGTGATGCACCGCTTCCCGTAGAAGTAAGCTTCCTTCTGCAACCCGCCGGAATCAGTAATCACGAACGCCGCCTCCTGTAGATGGCCCAGCATCGACAGGTAGGGCAGTGGCTCCATGGCTGTCACGTTGTCCGAAAGGGCAATCGATCCTTGGTCGATCATCTTGCGTGTTCTGGGATGCAAGGGGAGTCGGACCGGCACGGGAGACTGTCCCATAGCTCCCAGGATTTTCTCAAGCCGAATTGGATCATCGGTGTTCTCCGCGCGATGGAGTGAGGCCAATGCGTATTGCTCGCCGCGATCGGGAACGATTGCTCGATCGCGATAAAACAACACCGCATCGAACATCACGTCGCCGACCAAGTGGACGCCTTGGGTAATTCCCTCGCGCGCCAGTTGGTCGCGCGCAGCCTCTGATGAGCAGAAGAGTAGATCCGCGATGTGATCGGTCAGAATGCGATTGATCTCTTCAGGCATTTTTCGACTGAATGACCGCATTCCGGATTCTACGTGGGCGATCGGAACGTGCAGCTTAGCCGCGGCCAAGGCTCCAGCCAAGGTCGAGTTGGTATCGCCGAAAACTACAACCCAATCGGGGCGCCGTTTCAGAATCTCTTGTTCGATTCCCGCCAGCATCGCGCCGGTCACTTGCCCATGGAGGCCGGAGCCTATGTTCAGATTGATCACGGGCTCCGGAATCTCCATCTGATCGAAGAAAGCTTGGCTCATGGCCGGGTCATAGTGCTGTCCGGTGTGGAGAATTTCCTCTTCGATCGGCGTGCTGTGGCCGCTTTGGTTATGTTGCAGAATCGCGCGACTGATCACCGCGGCTTTAATGAATTGTGGCCGTGCGCCGACAACTGTCAGTATCTTCAATGAAGCGATCCCTCACCACAGCTTGAACTGGGCATGTATAGTATGATGGAAGAGCCGGGTCAATCCTTTTCTGTATGCCCGCTCACTTAGGCAAAAAAGGACTGAATCGTATCGGAAACAAACCCGATCTGCTCGTCAGCCAGCTCCGGATAAACCGGGAGGGCAAGCGTTTCGGCCGCGGCGTGCTCGGCTTGGGGAAAGTCGCCGCGCCGGTGCCCCAGCGAGGCGAAACATTCCTGTTCGTGCAAGCTCAACGGGTAGTAGACCTCACTGCCGATCTTCTGTTCCGCGAGATGCGCCCGCAGAGCGTCTCGCTGGGGTACCCGGATCACGTATTGGTTAAAGATGGATACGTTGGCCTTCCGAATCGTTGGCGGCGTGACAGATCGACAGTTAGAAAACCGTTCGGTATATTGCGACGCATTTTCCCGACGTCGTTGCGACCACGCGTCCAGGTGGCGCAACTTGACCAGGAGAGCCGCCGCCTGAACGGTGTCTAACCGAAAATTGCCGCCAACCCACTGATGATAGTATTTTGGTTGGGCCCCATGGTTGCGGAACCGCGCCAACCGCTCGGCCAATTCGGGATCGCGCGTGACGATCATGCCGCCGTCCCCAATGCCGCCCAGGTTTTTGGAAGGGAAAAAGCTTAAGCACCCGACTGTTCCCATGGAACCAGCCTTGCGGCCCTTGTACGAGGAGCCGATCGATTGGGCTGCATCTTCAATTACATGAAGGTTGTGTGATTTGGCGATTTCCAGGATAGGGTCCATTTCCGCGGTCTGACCGTACAGATGCACAGGCAGGATCGCGCGTGTCTTGGCCGTGACGGCGGCTTCGATTTGCTCAGGATCGATATTAAAGGTGTCCGGCTCAATATCGACAAACACCGGCCGGGCGCCGACGCGCCAAATAGATCCGACCGTGGCAAAGAACGTAAATGGCGTGGTGATGACTTCATCGCCGGGACCGATGCCCAAGGCCATCAGACTGCAGATCAGAGCGTCGGTCCCGCTGGAGGTGCCCACCGCCGCCGCACAGTCACAGGACGCCGCGACAAGTCCCTCCAGTTGGCGGACCGCCGGACCGTTTATGAATTGCTGACTCTCCAGAACGGTGTCGACGGCGGCGCGAACCTCCTCTCGAATGGTTTCGTATTGGGCCTTGAGGTCGAGCAGCGGGACTTTCATGTTCGGTTCTCCATATGTGGGCAATTCGTCTTGTGTTATTCTTCCGTTGAGATCAGGGGTTGTGGGCCCCGGCGGGAACGGATTGCAGTTGACCGTCGATGATGCGATAAGCTTCGGAACAGGCGGAGCAGGACGTGACATCGTTTCGGAGCTCGAGCCGGACGCCACATTGACACATCCAGCCCTGTTGCGTTGCGGGGACCCCCACGACCAGCGCGTAATCCGCAACGTCTCGGGTCACTACGGCTCCGGCGGCGATGAATGCATGGCGGCCGACGGTTGTACCACACAGGATGGTTGCATTGGCTCCGAGGGTGGCGCCATGTCGGACGAGCGTGTTTTGAAACTCATGCTTGCGAGAAATGTGGCTGCGGGGGTTGACCACGTTGGTAAAGACCATGCTCGGCCCGCAGAAGACATAGTCCTCTAGCGTAACATTGTCGTAGACGGAAACGTTGTTTTGGATTTTTACGTGATCGCCAACGACCACGTTGGAACCCACATTTACATTCTGGCCGAGCGAGCAATTCCTGCCGATGCGCGCGCCGCTTTGAACATGGCTGAAGTGCCAGATCTTCGTGCCCTCGCCAACGACGGCTCCGTCGTCCACGTAACTGCTCTCATGTACAAAATAGGCGGAGTTAGGCTTGTCCTGCACGAGATTCCTTTCGGCTCTGTGGGTTAGCTTGAACTTCCGGCGGGCTGGGTCGCCGGCTCCAGCAGCACCGGCTCGCCGTTACGTTCCAGCGAGACGCTACCGGCCTCGAGTACTTTAACGACGCGCAGACCGTCGAGTCCATCACTCCGAGGCGTTCGGTCATTGCGGATGCAATCGATAAAATGCTCGCACTCCATTCGCAACGGCTCGCCGGCGGGAATTTTTGGAATCAAAATATCGCCGGTGCGCAGTGTAATGGCTTCCGCGTAGCTTTCCACGCCGCGCTGAACCTGGGCGCCCTTGTCATAAACACGGATCTTTTCCGATGCCTCCATGTCGTCGAAGACCACCATCTTGTTGGAGCTGACCAGCGTCATTTTGCGCACCTTGTGTGGGTCGAGCCAAGAGACGTGGATATGGGCCATCCGGCCGTCGGCAAACTTAAGATTGGCAAAGACAACATCGGCGATCCCCTCCTGGAGATACGCCTGTCCGCTGACTGAAACGCTCACTGGCTCGGTGTCAAACAAGTAGCAGGCCACCGATATGTCGTGGGGCGCCAGAGACCACCAGGCGTTTTCCGAGTGGCGCACCACGCCGAGATTCACCCGCTGGAAATATAGGTAATGCGGTTTGCCGATTTGGTTGGAGACCAACATCTGCTGAATGTAGTTCACCGCGGGATGGTATTCCAGCAAGTGCCCGACCATGAGCTTGCGCCCACAGGCTACCGCCAAGTCGGTCAACTGTTGGGCATCGGCCGTATTCAGAGCCAACGGCTTTTCCACGTAGGTATGCTTCCCGGCCTTGAGGGCCGCCTTGGCTACCGCATGGTGCATGGGGGCGTCCACAGCGACGACGACTGCCTGAACCGCAGGATCTCGCAGGGCCGTGTCCAGGTCCTCTGTAACGCGGCTCTGTGGGTAGGTCTGGGCCATCCGGGCCCGTGTGGAGGGATTGAGATCGCAAATATGTGTGAGCGTGGCTCCTGGCAGTGTAGCGAAATTTCGCACGAGGTTTGCCCCCCATTTGCCGGCCCCGACCACTGCCACGCGGGTTGTTGGATCTGGGGAATTCTGCTGTGCCATGCACGCTCCTTCGGGTTGCTCGTCAGTCCTGGATAGGATTTGCCTGTCCCAAGCTGCAATATACTCTGGCTTGGATGGGGGGTCAAGGGGCGGGCCAAATGCAAAGTAGACTTTACGTTGGGTCGTTCCGCACGGGGGTTAAGCGGACGGGCA
>JAJDCN010000303.1 GCA_029260815.1 Planctomycetota bacterium
GCCGGCGAAGAGGACACAACCGAAGTGGATTGTTTTGGGGGATAATGCTGGGTTCGATGCTGGGTGGACGCGGAGGTGGATTTGGTGGAGGGGGGTTCAGCAGCGGAGGGTTTGGTGGATTCGGCGGCGGGGGCGGGGGCGGTTTTGGAGGAGGAGGTGCCGGCGGAAGCTGGTAGGTGCAAACATGAAAGGATCAAAAAACATGCGAAAGTCAAATCAAGCCGGAAAGCTGGGAACCGGCTCAATATTACTTATTGTGGTTGGTGTCATTCTGTTGATCGGCTTTATTGCCGTTTGGAAAGGATACAATAAGGCCGTCCGGCTCGATGAAGCCGTCCCGGAGAGCTGGGCACAGGTGGAAAACGTTCTGCTTCGGCGTTTCGACCTGATTCCTAACCTCATTGAGACCGTCAAGGGCTATGCCGCCCACGAAAAGGGCTTGTTGGAAAACCTCGCGAATGCACGCACCCAATACTTTCAGCCCGGGGCGTCCGTGGCAAATAAGGCCCAAGCGGCTTCGCAACTGGAAGGCGCACTATCCAAGGTGCTTCTGCTTCGGGAGGCTTATCCCGAGCTCAAGGCCAACCAAAACTTCCTGAAGCTCCAGGACCAACTGGAAGGCACCGAAAACCGGATCGCCGTGGAGCGCAAACGATACAACGAAGCGGTGAAAGCCTTGAACACCTATGCCCGCTCCTTCTTTGGTAAATCATTTTGCGCCATGGCTGGTGTGGAAAAGGCGGAGTACTTCGAGGTCACGCCGGAACAGAAGGAACCGTCCAAGGTAAAATTCTAGCGCATCGCAACGAATCGGTTATTCAACACCGACTTTAGCATGGCGGAAGCAATCGACCGTATGGTCGTTGACCATGCCGACCGCCTGCATGAACGCGTAGCAGATAGTCGAGCCGACGAACTTGAAATCTCGCGCTTTTAAATCCTTGCTCATGGCATCTGATTCGCGCGTCGTCGCGGGGATATCTGTCCATCGGCGCCAACGGTTGGTCTTTGGCACACCGTCTACAAACTGCCAGATATAGGCATCGAAATTGCCGAACATTTCATGGACAACAAGAAAAGCCTTCGCATTGTGAACTGCGGATGCGACCTTGAGTCGGTTGCGGACGATGCCCGGATCGGCCAGAAGCGAATTGACCTTTCTTTCCCCATACGTGGCGACAATGGCGGGATCGAACCGGTCGAACGCGGCGCGATAGGTCTTGCGCTTCTTCAAAATGGTCGACCAGCTCAGCCCCGCCTGGGCGCCTTCCAAAATTAAAAACTCGAACAGCTTCCTGTCCCGGTGGACAGGCACCCCCCATTCCCGGTCGTGATAGGACCGCATCAACGGTTCGTGATCCGCCCACTCACAACGTCTCTTTGTATTCCGAATGCTTGACTTTGCCACCAGTGGCCTCCGGCAAGGTTTGACGCCATTGTGCCCATCGTAAATAAACTGCGAGAAGAAGACAATGGGGTTGACCAGCGGCAATCCCGCTTGATTTGACCCCACATTTGCTGTATGCTTTGTCAGCGTTTGAGTTGCAAGTAAAGACCCATTTATTCAGCCTGCGTTGAGGCTCGAATCCTATGGCGGGGGGCGGCATCAGTGCCGAACAGATCGCCCGTGAGACAGGCGTTCACGCCGAAGCGCTTCGTTTCTACCAGCTTCTCGGGCTCATCCCCAATCCACGGCGGTCGCACTCCCGCTTGTTGCGCTATCCTGCGGACGTGCTACCGCGCGTTTGGTTCATTGCTCGCGCTTTTGAGGCCGGCTTTCGCGCGGAAGAGGTGCGGGACCTTCTAACCCTCCAAGCCGACATCCTGAGTCCGTGTCCGAATTTGCAACTCCGCCTGGTGGCCAAGCGCGAGCAAATGCAGCAACAGGTCGAAGTCCTGCGCCGGCACTCGGCCCTCTTGCAGAAGCTCGAAGCGGTCTGCCAAACGCATCAAAATGGCGGAGGCTGCAAAATCTTTGAAACCCTTGCCTCGGCCCCGAACAAGCTCCCCCCTCCGGCAAAAGATGATCCGCTCAAGGCCTCGCCGAATCGTTCGAGTCTTGGCCGTGTACCGGAGCCGACCAAGAACAAGGACGTTCCGAAATCGGATTTATCCTCGCCCCCAAATCACTAAAACGACTCTGGCAGGTGAATCAGTTCGAATGCGTCTTCCATGCCTCGCACGCTCAGGGTAACGAGCTTGAGCAATTCATCGCTTTCCCCATCGGCGTAGAACGCGATCGTGAGTATACGGAAGGCTCCGTCGCTGGCGCGCGCCATTGAGCCTTCGGCGCGGACGCGGCCGGCCAGATCACCCAAGGGAATGATCGTGCGATCGGAACCTCTTCGCCGGAAGCCGAGCTGGTAGATACCGTTGTCTATCGCGGGCTTGTGGATCCGACGCCGGGGGATAAACCGTCCGTTGGGCAGAATCACGCCGAACTGCCAGCGGTAATCACCGGTTTCGGAGATTGCAACAGCGACCCGCCCGCCTTCCTCGCCGCTTAGGGTTCGGATCGCGTTGGCGCAGTCCCAGTCGTTTGCGCAGTTGCCGAGCATGACAAACTGGATCGGCCGGGACGATTTGGGGATGACGGCCATGGTAAACGGCTGCGTGAGCCCCGGCAATCCCGGTCCGCCGGGCTCCGGCTCGGCCCAGTGGGCCCAGACTTGCAGACCGCCGCGACTGCGAACCACTCGGGTAATCTCAATGGAATACCCGGCAGTCGGCTGCTGGCCCATGAAGAGGGCAACGACCTGCTCGGCGTCGAAGTCCACCGCAGGTAGGGCCGGGGCCGGCCAGAAGGGGCTGTGGGCCTGATCCCAGACTGCCTGCCACTGGGCGGGGTCGGTGATGACCAGGTTCTCCGAGTCCAGCCAGCCACTGAGGTGCCCGCTGGCGATCTCATGAAACGGGATTGAGCCCGGGGCCGCCGGGGCGGATTGCGCTCCGAGCCCTACTAGGCACAAAGCAATCAAACCAATCATCAAAATTTGTGTACGGTGCATCGTAAAACCTCCAGAAACCAAGAATTAGCGAATTCGGTCACTCGAGATTTCATACCCCCACCGGGCAGCGCGCTGACGAGCCAAGCATCCGGCGGACACCAAGCGAGATCCTCGCGGCGAACGGTCAGCCAGACAAAAGCAGGCTTTCTATCGTAATGTTCGTGGGAGCATCGCCCGTATTTGGGATGGTTCGGGCGATTCGATTTGGGACGTTGTACGCTTTAGCCCTGAGTGAGCTTAGCTTTAACCTTTCAACAGAGGCTTGAGTATAACACGCCCCAAACCCTGAGACAACCAAAAAATTAAGCGGCTTTCATCATTCAAGAGCCTAAAGAGGCAAAACACGCATCTTTTAATAAAAACAGCGGACATGTTGCATAAAAATCACCCAAATAAATAAAAACACCGCCCAAAGAAACCTTTTTCAAAAAAATTCTCGAACGAATGTTTCTCGTAACCAACTAAAAATCAAAGTGTTATGGAAATTATGGATTTATTCTTGGAAAAAGTCGGCGCAAAGCAGCCCGTTCAGCGTCTTGGTAGTAGCATTTAAGGGAACTTGGGCAATACGAGGACTTCTACGGGTAAGAAAAATGAACAGAATCGCAAGCACAATCGCCCAACCGATGATCGGATACGCCAAACCGGCGATCCGGGTCAACGCCGCCACCAAGCGAGTGGCCTCCATCGTCGGCCGGGTAGGTCTCTTGGCTATGCTGGTCTGCGGCCTAATGGTCGTTGGCCATATCCTATAGATTCATTTACATATAGATTGACAGAAGCTCGCAGGAGCTTCCTATAATCGAACGGAGTGTCGCCGGGACCGGTCGCACTCCGTTTGTGCGCCCAACCTCCACCCACTGCCCCATTGCAACGCCACCCCTGCGCAGGTATGATCTGCTCCTTACGTGCAAACCGCATCGGCGACCCGTCACCATAGGAGCAATAAGTAATGAGAAGTAGACTGTGCCTGATCCTGGTATTATTCACCCTCGGCTTTGCCGGCTGCGCCAGCCGCGACCACGACGCCCCCGCACGCGATCCGGAACGGCCCTACTTGACGCAGGAAGATATTGCGATGATCCTGGCCAACGCGCAAACCGCGGCCGGAGCGACACCCTCGCTACTGCGCGTCTCGCCCGATACCGGGGCACAACAGACCTGTCGCATGCACATCTTCGTCGTCGACCGCCTCAGCCGGATCGTCGACTCAGAATCCATGCCCGACGCCTGGCTCGGCTCCATCGCGATTGCGCGCTCCAAGGCGTTTACCGCGCTGGCTTTCAGCAGTGACAAGAACGCCCTGACCACGCGCTCGCTGGGCGCGCTCAGCCAGCCGGGCGGGCCTCTGTGGCAGATCGGAAACTCCAACCGCGGGCACGGCGTCATCGAGTTCCCCGGCGGTGTGCCGTTGTACAAAGACGGGCACCTGGTGGGCGCCATCGGCGTCAGCGGCGACGGCGTGGACCAAGACGAAACGGTCGCGGTCGCCGGAGCCGAAGGGTTCGCCCCGCCTGCTCCGATCCGCATCGACGCGGTGACCGGCGGCGGCGTGCCGTACACGAAATAAAATGTCCGAAGCCGCATACCAAGCGCTGGTCCTCGGCGGGGGCATCAACGGCCTGGCCGCCGTAGATGCTCTCCATCGCTTGGGGGTCCAGCGACTGGGGCTCGTGGAGCGTTTCGAACTGGGTCACGCGCGCGGCTCCTCCCACGGCGAATCCCGCGTCACCCGCTCGGTCTATCCCAACCCCGTTTACGCCCGGCTTTGTGATACCGCCGCGCGCGAAGAGTGGCCCCGCTGGGAAAAACAGCTCGGCAGGAAGTTGATCTATCCCACGCCGTGCTGCTTTTTCGGACCGAAAGGACAAACGATCGACGAGTACGCGCAAGCCGGCGGGATGATCGAGCCACTGGAACCCGACGAGGCACGCTGGCGCTTTCCCCAGTTTCGATTCGCCGACGGAGATACGGTTCTGCAAGACCATACCGGCGGCGTGATCGCCGCGGCACAAACGATTGACGGACTGGTCACTTGGTTGCGCAGCCGCGACGTGGAGCTGATCGAGCAGACCACCGTGCACACCATCGACCCCACCACAGACCCGATCACCTTGGAGACCGATGCCGGCCTTCTGCGCACCGAGCGACTGGTCGTCGCCGCCGGGCCGTGGACCGCACAGCTTTTGCCCGAACTCAAACCACGCCTGTCGGTCGCGCGCCAGACGGTGGCATACTTCCGGCTGAAAGGCGAGCCGGTGGATTTTCAGGCCGGCCACTTTCCCGTCTGGGCTTACATGGGTGACGGGCTGAACAATTTTTACTACGGCCTGCCCCAGTTTGGCCGCGAAGGCATCAAAATCGCCCGACACGTCACCAGTGGTATCGAAGACGATCCGGACCTGGAGCTCGACGCGGTGGACCCCGCAGCCTGTCAGCACCTGCGGGAATTCGTCGAGACTCATTTCACCGACCCGATCGAAGAGGCGGTCGGCTCCGAACACTGCTTGTACACCAACACCTCGACGGAGGACTTTATCCTCGACCTGCACCCGGCCAATCCGCGCATCGCCGTGGGTGCCGGCTTCTCCGGTCACAGTTTCAAATTCGCCCCGCTCACCGGTCGAATCCTCGCCGCACTCGTCATAGACGGCACCACGGCCATCGACGCCTTCGAAGCCAACCGCTCCCTGTTCGCCTATCCACAGCCGTAAGCACGGCTCACGAAAAATTAATCCTAAGTTCATCGCCTCTTAACACAACCGGGATAGACTGCTGATAGAGAAAGAAAGAGAGGGAACTAAACGAAAGGGAAAGTAGAATGGATTTTGGACACAACCCGAACGGCAAGATTGTCAAGATCCGCTGGATCAAGGAATACGAAGGTGCCATGAACCACGTCTGAGTTGGCGAGGTAAAGGCGCAGAACGCCAGCTATCTGGTGATCCACGGACAAACCTATCACTTCGGCAAGGTCCACACGAGCTCGACCCGTGGGATTCGGTCAGGCGAGACCCAGACCCGCTGGATCCCCTGGTCGCAGATCGCCGTGGTCACCGAGCTTCCGACAAACCTGGACTGGAGACACGTCCCGTTCAAGCTCAATAAAGACAGCCGCCTCGTCCCGGACACGCGCCGTGAGTCCCCAAGCGAAAGCAAGGTCGACGCGGTGTGATCCATCGAAACTAGATCTTCTGTTACGCGGTAAAGGTATAGACGTAGATCGTCGAGCCATCGGCGGACATGCCGATCCAGCCCAGGTTCCGCCCGAACAAGTCCTCGGTGCGGTAGAGAATCAAGTCGTGAAACGCCTTCCCCGATACCCACCACGCCGTAGTATTGCGCGGTTGAGCGTATTCTTCGAAAAGCGGGGGACGCTTCATAGCCTTGCGCCACTTTTCCGCATTGGCCGGATCAATCTCAATGCGCACAAAGAAATAGAAGTCCGAAGGGCCCAAGTCTCCGTCGCCCTTCTGTTCCTCCAAGTAATGGATGTCCTTGATGGCGCTCGGAACCGCTCCGGACTTCCGGATCACCCGCTGGATAAATTCAATGCGTTCTGTGCGCGAGCCTGCTTCGGAGCAAATAGTAAATTTTGTAGGAAATATAATGTCGTAGAAGAACCAGATCGTAATCCCGACGGTAAAGAGTACAAGGCCGAGTAGCACATATTTTTTCACCGGACAGACTCCTCTCGCGCGTGGCAATTACTGCGGGCGGTCAAGCATGGGAACGAAGGTGGCCTCTTGCCGCGCCCAGTGCTGCTTCCAGGCCTCGATCGATTCGCCGGATGCAGGAGCGCCGAGGAGAGCCTCTAGGGATTTCGCGCAAACCTCTGCTACAATCTTTTTCTCCTCGGGGCTTGCCAACGCGCGCGGAAACTCTAATGCACGTAGAAGCAACTCCACCGATCGCACGTCGCCGATCTGCGCGAGATGCTTGGCCGCGAACCGGCGCAGCAGGAACTTCTCCTCCGTGGCCAGCGCCGTGTTGAGGATCTTAACCGCTTCGGGCGTTCTGGTACGTGCCATGACCTTGTATGTGGCGGCTGTAATTGGAGCGTCTACCTCTTTCGGGTCGTAGACCGCCGTTAGCAAATCGATGGCCTGGGATGGCAAAGCCGTTTCGTCGATGGCTCGAAGCACGGCCGCTTGGGTATCATAGTTCGCTGTGAGACCGAAAATATCAACCACATTCTTCCGTGCGGTGTCCATGTCGGTGGAAGCCAACCGCACGACCATTATAACGTATCGGTGCACTGCAGGAGACCCGCTGGGAGAGCGAGCGGATCGCAAGCCCTTGCGGTAGACCAACCGCATGGCGACATCCGGCTTGGCCGCAGCCAAGGCATCATAGGCGGCTTGCTCCACGTCGCTGCCGTCCTCCACCTGCGCCAGGAGCGCGGTCATCGCGGGCAGCGCATGGGGCGCCGGCTTGGCGGCCAAGACGCGCAAGGCGGCCTGTTGCACTGGGGGCTCGCCCCGGTCCAGGTCGAGCATCTGTTGCGCCATGGCGGTGTGAACGTTCCACTCGATCAGCCCTTTTGCCGCCTCGACCCGGACCGCTTCGTGACCTGCGCCCAGCGCATCGCGCAGGATTCGATGGATTTGTGTATTGTCCGCGGCGCCGGCCAGACGGCGCAAGACCCAGACGGCCTTGAGCTTGGCGCCCACATCTTTCGCCTCGGCGGCGATCACCTGTCCCAATGGATCAATTGCGGCAGACCCGGCAGCCACCAATGCCTTCTTCTCCTCCTCATGAAGAGCGGAGGGATCGTCCAACAATCGCTGGACCAATTGCTCTACGGTAGGAGCCTCCTCCTTCGGGCCGCAGGCGGCCAGCGTGGCCATCAGTACAACGATTGTGCATCCCCATCGCGTTTTCAATTCGTGTCTCCGGTGCATCCTAAGTTTCAGTCCGCGATTGTACGCACGCCCTACCGGAGGGTCAACCCCCACGCAGCAGGCTGGAGAAATTGATTGACTACCGATCGATGTAGAGGTAGAAAATAAGTATGAAAAGCGTTGAATCTTTTAAATTTGAACTCCATTGAATACACCGTCGCAACCGTCCTACACCTTTGTCCAGGCACAGACGGATCTGGACGCGATGGTCGACCGGCTGCGGCCTGCCACGCGGATCGCACTGGACACCGAAGCCGACAGCCTGCACAGCTATGCTGAAAAGGTCTGCTTGATCCAGGCCACCTTTGGCGAAGAGAACTACATCATCGATCCGCTGGGAGAGCTGGATTTGTCAGGCTTCCTGGCGGCGCTGGCCGACAAGCCGATTCTCCTGCATGGAGCGGATTATGACCTGCGCCTACTTCGCGCATCTTTCGGGTTCCGGCCGCAGGCGCCGGTATTTGATACAATGTTGGCGGCCCAGTTGCTTGGATATGAACAGATTGGTCAGGCGGCGCTGGTGGAGCGGTTCGTAGGCGTTACGTTGAGCAAGCAAGGCCAGAAATCCGACTGGTCCCGTCGTCCGCTCCCGGAGCGACTCCTGATCTACGCGTGCAACGACACGCGATATCTGGAAACTGTGGCCGACCAGCTGGCCGATGGGTTGGAGCAGAAGAGCCGAGTCGGCTGGCATGTGGAGTCATGCGTCGCGGTCGTGGACGCGACCGCCGAGGATGCGGAGCCAGACCCGGATGAAGCGTGGCGGGTCAAGCACGTCTCGCTACTGAAGCCTCAGGAGCGAGCCTTCGCGCGGGAGATCTGGAGCTGGCGAGAGGAAGAGGCGCGCAAGACGGACCGACCGCCGTTTAAAGTCTTGACCAACGAGGCGATGTTGCAACTGGCCCGCTGGGCGGCGGTGAATCCGGACACGGCCATTGAAGAAGGCCCCCGCCTGCCGCGCAACTGCACGGGCAACCGCTTGGCGGCGCTCAGAGCAGCGCTCCAAACCGCGCACTTGGTGCCCAAGGCCCAGTGGCCGTCCCGCTTCCGCCCGCGAGGCCTACGGTTTCGTGGACCGGATTGCCGGAACGAAGTGGACGCTTTGCGCGAGGCCTGTGCGCGGGTGGCTCAAACATTGGGCATCGATCCATCGCTGATCGCGTCCCGCGCGAAGCTAACCGCCATCGTGCGCACCCAGCCGAAAACGCTGGAACAGATCATGGCCGCCGGCCCCTTGTTGCGCTGGCAGGCTACGCTGATGGAGTCCGCGATCCGAAAGATTTCGGCGCCATCATTACGAGCGATACAAAAGTAACCTTGTTAAGGAGCGACTCATGAATCTGGAACCGCGCTGCCTCGCATTGCTCCCGGGCATGCCCAACTGGGCGGAGATCTTGATCATCGTTGTTCTGGCCCTGGTGCTGTTCGGCAAGAAGCTGCCCATGTTCGGCCGCAACCTCGGCCGCGGCACGCGCAACCTCAAAACGGGTGTATTAGACCTGCGCGAGGAGTTCAAGGAAATCAAGTCGCCCGAGGAGTCCGACGTCAAGAAAGCCGACGCCGGCGACACCACGTCGGAGAACACTTCCGACGCCTAGCGGCTGATGCAATCATCTGAAACAATCCGGAACAAGAAAATGAAGGGCACGATGGCACAAGTAAACATGAAGACAGCAATCGAGGCTTCTGCGGATACGATCTGGCAGATCGTGCGAGACTATGGTGGCAACGGGCGGTACGTCGCCGCGATTTCCGGCATTGTGGTCGAAGGCCAGGGCGTGGGCGCCATCCGGACGATCACCTTGCAGGACGGTGCAGAACTTGTAGAGCGGTTGGATATCTTTGACGACGACGCCCGCACCCTGACCTACTCCATCGTCAAGTCGCCGCTACCGTTGGCAGACTACGTGGCCACCATGACTGTGCGCGAGCTGGCGCCGTCCCGATGCGAGCTGCAATGGTCCTCCACCTTCGAGCCGGACGGCGCACCCGAAGCGGAAGCTAAAGCCATCGTTGAAGGCATCTACGGCATGGGCTTCGAAGGCCTCAAGAAGCTCCACGGCGGATAGCGATCAATCGTCTTCTTTGATTAATTTTAGGATTTCCGCTTCTTAAAACTCCATGTCGTAGGTCTTGGACCACAGCACCCTGTAGTCGCCGGAGTTTGGGCTGGGGTGCCAAAAGTGGACAGGCATGTCGGCAGTCTCGAAGATCTCAATCTTATAGGAGACCTTCTTATCCCCACCGTTATAATCCTTCCACCAACTGATATAGTTTACATCATCGGGCGTCGGCGGGCCACTTAGGCTAAACCAACTGCCGTTCGCAAAATAGTACGCACCAACCCAGAACCCGTTGCGGACATGAAGCTCTAATTTTTCAGCATGTCGATCCTTGAACCGCACCTTCAGGTCCTTTTCTAGGACCAACTTCCTCGGAACCATAAACATTCTTGTTTTCGGCGTCTCAGGGACGATTTCCAACGAAAACGGAGACGAGACGAGAGTTCCTCTCCAGATGTCGGGCTCGCTCAAGCTCCCATAACGGCCCGGATATTTATAAGAAACTGTACATGCGTAGATGCCCGGCTGGAGCTTGTCGCGCAACTTGACCAAATGGAACGTGGCGTCCCACTTTCCAAAAAAGGTTCTCTCGATGGCTATCGCCTGTCCCCCGGAATCACGCATTGGCATGCCCTGATCCTCGATTGTAAGCTGGTTGGACTGGCCGGTCGTGGTATTTGTAAGCATCAATTCAAGGTGATGGGGAAGGGCGAATGCATTAAAGCGTGTAATCTCTGCGCCTGGACGCATCCAAAACCCGTCCACTTCGAAGCGGATTTTTAACGGCATGTTGTGTTCCACGCTCACGGGCGCCGTCACGCGACACTTCAGCCCTGCGCTCTCCGGCCCGCGGACATAGGTCCTTTGGGCGTCTGCGGCGACCGATTGATCCTCCTTCAGGTCGCCGGAGAGAGGCCCCTCGTCAACCGCCCGAGGCACTGGTTTGTAACTGGATTTCTGCTGAGACAGCCCTTCGCATGCCGCGAAGGAGCCTACTGCTGCGCAAAGGACACACACCGCTATGAATGACCTATCCATATCCATCGCCTTCCCTTCCAGAATATAGCCAGGCTTGTCCAGATTGCCTGAACATCACCCTATTATATGATTAGACGCACAGGGCTGACATGAGTTGCAAAAAACTTCAATTCGCCGAACTTTGGTTGAGGCAGATCCTCCTATAGATAACGTTGGATCTGAAGACAGCTCGCCCGGCGGTTATGCCGTACGGCCTATTCCCATAAAACCGCTTGGGATTGGGAAAGGATTTAGCCCTTGAGCGTATCGCGGACGTGTTCCAGCAACAGATCCAGATCGGCTTGGTTGGTAAACAGGGCGATAGAGGCGCGGGTGGCGTTGAGCTCGTCGATCGTCCGTAGGAAGATCTTGTTGTCCTCGTGCAACCGCATGCGGAAACTCATCGCACCGATCCCGTCCATCGTGAAGGCCACGATCCCGTTGCTGTGCAGGGCCTCATCGGTCGGGGTTAGCAGCGTTACGCCGGGGATCGACTGTAACTCCGCCTTGAGCGGATCGGCCAGGGACTTGACGTGTGCGGCGATGTTCTCCAGCCCCAGTTCGTTGACGTAATCGACCGCGGCCTTGACCCCCACCGACTTGGCGCAATCCACCGAACCGATCTCGAAGCGCCCCGCATGGTGGTTGAAGGCCTGGGCAAAGGTCTTGGAGCCGTCCAAGAAGGCGAAGAAATCAAACTGGCTGCTCGGCCCACACCAGGAGTCTTTCAAGCGATCCAGCACGGCGTCCTTGACGTAGAACAGACCTGAAGAAATCGGCGCATGAAGCCACTTGTGGCATGAGGTGGAGTAGAAATCGCAATCGTAGGCGTGCAGATCGATCGCGAATTGGCCCGCAGATTGGGCACCGTCCAGATAGAACAACGCGCCCTTTTGATGGATCATGTCTGCTAGAGGCCGAACCGGAATGCGCAGACCCGTCCGGCAGGAGACGTGGGAGAGGAAGACCATACGGGTCTTGGGCGTCATGGCCGCTTCGATCGCGGCCACAATATCGTCGGCGTCGTTCGTCAGCGGGACCTCTGTGATCTCGATACCAACCCGATCACGCAGGCTGTACCAGGGTACATAGCCGGAAGGGTGTTCTTCGTTGGACATCACCACGTGATCGCCCGGCTGCCAGTCCCTGCCCATCACCCCGATGTTGATGGCCACCGAGGCGTTTGTACAGGCGGTTACTTCGTGAGGATCAGCGCCAAAAAAGCCGGCAAGCTGGGCAATCCGCTCGGTGTGGCCCTCGAACGAAGTATGGAAGTGGTCCTGCGAATGCAGTGCAAACTCTTGATAAGCATCGAGATAGGTACGCCTTACCCGGTCGGCCGGGGCTCCGATGGAGCCGGTATTGAGGTAAGTCCCATGCTGCAATGCGGTAAAATCAGAGCGAACCTTCTCGACGTCGTACAATTTATCCTCCACGTGTTCCTGGACCCTGCTGACGAGCTTGCCGGAAACCGCGAATTAACGCACATTTACCCGGATTTGACAACTGGTTTTCCACAGGTTCGTCAAGACATCGCCGCTTCCCATGTAAATAGAAGAAACCAGTGCAGGGCAGGCTTTTTTGGCTTGCGTGAGCTGCGGATTTCCTTGTATAATCGCCTTTTGCACAAGGTGTTTTGCTCCGCCAGGGGGACCGATGCGGCGGTTCCTCCGACGATCCCATCACGGCATAGAATCTGGTAGGGTACTCAAATGAGCGACGTTTTCATCGTCAGCGCAACACGAACGGCCATCGGAAAGTTCTTTGGCACCCTCGCCCCGTTCTCCGCGCCCCAGCTGGGGGCCAAAGCGGTCGCCGAGGCGGTAGCCCGAGCCGGAGTCTCGGCCGAACACGTGGACGAAGTGATCATGGGTAACGTGCTGAGCGCGGGCTTGGGACAAAATCCCGCTCGCCAGGCGGCCATCTACGGTGGAATCCCCAACACAGTGGGAGCCTTCACGGTCAACAAGGTCTGCGGCTCCGGGCTCAAGGCGGTTATGCTGGCCGCCCAGGCAATTCGTGCGGGCGACGCGCACTGTGTGGTAGCCGGCGGCATGGAGTCGATGACCCGCGCGCCCTATCTGATGCCCGACGCACGCACCGGCTCTCGGTTGGGACATGCCAAGCTGCTCGACGGGATGATCGTCGACGGGCTGTGGGACGTGTACAACGATTTCCACATGGGCAACACCGCCGAGCTGGTATGCGAGAAGTACGGCGTGAGCCGCCGCGACCAGGACGAGCTGGCCTACAACAGCCATCGCAAAGCGATCGAAGCCCAGCGAGAAGGCCGATTCGATGCGGAGATCATCCCGATCGAAATCAAGCCCCGCAAAGGCGATCCGTTCTCGTTTACCACCGACGAAGGGCCTCGTGAAGACACCGGCGTGGAGCGCTTGGCCACGCTCAAGCCGGCCTTCTCCAAAGAGGGCAGCGTCACGGCAGGAAACGC
>JAJDCN010000304.1 GCA_029260815.1 Planctomycetota bacterium
ACAGCAACTTGCCGACCGGATACAGCAGATCGAGCAGCATCGCCAACAGGGTGACCTGGAAAGCGCACAAGCGGCGCTGAAGACCCTCATGGCTCCGGATGCATCGCCCGCCGATCGCCTGGCCAAGGCCTGGGCGCAAAGCGAGATTGGGTTTGACGGCGATTGGGTTGCCTACGTCCGCGAGCTGGATGATGCGTTGCAAAAGAGTCGCGGGCTGATCTGGATCAACGGGCAATGGAGTACGCCCGAACAAGCGCGCGCCTTCAAAACCGAGCAGTTTCAAAAACAGTTTGCCCCACAGCTTGAGAAAATCGAGCAACTTATTCAACAAAAGCAATTCGCCGCGGCGCTTCAAACGCTAGAGGCGATCGAAGAGCCCGCGACGGATACAAATTTGAAGGTCGAACTGACCCACCGGGCGCGGGACGTCGGCTATATGCTCAATATCAAACGCAGTATTCAGGAACACATCAACAGCCGAAAACCAAAAATGGTCCATACCTTCGTGGGCTCCACGACTCCTATGACATTGGACAAGGCCGATGAGGACGGGATCGCCACGCACATGCGGATCGGGGGCACCGAGGGCGAAGAACTCAAACGTTGGCCATCGATCGCCTGGAACGATTACTATGAGCTGGGCCAGATCACGGCGCCCAGAAAGGATGGGACCGCCCAATTGGCTCTGGCGTCTCTGGCCGCTGAAACTGGTGAAGTCGACCTTGCCAACGCTGCCTTGGAGCGGGCCTTGGAGTACGACAAGAACCGCATGCTGACCGAAGAAATCGGTCGTATGAACAAGCGGGTAGAGGCCGCGCAACACAAGACTGAGCGGCGCCGGTTTGCCGCCGATGCGGAAAAAATCCGAATACTCCTGAATCAGGCGCTCGCGGCGCGGCAGGCCGGGAACTGGGAAAACGCCTACAAACACACTCTCAACGTCATGCCTTACAAAGAGCGGAAAGATTACGCCGATTTGCTGCGGGAGGCCTACCCCGATGGGACGCGTGTCGAATCGGTAGTTTCAGACATCCAGGAAATCTTCGACAAGCGTTTGGAACAAATATCCAAACAAGTTCACGGAAATCTGGATAAAGCCTTTAAAGCCCAGGAGAAAAAGGCCCTGGCCAAAGCGACGCAATATGTCGAGCTCGTCGAACGCTGGAAGGAAGACGCCCAGTATAAAAAGATCCTGGACGCCTACCCCGGTGCCGCGGGAGCCCAAGCCGTTGTCGCAGAGATGGAGCAGATCAAGGACGCGCATCATACCTCCCTGGGAAATATCAAGATCCACGGAAAGTGGTACAGTACAAAGGGGGTGGTCAAGCCAAAGCGGGAGGAGCCCTGGAAGGATGCCCTTCGGTTAAAGAGCAAGTATTACGAAATTCAAACGGATGCCGGCATCGAGTTTCTCGTGGAATGCGCGGATCGAATGGACAAGATTTACGAGAAGTACCAATCTGTGTTCGACTATCGAGACAAACGAAAATCTCGTCTGGTCATATACGTTTTTAAGACACAGAAACAATTCCAATCCTATGCGGACAAGCACGCGAAGGGCATGGTCGATATGAGAGGCTACTATTCGCCCTCCGCCAGGAAAATCATTACTTTTTACGAGTTTCAGAACGATATCTATCCAGTCCTCTACCATGAAGCCACCCACCAGTTCACCCACATGGTCTTTCCCAGAGTCTTTAACACCATTCCGAAATGGTTTGTCGAAGGCTTGGCCGTGTATTTTGAGAACAGCAAAGTGGAGGAGGACAAAATCACGACAGGCCGAATCCCGCCCAATCACCTTCGCTATTTGCAACAAATGATTCGAAATGACGAATATGCTCCCCTGCGGGACTTATTCCATACCGACAACTACGAGAAGTTCACCTACCTCTACTACGCAGAGGCCTGGAGTATCGTTTACTATATGGTCCATGACAGCGATCACTCGAGGAAACTGCTGCGCAACTACGTCATGCGGATGCGCAAGGGTGAATTGGGGCATGCCGCTTTCAAAAAATCGATGAAGATCAGTTATGATAAGTTCGAAACAATCTGGAAGGCGTGGGTCCTTACCCTGAAGCCGCCCGTCGAGGAGCGAGACATGGGCGAGTCCGAACAACGGAAGTTCCATTAACAAGTTCGTCCCCCGGATCCACAGGAGAAAAACAGCGAAATGAGAAATCATGCCTGAATCGATTGCCCTGGATATATCCGAACATGCCGTCTATGCCGTCGCACTGGAAGGAAGCGGCCGTAAGATTCGCGTTAAAGGTCATTACAGCGCCTTGATCAAGCGCGGTGGAACCGCCGAACGGAAAGCCTTGATTCAAGAAGCCGTCGAAGACATTTTCAGCGAAAACAAGCTGGATCGTTCCAACGTCGTTGTGACGCTCTCCTCACGCAAGTGCCTTCTGCGACAGTTCTGGCTGCCGTTCATCAAGCCGGATCAGATCGCCAAGACACTCCCCTACGAAGTGGAAAATCAGTTGCAATCGTGCGACTTGACAAAAGTCGTCCTTTCCTTCGCGAAAATCCGAGAAACGAACCGCCGCTCGGAGATGCTCGTCGTCGCGGCCCCGCGCGAAGAGATCGAGGGCTACCTGGAAATTCTTAGGGCTTGCAAGATCGACCCGGTTGCAATCGACCTCGATATTGCCGCGCTGTACAACGCAGTGCGCCATTCGGAACTGGGCGATCTCAAGGGATGCATCGCGGTCGCCGATCTCCATGAAGAAAGTCTGCGCATCGTCGTGCTGGACGACGGCGACTTACGGTTGGGCCGATGTGTCGGCATCTCGCCCGTCTTCGACTCGGAAGCGGACCCGCAGGCTTACCTTTCCGCCATCAGCCGGGAAATCCGCCGAACCCTTGCCGCAGGGAACTTTTCCGTTGCCGACAGCCGGCTTTTCGCAACAGGCAGGATCGGAGGAATGGACGGGTTCCCCGAGCGGCTTGGAGAAGATTTGGGATTCCCTGTTGGAAAGATAGACTTTGTCGGACGGCTCGCCGGCAACGGGACGGATGCTCCCGAATGCACGGTCGCCCTGGGCGGAGGTTACAAAGGCCTGGGCCGGGATCTGCTCAAATTCGATTTCCGAAAGGGCGATTACGTGTACAAGACCGGCTACGAAGTGATCAAGCGTAGCATCGCCGGGCTGGTGAGCTTGGCGCTGATTTTATTCTTTGTCGCTGGCCAATACGTCCAAAGCTGGACGAAGAATATAGAGAAGACCTATGCACACACGTTTGATCTGGGCGAGAAAATTTGGAGCTCTACAATCCTGAAGGACGAGGAATACGATCCATTCCGCAATAAGATCGCGGCCTCCCTGGAGAGCCGCTACGCCGAGCTGTCGGGTATGAAGGACGCAGACAAACTAATCCCACCGGTAAGCTGCTCCCAAATGGTGCTGAATGTGAACGACGCCGTGGCGGAGTTGGCGGAGGACCGGCTTTTCGCAAAACACTTGAAGCACATCTGGAACCCAGAGCGCCGGACGATGGATGTCTATCTGAAAGGCAGCTTTAACATGCCTTTCAACGACGTCCCATGGGAAAAGTTCAAAGACCTTCTGGCAAAGCATACCGGACTGAAGATCATCGAACAGAAGAGAACGAGATTGACCTTGGCAGAAAAGGGAATGACCGCAAACTTTGAAATCAGCCTAACCACCTCCACACAGGAAGGGGAAGAGTAAATTGGCCATGGCAAAGGATAGAAAATCGATCGACGCGTTTACCGTGTTTACATGCATTGTCGGTACGCTGGCTCTGGGTGCAAGCATTTGGCTGGTCCTCTCGCTCTTCCACCTGAAGGCCCTGATGGACAAGAATGCCGAGTTGATGTCGGACATCGAATATGCCAGAGGAGTTGTTATTCCCAAGTATCCGGCACTTATCGCGGGAGCCAACCACCAAGGCGGCTTCTGGAATCCTAACGATCCGAAGCCCCTCGATGAACACATGCGTGCATGTGGAAAAAACAACGGTATTATCTGGCAGGGGTCAAACGGTTCGCCCAAAATCACCGCTTCGATCGGGCCGATACGGCAAGCGGAGGCGAAATTCAAGAGCAAGGGCAAGCCGATGGTCCAGCTCTTGCAGCAGTTGGAGAGCTTGCGCACGCTTTCGTTTATTACCAGGTTCGAAGCCTCGCGAGCCAGTGGTCCATATGCAAAAATTCCGGGCCCGGCGGATTGGACAGCGGAAGTGACGTTGCGCGGGCCTGAAGAGAAAAAATCCGATGCGACGACAAAGTAAATATCTTCAGCCTTCCCTTTCAGGGCCTGCTGATCCAATGAAGCTCGAGCGCTTTCAAACCGGAGCCATCCTGATCTTCGTCATGTTTCTCGTGACAGCATTGATGGTCCTGATCCTGGAACTGGCCAGCCTAGCTTCCTATGAGAGCGACAGCGCCAAAGTTTTCGTCAATGAGCTTCAGGCGATGGAAGCGGCGAAGTCCGGTATCTTCATCGCCATGCTCTACCTGGAGAGCGATGCTCGGGCCGAGGCGGAGAATGAAGACGAACCGCCCTATGACTGGCTTGGAGATGCGTGGGCCAAAGATTACCAGTTTGCGCTCGGCAATGCGACCGTCGCACTCCATATTGAAGACGAGCATCGCCGTCTGAATATTTTCGACTTGGTGAACGGCAATCAATCCGCCCAGTATCGCAGCACGAAGAACCAGTTCCTTGACTTGCTTCATGCCACAGCAGAGCGCTTCGAGGACCGGGTGCCCGAGGAGCTTATGAGCCAGCTCGACGCGTACGTTTATAGGACCCGAAAGACACCATTGAAGACCAAGGACGAATTGATGTTCATCGACGGATTTAGCGGTCACTTCTTTTTCGGCGAAGGCCCCTCGGAGAGCGAAGAGGATGGGCTTGGCGAAGAGGTCACTCTGTTTCCCGGGTTGCGAGCCTATATCGCCCTCTATCCCAGCAGCAACACCGTAAGGATCAACGTCAACACGGCCCCAGAAGAGGTTTTAATGTCGATCTCGCCGCACATAACACGAGATCGAGCCCAGCAAATCATCCAGGAGAGAGGCCCCGGAACGGATAATGGAGCGCCGTTCACATCCATTGCCGATCTGCGTGAGCGCTTGGAGGAGTTGATGAAGACGCGCTTGCCGCCGAACGGTCAATTCACGCTGGATAGCGAAATTTCAGGACGATTGACCGTCAAAAGCGATTACTTTACCATCACCAGTAAGGGTGCTGTTGAAACTACAAGCGGTAGAGTGACAATTGTGAGCGTTCAAGCGCTCGTACTTCGAGCCGGGGCCACCACGAGGATTTTGTCGATTCAGGCCGACCCCGAGAAGCACTTTTTCCGCCAAGAGGATGTGGAGCGCACCCAGTCAGATTTTCCTGAATTCTACCAGAAGCTTTACCCGGAGGATCAGTAGGATGAACGCCCGAAAACTCAATGTTCTGTTCATAATTGCCAACTCACTCCTCGCCGCTGCCATTGTGGGAGCCATGGGTTTTTTGATCTATCGGCCGCCCGAGCCACCAGTAAAACCTCGAGACTATGTACCGCCAAGCGGCGTTGCAAAACAGGAACCAGAGGAGCTCGACAAAGTGCCCTCCAGCATGGACATGGCCCGCGTGTACAAAACCCGCGGAGCCCTTTTCGACGCCAAGGTGGAAGAAAAGCCCCCGGCCCCGGCCAACTGGGAGCTGATTGAATTGATCCAGGTAACCCGCAACCCAAAAGGGGAATGGGAAGCCTACGTGTCCATTCCCCGAAATCCCGATCAGTTCCGCGCGCGCCAGAACAACAAGAGCAAATATCAAAAGAAGCAAGTTCTTGTATGGATTGGGCACGACAAAATCGAACTGCCGGTTGTCGCTCCACCGAAGATAAGGCCAGCTCTGGCCAAGACACGGGTCACGGTTCTGGCGATCGATGCCAATTCGATTACATTGCAAGACGCGAACGGCAACCAGGTCGTCAAGAATCCGAAAAACAGTTCGTAATTTCCCGGGGGGGGCCGAGCTACGACTCGCCGGGCAAGGTTTCCAAGGCTTCGGACCGTTTCAGATTCACTTGAATCCGGCTCCTGTCCAAACCCGTCTGTGCCACGACGATTTCTCGAATAGATTTCTGAATTGCCGTCTCATTTTTGGATACGGCCGTGAGCCATGCCACCACGTATGCGTTTCCGCGTGTCAGCTTTACAACCGACCGTGCGACGCCTTGCAGCCGATCGATCCGTTGTTGGACGATTGGAATCTGGAGTTGGGATTTTTCTAGAATCGCCAAATCTCGCTCAGCCTTGGCCCTTCGCTCGCTCTGCCGTGCGTCTCTATCCAAAACACAACCGGTCAAGGCCCCCAGCAGAAGGCAGAAAGCCCATAACAATCTGACTTTGTTCGCACACGTCATTGGATATCAAAAGACATTCGTAATGGGATGACTTGCGTGGTGTACTCATGATTCTCGTCGACCCGCAACATAATTTTGATCGCCTTCGGAAGACCGACATCTTTTTTGTCGAACGCCTCGGTTCCGAGATTGTCCCATTGCTGGCGCCATTGTTCGCCATCGAAGAATTCCAATTCAAACGATTCGAGCTCCATGGCGAGCAGAACAAACTCCCCCCCTTCCATCGGGCGATTGTCGATGTAGGGTGTCTCCCGCCGGTACAAGGACCATTTGTCGCCCGAGCGTTGAGCCGTATACGCGACTTCGATCATATCGCCTTGCCGGCCATCGGGCATGATTTGAGAGTCCGCGGTTGAAAGAAAACGAACCCGTCGGTCATCAAGAGTCGCGTAGAACGCCAGTTTATTGCTATGGGGGATATAGCAAGACTCGAAGTCTGTTACGAGCCGAGCGAGAACCTGCTGAGCCGAGCGGCTGGGCTGTGCATAGGTTTCCATCCGGAGCGTCGTGTGGACCAGCGCGCCGATTACAGTGAAGGCGATCATAAATACAATGGCGGAGATGGTTACCGCCAGCATGACCTCCAACAGCGTGAAGCCCGCCGTCTGTTTTTGTTTCGGACCGGGTCGCGATTGATTACGAGTCGGCATCTTCGGGAACCTCTTCTACTTCCGGTTCAATGAGGCGATAGGTTGTGAGCTCAAAACTTTGCTGGCGACTCCCCAAGAAATAGGTAACCTCCAGCTTGATCTCTGTCAATGACCCGAGCGGCGTTCCATTGGGGTCCTCAGGTGGAAGGATTTCCTTTTCGTCGGTAATTTGCAGAGTCCATTGGACCTCTTCGTGGCCGGCGTCCGAAAAATCGCCGGAATCCAGTTCCTCCTGCTTTGAAAGGATTTCCGAAAGTTTCTGGCGGGCCAGGAGGCTGACCTCCCGTTGGATTACGCTTCGGCGGATCCGATCCACATTTTGCTCGCGCGAAACCAAAATCGGCACCGCGGCCAGCGCCAGAATCGCCAAGGCCGCCATGACCTCCAACAGCGTGAAACCGGCGGACCGGCTATTGATTCTTCTGGATGTAGTGCTGATAACTGTCTTCCGAATCGGGTGGATCATCCTGTACCAGATCTCTAAGCGTTTTGTATCCATATTCCAGAACCGGCGCACCTGCCGGCCCGGTGAATGCGATCGTCCAGGCGCGTGGCACGTCTCCTGTGAGTTTCATGTGAATGGCGTGCACCGGAAGTGCTCCCTGGGGCGAGACCACGAGCGGCGACGGGTGATGTGCATCCCACACATTGTCACCGCCCAGATCGATGTCCTGAATCACGATCGATTTCGGCAGCGTCCTCTTCTCCGGCTCCTTCTCCTCATCCTCCAAAGGTGGAATCACGTTAGGCTCGCGCCAATACTGGGAGTTGTCCAAATCATAATGGATCATGTAGCTGCGCCCTTCCTGGGCGGCCAAGACACGCGTGAACTCCACGAAATTGCTCAGTTCCCGAGCCTCGCTACGGAGCCGATACTTGGGTGTGATTCGATCGAAGGAAACCAACACGGCGCTGAACATAATCCCGATGATCAGGACCACCGCCACGATCTCGATAAGCGTAAAGCCGGCCGTCTTGTTAGAATGAATCATCCGTCTTTCTCGGTATGGTGACATCCTCGTCAAACCCCTCGCCCCCGGGCGCCCCATCCTGGCCATAGCATGTCAGAGACCACTTCTTTCCAGTGACCTGATAATGATATTGGTTCCCCCAGGGATCTTCCATCAACTCGTCATAGGTCTTCTCTTGTATGAAAGGGTCACTGCCACGAACCAATTCTTCCAAGGACTCGGGGGGCTTGCTTTTGTTTTCCTCGGTATATTGTGTGATGGCCGTTCGGATCATCTGCATTGTCGTATCACGAGCTGCCATACGGCCTCGATTGACAAACCGCGGATAGTTGAGCACTGCGACGGTGGTCAACAGGCCGATGATCACAATCACTGCCATGAGCTCAATGAGAGTAAAGGCCTCAATATGCTTGCTCTTTCTTCTGCCTTCCATCGTTCCTCCTATCTAGTTGCTCCAAACCGGCTTGATCTATCGTGCAGCCTTTCTTGTTGAATCTCCAGCTACATTTCACTGATCGACATGATCGGCAGAAGAATGGACAGAACAATAAAGCCCACCACCGCTGCCATCGCCAAGATCAAGATCGGCTCAATCAACCGTGTAAGCCGCTCGGTCGCGGCGTCAATTTCCTGCTCGTATGCCATGGCGATCCGATCTAGGATCGTTTCTAACTGGCCGCTCTCCTCGCCCACGGCAACCATATAGCCGACCAAAGGCGGGAAGACGCCCGAATCGCGAAGCGGCGTCGCGATGTCGGTTCCAGTCGTGATCTTCTCACGAACCTGGACGAGCGCTTCGCACAGCACACTGTTATTGACCACATCTTCCAGGATCTTCAGGCACTCCAACACCGGGATTCCGCTCTTGAGCAACGTTGAAAATGTAATCGCAAAGCGTGAGACCGATTGCTTTCGAAATAGAGAGCCCAGCAATGGCATGCGCAGCATAAAGCGATCTGTCACGTACCGGCCGCGCTCAGTTGCGCGGTACAGGCGGATGCCCACGAGGGTCGCGACGGCCAGGAGTACAAACGCCCACCAAAAGTTCCGGAACACATCGCTGACGGAAATGAGTATCTGCGTCGGGAGCGGCAGAAGCTTTCCCTGCCCCGTGATAATTTTCGTGATCTGTGGCACTACAAAAGCCATCAGAAACATGACGACACCAACGCCCACCGTCGTCATGATGGCCGGATAGGTCATGGCGGTGAGCACTTTCTCCTGAGTTCCGCTGCGCCGATCCATATACTCACCGATCCGCATCAGGATCTGGTCCAGCTCGCCGGATGCTTCGCCCGCCTCGATCATGGAGATGTACAGATTATCGAAATACAACGGGTGGTGGCTCATGGCGGATGTGAGGGTAGAGCCTTGCTTTATTTTTTCCTGTACGTCCATTAAAACGGTCTTGAGTTTATTCTTCTCGGCTTGTTCGATCAGCACAGCCAGGCACTCCACCAAAGGAACACCGGACGTGATGAGTGTGGAGAATTGGTTGGTAAACAGGCTCACATCACGAACCCGAGACCGGGAAGGCAGTTGAACCTTCAGCCAATGCTTCTTGGTCTGAGATTCGTCCAGGTCGGTAATCTGCTCCAGCGTGGTGACATACAGGTTTTCGCCACGCAACTGCGCCCTGACATCGCGGGCGTTGTCGCCTTCTTGTACGCCGGCTTGGTTGACGCCTTGGTCGGTCAGGGCTATGTACTTGAAAACAGGCATCGTTGTGCCTTCTAGAATCCCTCTCGCTGTGTAACCCGGAACACCTCATCCAGCGTGGTGATTCCCTGGGCCACCTTATTGGCTCCATCCCTTCGCAGGGTCACAAGGTTCTTGGACACCGCCAACTTTTTGATCTGCGTGGCGGAGGCCCGCTCGGTGATCTGGTGCTTTACCTCATCATCGATAACCAACATCTCGTAGATCCCTGTCCGGCCCCGATATCCGGTGTGCAGGCAATCATCGCAGCCGGTCCCTTTCCACACTTTGCCTTCCAGTAGATCCGCAACAGACAGATCCAGCTGCTCCAGCAAGCCCGGCTCCGGGTCCAACGGTTCTTTACAGGTCTGGCAGATCACGCGAACCAGTCGCTGGGCAACCACGGCTATAACTGAGGAAGCGACCAAGTACGGCTCCACGCCGATATCGAGCAACCGCGTGATGGCCCCCGCGGAGTCGTTGGTATGCAGTGTAGAAAAGACCAAGTGCCCGGTTAAGGACGACTGGATGGCGATTCGCGCGGTTTCCAGATCGCGAATTTCGCCGACCATGATCACATCGGGGTCCTGCCGGACGATGGACCGGAGACCCGCGGCAAAGGTAAGACCCTTTTTATTGGAAACCTGGATCTGGCTGATTCCGGGCAGCAGGTACTCGATCGGCTCCTCGATGGTGATGATGTTTTTGTCGCTGGAATTGATTTTGGAGAGCACCGCGTACAAGGTCGTTGTTTTTCCACTGCCGGTGGGCCCGGTCACGAGAATGATACCATGAGAGTACTGGATCAAGTCGCTGACGATATTCCCGTGGCCTTCTCCCAACCCAATTTTGTCCAGCACGTAGATCCCGCTGGACTTGTCCTGGAGTCGGAACACGATGCGCTCGCCGTGGGTCGTCGGCACGGAGGAGATTCGCAGGTCGACTTCTTTGCCACCGATGCGAATGCTGGTGCCGCCGTCCTGAGGCAGGCGCCGCTCGGCGATATCCATCCGTCCCATGATCTTGACGCGAGAGATCACGGCGTCTTGAATCTTCTTGGTAATGGTCAACGTGTCGTAGAGCATTCCGTCGATCCGAAATCGGACCTGGACACGATCTTCATAGGGCTGGATGTGAATGTCGGACGCTCGCATCTTGAGCGCCTGAAACAGCAAGGAGTTGACCAGTTTGATAATTGGAGCCTTGTTGGCCATGTCGAGAAGATCTTCGGTCTCCTCGAAATCCTTGGTAATCCCCTCGATGTCTTCCTGCTCCAGGTGACCCGCAACGTCTTCCATCTGGACGTAGTTCTGCTCGTAGGCCAGGTTGATGATGTTGGCAACCATCCGGGAGGGCATGGCCACGGGCTCCACCGGTGTGCGCATCAGCGTCGCGATTTCATCGAGGAGGTGAACGTCGAGTGGTCGAGAGGTGGCTACGCGCATCGAGCCGTTGTCGCGCTGCAAGGCGACCAGTGAGTAAGCGCGTGCCAGCTCTACCGGGATCGCGGAAGTAAATTCCACCGGCGTCTCCACCGAAGGAACCTGGCTCATGTACGGGGTGTGGGTCTCCTCCGCAATAATGCGCAGCAGCTTCTCTTCGGAGGCAAATCCTTTTTCCATCAGCAGACGGTCGAAGGTCAAACTCGACTCAGCCTCTTCCCGGATGCACTGGTCGAGCTGCTCCTGGGTGACCACTTCATCGGTGAGGAGCCGATGAAGAATGCGTTCTCGAACCGAAAGTTCCGTCATCTCACTCCTGATTTTGCTGCTTGCTAAGATCGATCGCTTCGAATTTGAGCTGTTCGCTCCAAGGCTGCGTTTGCCCGATCTTGAGTCCGGATCGATCGCTGATCTCTTTGGATACACCCTTGACGTCCGAAAAGTCTTCCTCGTCGAGAATCAGGGGGCGGATGAACACATAGATCCTGGTCAGGCTTGTGGTGCTCGTCCGATCGCTGAACAGCCAACCCAGTATGGGGATCTCGCCCAAAATCGGGATTTGACTGACGGTCTCCGAGTTCGAGGTCGTCGCCAGACCACCGATCACGATCGTTTCGTTGTTTGGGACTGTAACGACCGTCTGAAGAGTCGTTGAGTTTCGCCCCGCGGGAATACCGCCATCTGGTGGATCGCCCACGAAAGCTGCAATATCTTGAGAAATTGTTAATGTAATGTAATCGGCTTCCGAGATCAACGGAGTAATCGTCAACGTTATTCCAGCCCCTTCGAAACCGGAGAAACTGGTCGATGTCGTCGTCTCGCCCTGATCGGATCGAACGGTCGACTGCTCTTCCTGACTTTGAAAATAGGCCTGCTGGTTGTCATTAACCAGCAACAGCGGTGTCGAAAGGACATTGAGGTTTGCCTTGGATTGAATCGCGCGTAACAGAACAGGGATCTGATCTCTCGAAGTAAAGCCTCCCAGGCCCCCAGCGGTGGCCGCCAGCACCCGGCTAGCCGGCAGATTCGTCACCGCATCGAACGTCGGGGCTCCCACACCGAAATTGGTCATTCCAAACAGTCGATTGTTTGTACCTCGACGGGCCAGCGTCATCAAATCTGCTCCAATGCTGATACCATCGTCATCGGTGATCTCTACGATCGCCACTTCGATGAGCACCTGTGGCCGGCGAGCGTCAAGATCTTGAATCACCTGCTCCGCCAACGCATGAAACGGCTGGGTAGTGCGAATGATCAGCATATTTTGTTGAAGGTCTGGAACGACCTGCGGAATTTCGCGCCCAAAGAGCGCCGTGAGACGCATCGCTTCGGGGTTGTTCGGCTCCCACCGCTTGGCACTGCGAACGGGAGCTGAAACCAGGTTGGCGCCACCGCCGCCAGAGGGAGCGCCGTCCGCGCCTCCCACCGGAGCCGTAGGCGCCGCCCCACCCCCGGAAAAACCTGCGGCAACGTCGGTGTCCAGCAACTCTCCGATCATGTAGGCGATCGCGGCAACCTCCGTATTTTTGATTTTGTAGCTCTCCGTATAGCGCTCGGACTTAATTTTTGCATCGAGCTTTTCAATGAGCGCTTTAATTTTCACCTGCAGTTCTTTGGGTGCATATACAACAACTGCATTCAAATGGTCGTTGAAATCTACCGAGACTTGCTGTCCCTGCTGCCTCCGACCCTGGCGCGCCGCATTTGCTGCATGCGCGGTCATAAAGATTTGGACATGGTGGGCGACCTGATCGGGTGGAGCGTTGACGACCGGGTAAATTACCGGAATGATTTCGGATTGGGGCACATCGATTTTCTCAATAATCTTTGCGATCTTTTCCACGTTCCATTTCCGATCGGTCACCATGATCATTCTCGTGGTCCCGATCGGCATCACGTTGTTGGGAATTCCGCTGGTCAGCCGCTGAAGACTGGCCACCACCGTTTGGACATCAGCGTGCTTGAGCTCGAACACGCGCGTCACAACCTCGAATCCCACACCGGAGCCAGGTCCCTGCACCGTTTGAACCTGAATGTGATAGGTGTCCATGTCTTTATCCGGAAAGTGGGTCAAGACGAGACCGTGCAGCGCCAAGATGTGCCGGAGAAACTCCAACGCGTTCTCTTCGGGGATCTCTATTTTCGGGGCAATAACGTTGACTTTCTTACCGCCAACGACACTATCATGATACATAAAAATCTTTCCCGTAAAGCCCTGGACCCGTTCGATCACGAGCTTCAAGTCCAGGCCTTTGAGATCTGCCATCATGCCCTCGGCAGCGGCCATTCGAGGGCAAATGAGAGAGAATGCAAGAATGATTGCGAGGAAAAGACCCGTGCGGATTGAGTATCGCATGCCGTGTCAACCTTTCACATTAATCCGTGTTCATCGAGGCGCCGTGTAGGCACCCGTGCCAATACGAGCGCACGCGCAGCGGCACGCGAACAACTAAGTTATCGGTCCTTGCAGACCGATTTCTTTAACGGAGAAGATTGACAGGGTACGAGCAGCTCACAAAGATCAAGAAAAATTGTACGACATCAAGGAGTTGTTGTCAAGGTCTTTTTCGTTTTCTTCACCGCAGACGACTGGCTTCGCACTTTTATAGGCCGCACACAGCCGGTTGACGTGAACATGTACGAAAAAAGCCGACAGGCCAAATAGGCCTGTCGGCTTCCTGAAGTTAAGACTGGTGGACAAACCCGGGGGTCCGCCCGCTAGGTTTCGAACTTTACGTTCGTTACACTTGCGGCGGGACTTCCCAGTTATTGTCGTCGACCATCCATTCCTGGTGGAAACCACCACGCATGGTTGGATCGCCGTCCTTACCAATAATGGGATGTCCGGCACCATTAATAAAGCCCGGATGATAGATCCAGCCGTCCATCATGACCGGATGATCCTGCACATTGGTTGTAAGCAGGATGTGCCCCTGGTACAACCCAGCAACGGCCGGAAGAATCGCATTGGTATGGAAACGGATATTGTTGTTCGGAGCGATCGTTACTGGCCCGCAAGTGGCCAACAGCGTCGAGTTGAACGTAAATCCGCAAGCCCAACCACCGGGTGTTGCCGTACCATAGTAACGGACAACAACGCCCATTGCGGTCGTAATATCCGGGTTTAGAACGACCAGGATCGACTGCCAGCCCTTAGTGGCGCCCGCCGTACCTTCATCAATGAAGTACGGGGTTCTTGCCTGTGCAGCGCTGAACGATGCCGCATAGAGCATCG
>JAJDCN010000305.1 GCA_029260815.1 Planctomycetota bacterium
CACCTTCGCCTTCGCCTGCCGCGGCGCCTTCCCCTTCACCTTCGCCGTCGCCTTCCCCTTCGCCTTCCCCTTCGCCTTCACCTTCGCCTTCACCTTCGCCTTCACCTTCGCCTTCTCCTTCGCCTTCTCCTTCACCTTCGCCTTCACCTTCGCCTTCACCTTCGCCTTCACCTTCGCCTTCACCTTCGCCCTCGCCTTCACCTTCGCCTTCACCTTCTCCTTCGCCGGGTTCGCCTTCTTCGCCGGGTTCGCCTTCTTCACCGGGCTCGCCTTCGGCGGCTCCCGGCTGATCGCCCTCTTGGGCCTGTTTAAGGATCCTGTCCAGGTCAGCGATGATTTCGTCTTGCAGGTTCTGGTTGCTCTCGCCGGTCTCTCGCTTCTGGAGCATACCAAGGACGCGGGCCATCTTTTCGGAAACGCCCTTGAGGGTGTCCAGTGGGTCGATCGTCTCATCCTCCTCGGCCCAAGCGATGGACGGAAACCAGTTGAACAGGCACACCAGGCTCAGGAGTAATAGCTTCTGTAGCGCGATTCGTGCGAATGCTTTTTGTCCGTGTCGCATTAGGGCTTCCGTTCTTCGAGGGACTGTTGGATTTTCTTGATCAACAACTGGGAGACGGTGAGGATTTCCTCTTGGTTATTTTTCAGGCGCCCGATTTGTTGGGCTTCCGCTTTGGTATACTGCGCCGGATTCGGATGGGCGCCGTGAAAACGCTTGGTTCGATCGACCAGCTTTTGTTGCATGATTTTGAGTACGGAAACTTCCGCCACTGGAATCGAGACGCCGTCTTCCGGTGGGTTTTGCTGCTCCCGCGCGATATCTTGCTTCGCCTGCTTCATGGCGTCGACCATCATCTCCAGGTCGTCCAGGATGTCTTGCTGAAGGGTTTGCGTTTCCGCTCCAAGGTCGAAAGCGTCCTTGTCCACCAACCGATTCGAGACCTCGGTCATGTCCCCGGCGATCTTCTTGAACAGCCAGGGGAAGACTTCGGAAAACGCTTCGAGGGTCGGCTCGGCAGCCAGTTGCCGAACCGGCTCGGACAGATCGGCTTGCCCTTTGGCGAGCTCACGGGCCTTTTCCAGGGTTTCCTTTCGACCGACTGCGTCGAGATTGTTGGGGTCTTTGTCCAACGCTTGCGTGTCGTTATGGATCGCTGTCTGTTTTTTCAGAATATCGAGGAGCGTGGTTTGCGCCGCATCCAAGGCCTTGATATTTTCGTCCTCGGGTCCGGGACCTTCCGGCTCGATCGGATCGATCAGGCCTTTTTCCTCCATCTCTTTCGCGATTTTTTCTACCAGATCTTCCATCTCTCGGAGTTTGTCTTTGCCTGACCCGGGCTCTTCCGGATCGATGCCTTTGACTTCTTCGTCACCCTGTCCCTCTTTTGCGAGCTCATCCTCCGCGCGCGCCTCTTCCCCCGGTTTCAGGACATCGATCCGGATGAACTTCCATTTTGATTCGACAGCCTGATAGGCAGGTTCGAACTCCTTCTTGTGCGGCCGGTAAAGCTCCCGGTTGTCTTCGGCCGTGAGACGCCAATAGATGCGGGCTCCAGGAGCGGCTCCCATCGCCTTCAGGGGCAACGGGCCTTCATACGCTCCTTTGGGCGCTTGAGCCTCTTTCAAATTGAACGGCATGGCTTGAATCTCCGCCCCACGCTCGCCAGGCAACAAGATGCGGTACTCGAGTGCCATGCTGGAGATTCCGTAGTCGTCTTCCCAGGAAAAGGAAAGGAGAGGTTTTTCGCTGATGAGGACATCGCCGTCCGGATCCGGACCGAGCACCGTCAACGTCGGCGGCTGGTCGCGGACGACGGCAATGGAGGATTCCGTCGGTTCTTCGTTTGCGTTGTCGTAGGCGTCCACATACTCGATTTGGAACACAAAGTCGTCCCAGGCGACCATGGGCTGAACCCTGAGATGTTTCGGCTGATTGGGCAAGAAGGGGATGGAGCGCTGATGGCGCCGGCCTTCCGCATCGTATCGAAAGTGGAACCAAGCTCTTTTATTCGGTTTGCGCGGGTTGTTCGTCGTGCCTTCGAACTCGATCGTGGAGCCTTCCGGGACCGAGAACTCGATACGTTCTTGGGGATCCGGGGTATCCGGCTCGGGTTTGCCCGTATAGGCGGGCGGAATGATTCGGACAATGTGAAGCTCTGCGATTCTGGCGGGCAGGACCGACTGGACCTTCTGATAGGTTCCATGCTGACTTTGATCGTAGTCCCCGGCGATAACGTAGAAGGTGGTATTGCCCGGGTGATTGTCCAGCAAGGCGACCCAGTCATAGGGCCCGCGGGCATCGGCTTTTTTGGTCAACCAAGTGACCCCCTCGGAATCGCCTTCCTGTGGCTGGTCGAGCCGTTCGGTCGCCACGTACTGGATCGCCACCGATTCGGGCGACTTCCCCTTCAGGTGGATGTGGATTTCAAACGGTCGCCGCCCGGTGATTCGTCGAGGGTAGACCACCTTCTCGATGGTCGTGCTGGTCGGTGCGGCCTCCGGCGAGCCGGGGTTAATACGCCCCAAGGAAGCCAAAACATCCTTGGTCGATAAAGCGGCGTAGGCGGCGAAGACGATCGCGACTGCGAGGAACGCGCCGAACGACCACAGGAACCACCGCGCGCTGACCACCAGCCCCGGGTTTACCCGTTGGCCGCGCTCGGCCGCTCGTTTCTCCACTTGGTGCTGAATCTCCGGAGAGATTTTGCCCTTGTTCTCAAACTCCACCGAGGAGATCAAGGTGTTTCGAAATTCCGGATAGTGTTGCTCGATCTGCTTGGCAACGTACTTGTCGCTGATCTTGAGAACCAGCGGTCGGACAATCAGGGTGCTGGCGACCGCTGCGCAGGTCACGATCAGCAGGGCCAGGAAAAAGTACCGGGCCAAAATCCCGAGCCCAGTGACATGGTCGAGGATTACGGCAAGCAGCGCGATGAAGATGGTCAGCGACAGCATGAGGAACACGCCCTGCGCGACGGTGATGCTCTTCATCCGTGTCTTCGTGGTACGAAGCAGAAGGTCAAGAAACTGAGAGTACTTCACGGGACTTGCTCCAAGGAATGGTCCATGCTTCCTTTTCCTCTATTCTATAAGCAAACGGTGTTCCGATCAACGAAAGAAACAATTTATCATAACTTATTTCATCGTAGTGTGTTATGAGATGTCGAGAAAATCCCGTCAGGTGGATGGGGCTGGCAGACGGGTAATCCGTAAAGCCCGCTTTACGCCTGGTCCCATAACGCCGGATTTCCGCGGCCCGCCGCCATATTATCGGGTGTTCAACCCCCGGAAAAGTCTAAAGATAGGACGACGGGGTGTCGATGCTTGAAGTGTAGGAAAACGGCGGCCAAAAAGCAGCCAGGAAAACACATAATACCTTTAAAAATAAGTGGT
>JAJDCN010000306.1 GCA_029260815.1 Planctomycetota bacterium
GAGCAAGGATCGCGTCCGCTCGGCCATCCAGAACAGCGGCTATCACTTCCCCGCCAAAAAGATCACAATCAACCTGGCGCCTGCCGACAAGAAAAAGGAGGGCCCGTCCTTCGACCTGCCCATGGCCGTCGGCATCCTGGCCGCGGGTGGGCAGTTGGCCAGCGGCCAGCTCGATGCCGTGGCTCTGGTGGGGGAGCTGGCTCTGGAGGGGAAGGTCAGGCCCATCAACGGCGCACTTTCCATCGCTATGGCGTGCCGAGCGGCCGGGGTCAAACGGCTGATGGTGCCCGCAGTCAACGCAACGGAGGCGGCGGTGGTCGACGGGATCGAGATTATCCCAGTGGAGACTCTGGCCGACGCCTTCGGCTATCTGTCGGGCCAGCATTTTATCGAGCCGTACAAGGTGCCCGAAGAGCAGGCCGGAGCCCCCTTCGATGCGTACCCTCTCGACTTCTCCGACGTGAAAGGGCAGGAGCATATCAAGCGCGGTCTCACCGTCGCCGCAGCGGGTGGCCACAACGTGCTGATGATTGGCCCGCCGGGTTCCGGCAAGACGATGCTCGCTCAACGGCTGCCCACAGTCCTGCCCGGTTTGACCCGCGAAGAGGCATTGGAGACCACTCGGATTCACTCGGCGGCGGGCACCCTGGGAAGCGACCGGGCTCTGATGCGTCGACGTCCGTTTCGTTCGCCGCACCACACCACGAGCTTTATCGGGCTGGTGGGCGGCGGTGCCATCCCGCGTCCGGGAGAGGTAAGCTTGGCCCACAACGGCGTGCTGTTCATGGACGAGCTGCCGGAGTTCGGACGCAAGACGTTGGAGGTGTTGCGTCAACCTTTGGAAGATCGACAGGTCACCATTGGGCGCGCCTCGGGAAGCGAGACCTATCCGTGCAACATCATGCTGGTGGGCGCCATGAACCCCTGCCCCTGTGGGCACTTCACCGACCCGCGCAAGGATTGCAACTGCACGCCTATGCAGATCCAGCGCTATCTGGCGCGTATCTCCGGGCCACTACTGGATCGCATCGACCTGCACTTAGAGGTGCCGGTCGTCCCGCTCAACGAGTTGGCTTCCAAGCGGGACGGCATTGGGTCGGAGAGTTTGCGCAAACACGTCACCACCGCGCGCAAGATCCAGGAGGATCGATTTTCCGGGCGTGCGTTTTTCACCAATGCCGGGATGGCAAACCCGGAGATCAAAATGTTTTGTTCGCTTGAAGAGTCCGCTGAGCGCCTGTTGAACCGTGCCATGCAGGAGTTGGGACTCTCCGCCCGGGCCTATACCCGGATCCAAAAAGTCGCGCGGACCATTGCGGACCTGGACGAAGTCCAGCAAATTCGCACCGAGCATATTGCCGAGGCCGTGCAGTACCGCTCTCTGGACCGCTCTGCGACCGGATGAAGTGTTGGACTCTTGACCGACGCTCCCAATGCCCCTACGGGCGGCACATGAGTCACTGGTAAAGGAACCTCTCAATGCTTTCCGCCAAGGAAATAATCGCTAAGTATTTCCCCTTTGCCTTGCTCGACATTCTGCTTCTTCCTTTCGTCTATCCGGCAGGGTTTGTCTTGAAGAAGGTTAGGGAAATCGGCGTAAGACGGCTACCAAGATGCAAAAACGCACTACTGTCTGTTGGGGTTTTTCCAATCCGCAATCATTACCATGAGCCTTTTTTTGATCCAAGACAACTAAGGAGTCCTTTGTCCGATGACCGGAATCTTCCGGGGGTTGATTGGAACACGACCAAGCAACTTGCTTTTTTAGAAGGTTTCAACTTTAACGAGGAGTTAATCAGTTTTCCGGAGAGAAAACAGGATGCATTGACTTTTTACTACAACAACGGTGCCTTTGAATCGGGAGATGCCGAATATTGGTACAATCTCATTCGCGCACTAAAACCCAAGAGGATATTTGAGGTTGGTAGCGGATATAGCACGCTCATGGCGGTAGCGGCTATCAAAGAAAACGCTCAGGAAGATCATGGATACGAGTGTAATCACATTTGCATAGAACCTCACGAGAACCGTTGGCTTGATGCGCTTAATGTGACTGTCGTGAGAGAAAAGGTTGAGGAGATAGAGCTTGGTTTTTTCTCCGAGCTGGAAGAGAATGACATTTTGTTCATTGACTCGTCGCATGTCATCAGACCGCAAGGCGATGTCTTGTTTGAATATTTAGAATTGATGCCGACGCTATCGAAAGGCGTCGTTGTGCACGTTCATGACGTTTTTACGCCAAAAGATTATCATGAAGCCTGGGTGAGAGAGGACGTTAAATTTTGGAATGAGCAATACTTGCTGGAGGCCTTTCTTTCGCATAACCAGCAATGGGAAATTCTCGGAGCATTAAACTATCTAAAGTATAACTACTACGAGAAGCTGAAGGCCAAATGCCCATTCTTAACACCAAGCAGAGAACCCGCGTCCTTCTATCTGAGAAAAATGTAGTCATCGCGTGCACGCCCGGGGTCCACTCAAGCATCATTTGAGGTGTATTATCGATGAAACCGCAGCCCACCCTGGAGACGCAGCGACTTCAACTCCGTGCTTTTGCGGCCACCGATGCCGACCGGGTCCAGCGCCTGGCTGGCGATCGGGCGGTTTCGGCCACAACGGTAAATATCCCGTATCCCTATGAAGACGGGAGGGCGGAAGCGTGGATCGCCAGCCATCGCCTCGAATATAAAGAGGGACGGGTTGTGACTTTTGCGATCGTCCTTCGATCCGAGAATGCCCTGATCGGTGCGATCGGTCTGACTATCAGCGAAAAGCATTCCCGTGCCGAGTTGGGCTACTGGATTGGCTCGGCTTATTGGAATCAGGGCTATTGCACCGAGGCCGTACGGGCTCTACTGCGATATGGCTTCGAGGATCTGACGCTCAACAAAATCCATGCCTCTTTCTTTAAGGAGAATCTCGCCTCCGGACGGGTGATGGAAAAGGTGAGGATGCTTTACGAAGGCTGTAGACGCCAACATTTCCAAAAAGAGAACGAATTCCGAGATCGAATCGATTACGGTATCCTGCGCTCGGAATTCAGCCCGATCGCTGCCGATCCCAAACAGAACGGAGAGCGGAATGGAAAGTAACAATGCGCAAATCCGAATCAATCACCTCTACACGTTCTGTAATGACGTTCAGACGATGCGTCATTTTTATACGAACTTGATCGGATTGGACGAAGGAACGTACAACGAATACGACAGCTTTTCGTGGATCGTTTACAACAGCAATGGGTTGTGTCTACACATCCTTGGACCAGCGGACAGCCCCCTTCCGGTGCCGGACGACTGGTCTTGGCAGCCGGGCATTGGCGGGCCGGGCACGCGAGAAGCGACCTCGTGGAGCATCGATGTTCCAGAGGAGAGCTTTCGCGAAGTGGTTCGCCGCATCGCGGAGGCCGAGGTCAGGAGCCATCCAAGCTTTCCCGAGTGGCGACAAGATTGCTATTGGGGCTTGACGGTCATGGATCCCATGGGCACAACCGTCGAACTCATGATGGAGCCGGCGACTCCTCCAGAATCTACCACATGGTGTGAAGAAAATGTCTAAGCGGGGATCCAGATCTTTTTTGCGGCAATCAGTTCAATATCGTTTGGTAGGTCCAGGGGCTTTTCGGCTTTCGTGAAAAAGATGAGCCCCTTATAGGCGGTAAGGTACTTGTAATTCGCTTGTTGGATCCGCGGCAGCACCTTTTGAATCCACCTTGCGAGAAACGAAGGGAGTATCCTTGAGGACGGATCTGAAAAGAAGCCACCGGCGGCTGTGACGACGAGCGCGCCTTCGGTTCGTCCCAGCAGGGACAGGAAGTCTTCCGGTTCTATCTGCACAATGGCACCGGAAGCCTTGATTGCTTGGGCAATCGCCGCAGCTGTAGCGCCTGCTGCACTCGCGCCCGCCGCACCAGCCGCGCCAGCCGCGCTCATGGTACACTTGCCACGGCGCTGGGAGCGAGGAGCTTACCCAAGAGGCCGGTCTTTTCGAAGATGGCGTCTTCGGGGCACACGTCTTCGCACAGGAAGCAGTTAATACAACCGTCATAGTCGATTTCCAGCCGTTCGCCGCCGACGCGCATCACGTCGGTGGGGCACACGGTCACGCACTCGTTGCACAAGGTGCAGGCCGCTTGATCGACGTAGGGGCGCGGCAGGAGGGCGTGGCGGGCCAGTCGCTTGGCAATCTGGGGAAGTGGGAAATCAATGTCCATCATCTTTGGCAACTTCAAGTCGCGAATTGCATGATCTTCCAATCGCTCGCCGCAAATCTCAATCTGCTCTGGGCTCCAGGCGCCAACCCCCAGCTTTTGGGCGGCTTGAAGGACCGGCACGGTGGACGGCTCGACGCCCAGCATCCTTGCGATCACTACGTCGATCGCCACACAGTCGGTCCCTGCCAGGATCACGCCGAAAGGGCGCGACTGGCCGTTGGCCGGACCGTTGCCCTCATGACCGATCACGCCGTCTACGACGGTCAGCGCCGGAGCCAAGTGCTCGTACAATTCCACCAGCATCATGCCGAAGTAGAGCCGCTCGCCCGTGGATTTGATATGCCATTGGGGCTTGCGGGCGCCGACGACGCAACCGAACAGGTTTTTCACCGCACCGGTTAAGAGCATTTGGCAGTGGGTTTTCAACTTTGGCAGGTTGATGATCGCATCGGCCTCCACCACTTGGCGCGCGACCTCGATCCGCCGGTGGACGTTTGAGGCGTGTGGCTCCAGGCGCACTGCGCCGTCAAACTTCACGATCTCCGCGCCCAGTCGACGAGACACCGCGCCGATGCCCGAGGCGCGCATTTTGTCGCCTGGGGAGCCGTACCCACAGCAGTCTCCCGTGATGACCTTCGCGCCATGATCGATGCACAATTGTGCGACTGCTTCAAACACGGCTGGGTGGGTGGTCACGCATCGCTCTGGGGGTGATGCATTCAGCAGGTTTGGTTTGAGCAAGACCGACATGCCGGGCCGAACAAAAGAAGAAAACTCGCCGTGTGGCGCAAGGGCGTCATGGACCGCCACCTTGACGGTCTCTAGGTCATAGGTCTTGCAGGATACCAAGGAGACGGAGGAGGTCATCTTTGCCTCTTCTATTCGACTTCTGGAAGATAGGATTGCCTGGAATCCAACTGCTCGAGTAATTCTACGCCCACAAATCGAAGTGCCCGTCGTCCAACAATATGCCCGACGAGGGCGCCAATAGTAGCGGGCACAATGACGGCGCCGCCGGCACCGCCGATCGTTTCAACCACCAAAACGATGGCTGCGATGGGCACGTCAATCAGCACTGTAAGCGCCACAGCGACGCCGGTCGCGGCATAAAAATTAACTGAAGAGTGTCCTAGCAGATGCATTCCTGACAGACCGGCCATCAGACCGACAAGAATGGTTGGCCATACCATGCCTCCACTACCGCCGCTGCCAACCGTAAGGGCGGTTGTTACGATTCGTACAATCACGACCATTACACACAACTGGGCGCTGTTACTGAAAGCTTCCAGAGTCTGGTCCGTAAAAAAATCGCGCCCCGAGGTGAGAAAGAACTCCGGACTTTCTGTCAGCGTAAGGGCAACAATCCCCGCGAGCAACATTCCGATAGCAGGCTTGAGGATCAACGGGACGGGCAGGTTTCGGAAAGCTTTGCGTGTGATCCCATAAAAACCCGCGAAGAGAACACAGCAACAACAAACAAACAGGGACACGCCCAATGCGCTGATCACGTTGAGTGGCTTCGAAACGTACTCCAAGGTCAGCGGGGTTTCGTAACCGCTCACCAATGCATCGCTTTGCAAGACACCCTGGCCCAGCAGGTTCACGCAAAGTAAGTGTGAAGCCACACAAGCCAGCAGCACGGGAACAAGACGACCGTATTCCACCTTGTCGATGAAGCGCAATTCAAGAGCCATCAGGCATGAAGCCAGTGGCGCGCCAAACATGGCGGTGAAAACAGCTCCCATGGCGCAAAGCGCGAGGGTTTTGGCCTGTTGCTCTGTGAGCTTGGCGTATCGTGCATATACAGAGGAGAGTCCTTGGCCAATGTAAGCGAGCGGTCCGATAAATCCTCCGCTGCCCCACAGGCCCACGGTGAAAAGCGTCGCAAAGTACTTGGCCACGGGCACGCCGAGGCTCGTCTTTTTCAGGCCAGTTTTAAAGGCCAGGAGCCCAACGTCCAGGCCGGGACCACACACGTCGGGTGAAACAAATTTTGCCACTGCGGCGACGAGAAGCCCACTGACAAAGAGCACCCCAAGGATTTCAAGCGGGTCCTGCAGCGCCTGTACAGCCCACACCGACGAGGTGATCATGGAGTATTTGAGCAATAGCGTTAACGCTCCGGCTCCGGCGCCAATGAGAATGTAGACCAGGGAATTCTTCATACCCGGCTCCGCTCAAGTTCCTTGCTGTCCGACATCCTTTGCTCCATGGCAAGGAGCTTTCTCTTGAGCGGGATGCCGCCAGGCGCGCTGAATCCGACCATTTGCCCGCCCGCCCCCAGAACCCGGTGACAGGGTACGAAAAGTGGCACGGGATTGTTGGCCATGGCTTGGCCCACGCCGCGCGCGGCTCCGGGCCGCCCCATGGACAGGGCCACTTGGCCGTAGCTGCGCACCTGGCCACGGGGAATCTTTCGAACGCTCGTATACACGGCCCGCTGAAACGGCGTAAAGCCGCTTCGGTCGATTGGAAAGGCCACGGAGGAGGCTTCTCCGTTCAAATAGGCGCGGATTTGCAAAGCGTAGGGAGCGTCCTCAATGTCCACAACCTCGGCGTCATTTCCCGCAACGGCTCGCACGCGTGCGCGGGGCACCGAAGGCAACAGAATCTGCTTCACTCCGTGGGTGTTCCAGATCACGGCCGCCTTGCCATAGAAGGTTTCAAAGTGGCACAGTTTCACATCAGCCCCCTTGCTGCCAGCGATTCGTAGGTTCCGTTACCGATAATGACGTGGTCGAGCACCTTGATGTCCACCAGGTTGGACGCTTCGATAAGCCGTCGAGTAAGTTCTACATCTTCGGTGCTCGGCTCTGCCTCGCCGCTGGGGTGGTTGTGGACAAAGATCATGGCTGCGGCCGATTCCTTGATGGCCGGTGCGAGCACCTCCCGTGGGTGCACGACACTGGCGTTCAGGCTCCCTTTGGAGATGACCAGGTCCCGGATAAACTTGTGCTGCGTATCCAGCAGGAGGAGAATGAACTGCTCTTCTTTGCGATCCTTGAGCTTTTCGTGGTAGTGTTTAAACACTTGAGCGGAGCCGGTGAACTTTTTGCCTGGTTGGAATTCAATGGTGCTGAAGCGCCGGGCAATCTCGAAGACAGCCTTGATCTGCGCGGCCTTGGCCGGGCCGATGCCGTTAATCCGAGTCAACTCGGCCACGCTGCGTGAGGCGAGTTCCCGGTAGTTGCCGGACTGGGCCAACAGACGCTTGGCCAGATCCACCGCACTTTCCTTGTCGGTCCCTGCACGGATGACGATGCCCAGCAGGTCCGCGTCGCTGAGCACCCAAGGGCCGTCCTTGAGAAGCCGCTCGCGCGGTCGCTCGCTCTCGGGCAACTCTTTGATCGACGGTCGGCGCGAAAAATGCTTGCACAGATCGGACATCGGACAGATCGTGCAGGCTGGCTCGTCGGTGCAGACCGCTCCCGCCAGGCCCTCCACGGTAAATCGGCGAAACCTTCCGGCTACTTCCTCACGGGTCTCTCCGGTTGTACCGGCCGCGGCGACCAGGCCGGCTTCGACCGTCGCTGGTCCAGCGGTTCGTACTGCCCCGGTTCGCACGAGCATTCGCGTTACCCGCTCGGCGCCGGGATCATCCGGCGCAGACTCGGCCACACCCAGCGGATGCAGGGTACGGATCCGCTGGTAGAGCTGCGCGATCAGCTTTTTGTCGATTCGTCCTTCGATTGCTTCAGGATCCTGGCAAAGGAGAAACTGACACCGATCATCATTACGACCAGAGAGCCCCAAAAGATCTTCTCCCCATCGGACAGAGAGCCTCGAACGCTCTTCATGGCAAAAAAGCCTGCCGCGATCAGTGGCGTCACAATCATGTTGACAATCAAAGCGATCTTCACTCTTCGGTTCGACGCCACAATTTCACCGCTTCTAGTTCCTGGAATTCTTACGTGCCTGTTTGAATAACACAGAAACCTAGCAGAACCATAACGTTGTGTCAAAGCAAAAGCGGTGGGGGGCGTATTGAGCAAAGGGAGGTGCTGTTGACGGTGCGGTAGAAAGGTGATAAACTTTAGGGTTTTGAGACCTTCTGCCGCAAGCTTGTGCGGCCTTCGACCGACAAGGAGATTCTATGAAGTGGGCCGGTGCGGTACGCGATGCTTCCTTTGAACCCAAGACCTTTCGCGGGGCGGAAATCCCTGCGTTTCGTCATACGGTCTCTCTCGGCGACCTGCTTGCCGGCGGAGACCTTTCGGCCGAAGAGGCGGTTTTCCTCTATACGTCGATGATTACCCAACGCTTTTTCGAACTGATCTTCGCACACCTCAAGGGCAAAGCGGTGGAGGGGATCAGTGAAAATGTCCGTGATTATTTGACAGAGGGGGAACTCGACGCCATCCGTTATGCCGGTGCGGCTCATTTGTATGTAGGGCAAGAGGCAGTCGCCGCGCCCCTGCAACTGGCCCTGCGCTCCGGTGACATGATCACCAGCTCTCACCGCGGCCACGGACATGCCATTGGGATCGGTATCGAAGTGGAGCCGATGATCTGGGAAATGTTTGGAAAGGCGGATGGCTGTTGCGGCGGCGTGGGCGGCTCCATGCATATCACCGGCACCGGCTCCACCGGTATCCGCAGCCTTGGCGCCAACGGCGTGGTGGGCGGCGGATTTCCTATCGCGGTCGGTGCGGGCATCTCGGCTCAAAAGCTCGGGACCGGCGCGGTCGTTTTTTGCATGGCGGGCGACGGGGCTATGAACACCGGGAGCTTCCACGAGGCGGTGAACATGGCCGCCCAGCTCGACGTGCCCGTCGGCTTCATGTACGAGGACAACGGAGCAGGGATGACCGGCCGCGTCGACCAGGTGACGGGTTTTAAGAACGAAGCGGAAGACATCGGCCAATTGGTCCGTCGGGCTTGGGCCTATTTACCGAACGAATCCATCGAGCGCGGCGCGGCGGAGCTAGTCAACGGTCTGGATCCGATCGCAGTTTTGGGCGCCTACCGGCGGTCCGCCAAGCTCTTGCGCGAAGGGCACGGGCCGACGTTTACGGTCTTCGAGACCATGCGCTACGTGGGGCACTCCCTGTCGGACGACACAACTACCTATCGCAGCCCGCAGGAGATCGAGCGCTGGGCTCGGCAGGACGCCGTGGCCAACTATGCCCAGGCGCTACAGGATTCGGGTGTGGCCGACTCAACTCAGTTGGAGGATATCCGGGCACGCACTGCCCGGCGGATCATCGACGCGGTAAAGGGGACCGATGCTAAAGCGGATCGGCCGGTCAGCTCGCTCTTGAACAACGTGTACGCCGACGCACCCGAGCCGGAGCTGGCAAAGTTGCCGTGCTATGCGCAACCGGAGGCGGAACCCGCGGCGCGGACGTTGACCTACCGTCAGGCGATCGCCGAGGCGGTGCGCCAGCTTTTCGACTTTGACACGCGAACCTACTATTGGGGCGAAGATTGCGCCGAATATGGTGGGGCGTTTGCGATTACCTGCGGCCTGAAGGAAACCCACGGAGATCGGATCTGGAACACGGCGATCTCAGAGAACGCGATCGTCGGAGCAGGGCTGGGTGCGGCCCTGACCGGGCTGAAACCCATGGTGGAGATCATGTACTCCGACTTCCTGGCCCAGGCGCAGGACCAGGTTCAAAATCAAGCCGCGCTCAACCGCTTCATGTACGGTGGCAACCGGACGCCGGGCTTCGTGATCGTCACGACCATCGGCGGCGGCAAGAGCTACGCCTGTCAGCATGGCAAGGAGGTAGTCTCCCAATACACCTTCCCCGGGATGCGGATCGCCGTGCCCTCCAACCCGGCCGACGCCAAGGGCTTGCTTGCCGCAGCGCTCTACAGCGGGGACCCGGTGATTTTTTTCGAGCACCAACTGTTGTTGGAAAAACGCGGTAAGGTGCCGGAGGAATTGTATGCTGTGCCCTTCGGCAAAGCCCGCGTCGTGACCGAGGGCGCCGACGTGACCCTCTGGGGCTACGCCAAGATGGTGGACGAAATGGAAAACGCCGCCCGGGCGCTCAAGAAGGAAGGCATCTCAGCCGAAGTGATTGATCCGCGTACGCTCAATCCCATGGACTACGATACCCTGAGAACCTCGGTGGAAAAGACCGGCCACTTGGTCCTGTGCTCCCAGGGCGTGGAGACCCTCAACGTGGTTCACACCGTCGCCAGCCGGGTGTTGCGGATGGTCGATCGCGCCGTCAAATTCGAGACGGTCACCGCTCCCGACGGCATCATCCCCACAGCCCAGAACCTGGAGCGCGCCTACCTGCCCAACCAGCTGCGCGTCGTGGAAAAAGTCTGCCAGATCAAAGGCATGAGTCCTGAAGAGACCCGTGAAAAGTTCGCCCGACTCTATGACAGATATGAGCGAGATTAAAACCTACACGTTTACATGGTCCGCGGCCCTATACGATAAGCTGGGCGGGTGGCCGCTCGGCATTTTCTTGTTTGTTGCGCTAAACGTTGTTCTGGCACTCCTTATCTTTGCCGGCTTGCGCGTGTCGATCATTGGGGGCTTGTTTTGGGTAGCCCTTTCTCTGACCGCTCTTGTGGCAGCCATCGTTAGAGCCGATACCACGGACAGGTTTGATCCGACGTTCTTGGAGCTCACGGAAGAGGGATTGCTTTGTTTTCCTCGTGAGAACGAGCCCTATTTGATTCCTTACGAAAGCATCACCCGACTGCATAAGCCGCCACCTAAGTTTTCCCGTGAAGGGGCGACCCTCAAGGCCGAAGGGCTCCCGATGGCGGAGCTTCACATCAGCGAACACTTCAAGGACTACGACGCGCTCATCGATGAAATCGCGCGGCGCGTGCCGCACGCAGAATTAAAAATCTCCGATCTGAAACAGACTGACCGATCCTTTTGAAGTCAGCTCGTTTGGAGTTTCTTTATCGGGAGAGCAGAGCCTCGCGGTAGGCGGCGGCGTTGATGAGGGCGCCTTCGGTCTCCAGTTGCTCGATCTCGGCGGGGTCGAAAAGCTTAATCTTGGCGATCCAGCCGTCGGTGTAGGGGGTGTCGTTGACGAGCGCGCCTTTGCGGTCCTTCATGAGCGGCTCGTTGACGGCGACGATGGTGCCGGAAACGGGGGAGACGAAGTCGATGTCGGTCTTAGAGGCCTCGATGCTGCCCAGGGGCTCGGTGTCCCGATCGATCTCCGTGTCCGTGTCCGGGAGGAACACGTAGGCGATCGCCTGCAATTCCGATTGAGCGAAGTCTGTGATCCCCAGCGTGGCAATGCCGTCCTTCACGCGGACCCACATGTCCAGCTCTTTGTCGTACCGGATGATCTCGCCCGGGAATTCATCGTCATCGGGCACCTGCCCGATCTTTCCTTCGTCTACCATTGGTTTCCTCCAATCGGTTTCGCGTTATAAAAGGCATCAAAATCCGTCGACGTACCGCGGGGCAAGAGCAACCCGGGATGGGCTGGGTGCGGGTCGTGGGTCGCCGAGAATCGTTCGCATAGGATCTCCCACACCTCGCCAATCTCCGCCGCCAGCCGAGCCAGGTCGCCGGTTTCTTTGGGCTCCGGCGAGAGCAAGACCACGCGGCTGTCGGCCACAACCTCGGCCACGTGCTCATACACATTGCAGTAACCGTCGCTGTGGGGCACGGTGCCGCGAGCGGCCAGGTCTTGCTCGACGTTGGAGCGGGTCGGCAGGCGGTGCTCGTTGCGGTAGAGGGCGTTGAAGTGATACGACCAGCGTGGCCAGGTGATCCGGCGGCCATATTCCATCAGGTTGTAGTCCACGTCTTCCTTCCCATCGTCGCCAACCACCGCGTGGCCGGTATCGATATGAACAAAGACGCGGCCCGGCGCGTTGGCCTGCAAGATCTTGGCGAACCGGTCGACCTGTGCGATCGTGATCGGTTCCATGCCGAGCTGATACATCAATTCCGCTGTGCTGGACACAGCGCCACCGTAGCGCGCCAATTGGACGGCCAAGTCCAGGTTCAAGCCCTCGGTGCCCGACACGGGCGTGTCTGGATCCTGTCCGGCGATGTCAAACCCGCCATTCGCCGCGGCTTCACCCAATGTCGTGGCCGCGTGTCGCTCGGGAAAGACAGTCGCGGGCCGGTGGCCGTCGACCAACGGCACACCACAGGCCCGGTGGATGTCGATGTAGTTGTAGAGTGTTTGGAAGACCCGTTCGCGTCGCTCGGGCGGCCCGTCGTAGACCCCGCCGCACATGAGCCACATGGAGTACAATTCCGCCCCGGTGCCGATAGATGCAACACACACGCAGGCTCGATCGGCTTCTTCGAGGATCCGGTCAATGGTGCGCCGGACCGGGTCTGGGTCTTTGTGAAACTGCATGACCGGCACAAAACCGAAGATGTCTTCAGACAGTTCGGCAAAATGAATGCCTGCTTCCTGCTGGGGCACAAACAGCCGAGTCATGTCGATTTCCAGGTTCAAGTTGAAGTGGTAGGTGTTGGGCGCGTACACGATGACCGCCCCGGATCCCGCGGGGGCGTGTTCCACGTGAAAGTCCTCCAGCGCGGTCAGCAGGGGTGTGGGCATCAGGCGTCGCACCTCAGTTCGTCGCGGGAAAGCAGATACCGCTCCGCCTCGTCGTTCCAGAGTCCGTCGTGTCGGCTAACGATTTCGTCCAGATCGGCGAAGACCGATGCGTAGGGCTCTTTCGCCTGTTCAGCGTGCTCAGACAATTGTGCGATCGGCGTCATCGGCATTTGGATATGCGTATAGACCAGCTTCTTGCCACCGTCGATCTCCGGAAGACGCAGGGTCGTGTCCACCACGGTGTCGATACCGCCCACATGGGTAATCATCCCGGCCGGGTTGATCGTGCCGGACGCCAAGAGCTGGAGCGCCTCGGCCAGATCGTCCCGCGTCCCACCGCTGGTCCCGACGATGTGGTGCTGGGCGTAGTGGACATTATAGAAATTAAACCGTGCCGTAAAAGCAGGATCGGTAGGCCCGGCGAAGAAATTTAGGCAGCCGTCGTAGCCCAGGAGCGCGTCGCCGAGTTCCAGCACCTCGACGGCGGGCGCGAAGACGAACACATCATCGTACCCTGCATCGCGCGTGTGGACCCGTGCCGTGGCAGGAAAGCCTGGATCGGCGCAATCCATGTGGGCGTATTTCAATCGCACGTCATGGGTCTGCGCGGCGGGTGGAGGAAACAGACGCTTCGTGTGGTCAAGCTTGTCTCGGTTTCGGTCCGCGATAAAAATCAGCCCGGGTTGGACCGGTCCGTGGAGCAGGTAGTCCAGCGTCGCCTGGCCCATGGGTCCGGCTCCGCCTAAGAGGGCGATGCTGCCGCCGGACTTAATCCCCATCTCGTGGTCCCAGCGGCCCGGCGGGGCGTGGTATTGCGCACGGCAGGCCCCGATGACGCAGGAGACCGGCTCGGCTAGGGAGGCGCGGAAGAAGGAGTCGCCGGTGTAGGGCAGCAGGCAGTCAGTTTCCATGACGCACGACGGGATCACGATCCGCTGGGCGTTGCCGCCGATGGTCGGGAAGGAGTAGCCGGGCGCGTCCAGAGAGCCTTTGTACATCATCGCCGGTTGGATAGCAAACTTGTCTCCCGGTTTGTACTTATCCTTCCACTTTGCTCCAACATCGGTGATCACGCCGGCGAATTCGTGACCGAGGATGGTGGGGCGTTGTGCCACGTCGTCGGGCACGCGCTTGTGCTCAGGCCCCAGTTGCGAAGCCTTGTGGCAGGACATACAGATGCTGTTGGTCTGCACCTCCGCGAGGATTTCGCTTTCGCCTGGATCGGGAAGCTCAAACCGGTCCAGTCTCAGATCTTTCTTGCCGTGTATTCGTACTGCGAGATTGGGAACTCCCATGCGTTCTCCGTCAGTGATAAGTTTGACCGCCGTCCACGAGCATTGTGTGTCCGCTCATGGCGCGGGATTTATCGGAAAGAAGGAAACCCACCGCGTAGGCGATATCAGCGGGCTTGATATCCGTGTTCAGGGCGTTGAGTGAATTGTAATACGCGATCACCTTCCGGCGGCAGTCCTCGCTGTCGCCGTAGTCGATCCCTTTTTTGTCGGCGCGTTCCTTGAAATAGGCATCACTCCAGATGTTGGACGACAGCTCGAAGATGTTGCCCATGGCCAGATTATTCCAACGGATGCCATGGGCTCCCAATTCCGCGGCGAAGGAATAACCTTGGTTGATCTCGCCGCTCTTGGTCGTTGCGTAGGCGTTGTTCTCGGCGCTGGGGAACAGCCCAGACTTGGACGTGATATTCAATCCCACGCCCCAGCCCTGTTGCTTCATTACCTTGGCTGCGTATTTCCCCACGATCGCGTAGCCCAGTAGGTTGATTTTTAAGGCCTTCTCGTAAGCGGGGATGTCAATCTCGTCCAGCGCGCCGCCCGGGGCGATACTGGGTACATTGACCACGGCGTCCACGCCGCCGAATTGACGCACCGCGCGCCCGAAGGCCGCGCAAATACTCGACTCATCGGTAACGTCGCCGGTGCAACTCAGAGCGCTGGCCGTGCCGTACTGCGTGCGCAATTCCTCGGTTGCCGCATCCAGTGCCACCTTGTTGCTGTCTACCAGCACGGGGCTGGCGCCCATAAACGCGCAGGCCTGGGCAATAGCCCGGCCGACACCGGAACCGCCGCCGGTGATCAAAACTACCCGGTCGGCCAGCTCCCGCGCCCAAGCGGGGTCCAGGCCCAGCTGGTTGTAGCGGTCCGCGGTGGGGGCTTCCTTCGCCTTGCGCCGGCGGTAGGCCTCCACCTCCCAGTTGTCGATGAACGTGACGTTTTGCTTGCTCAAGAACCGTGGACCGCCGTAGGACGCTGTGTTGCGGGCGACGCGGATCCAGTCGCGGTACACGGCGGCCGCGTTGTCGGTGGACGCGGTGGTGGTGTCCGAGGCGAACATCCCGACGCGCTCCATCAGGACGATCTTCGGGACGTAGTCCTCTGTCGTGCGAAATGCAGCGAGGGTCCGCTCGAGCGCGGCGATGGGATCCTTGGGGTCAAAGGGTGCCCATGCGGCCTTTTCCTTGCAGTAGACGATGTGGTCTGGTGTAAAGGTGCCACCGGAGGTGAGATCGCGGCCCTTGGGATCGGCCAGCAGCGCGGTGACTTCCGCGGACTGGTCGAGTCGGACCAGGCGCCGCTCGGCCACGCTGAGGAGTTTGCGCAGAGAGGGCATCAAGCCCGGCAACAGTTCGTCTAGTTCTTCGTCTGAGAGCAGGCCTGACGCGCCGGCTGCCGCGGTTGGCGAGGCGGGAAGCTTTTGTATGATGCGATCGGTGATGTCGATCACTTCTTGAGATGTATCGCCGCCGACCAGGATGCCGTGATTTTGCATCAATACAACGTGTGGATGGGTCCCGTTCTTTTTTTTGTAGGCGGACAGTTCCGTGTGGATCTTCAGCGCCAGCGTGTGCCCCGGATCCACGTAATCAATCCAAAGGGTATCTTCTGGGAACAATTCCGCGGCCTGGGCCGGGCCGCCTTTGGCGCAGGTCAGGCCGTTGATTCGATTCGGGTGGGTATGGACGACAAAAGTGTAGTCGAGCGCCTCATGCATGGGCGTCTCCACCGACGGCCGGGCCGGCGAGCCTGGGTCGGACTTGGCCGCCATCAACCGCGCTTTGGCCTGAGCCTCCCGCTCGGTGGGGTCGGCGCTGTATTTCTGGTCCAGGCTGTGGCGGATCCGCTCGCGATCCATGGGGACGAAATCCTCCGCCCGAATCGTCGCCAGGCTCACGCCGCTGGGCTTCACATACAGTGTGTCGCCGATCTTCACTGACGTATTGCCGCCGCCGGCAACCACGTATTCAGGATCGGCGCCGTAGTGTCGGGAAAGCTCTACGATTTTCTGCAAGTCGGCTTGGGGCATAAGACTCCTTCGAGTTCGTTCAGGCAAGCCTGTATTATATCTGCATAAGCCATACACGGCAAGGGGGTTGATCCCATCGCGATGGGTTTATCTAGTTTTCATAAGAAACATTGTTTGTTCGGAGCGCTCCTTATCCTTTGCGCTCACGTCATTTCTGTGTGCGCAGTTAGAGCCGCTGCAGTGCATGGGGCTCTAACGAGGATGTGGAGGAAGCCGGTTGTTGAAGAGAGAAAACAAAAAGCCTGTATCTTCGAAGAGCCCGATTACTTGTGGGCTTTCTTTCGGCGGAGACCTTGTCTGGCGAGTCCGACTAAGCCTGCGCCTAGCAGTGCGAGCGTTCCCGGCTCGGGGATCTGCCCGTAGACAACGTATGCTTGACCGGCCAAGAATTGCGTATCCGAACCTGCTTGAGGCGCGCCGATCAGAAAGTCGCCAATGCCATCCCCGTTAATGTCCCCGGCGCCCGATACTGAAGTGCCTGCCGCGCTTAAATGGCCCAGAGGACTAATGCCCTCAAAGACCGCTCCATGGATTAAACCTCCAACATCGGCCAAGTGAATCGTTCCCATGGGGGCCGCAGTTCCGCTCTTTCCGTAGATGAGATAGGCTTTGCCCGCTTGGATGGCTGAATCGCCGATCAGCAGGTCGGCCAACCCATCTGCGTTCACATCGGTCATGGACACATCGGTTGGTCGTGCATTGCGTGGACCGGTGAGGCCCTTGAAAATCGCGCCGTCCAGGCTTATACCGATATCTGCAAGGTCAAAGGCGCCCGACAGAGCTGCTCCTCCGCTCTTTCCATAGATTAAATACGTCTTAGAGGTATTATCGCCGGGGGTGAGGCGAAAACGGAACGAGCCGATGAGCAAATCGTCGACTCCGTCGCCATTGACGTCACCGGAATCGTTGAGCCGGAGACCGGACCCGTCTAGAAAATCAATTCCGTTGAACACCGCACCATCTAGGGCTCCACCCACGTCGCTCAATTCAAGGGCACCCGTTAACGCGCTGGCACCGCTCTGGCCGTAGATAAGATATGTTTGCCCCACGTGGGTATCGCCGGCTGGCTCAGCATCCACAGCCCCAATGAGCAGGTCGGCCAGCCCGTCTCCATTGATATCTCCGGCTCCTGCGACGACCCCTGCCTGATCTCCAGCCAAGCCGGGTTTGGTTCCATAAATACCGTTGAAGACGGCTCCATCGACGGCGCCACCCACGTCGCCCAGCGCAATTGAGCCTGTCAGCTCGCCGATACCAGTTTTGCCATAAATCAAGTACGACTGGCCTGCGTTGGTTCGACCATCGGGAGTTGAGTGCGGTGCTCCAATAATAAGGTCATTAACACCATCACCATTGACGTCACCTGCCCCTGAAACAGATTGCCCTCCAAAATCATTTAGATCGGTTCCGCCGAATACCGCTCCGGATACAGTGCCTCCCACATCGGCCAAGTCGACTGGTCCGGATAGAGCAGAGCCGCCGCTCTGTCCATAAACGAGATACGTTTTTGCCGCAGTGTCATTGAGTGAGTTCGGTGCGCCGATCAAAATATCATCAACCCCGTCTCCATTGATGTCCCCAGCATTGGCGAGCGCAGAGCCGGCGCGATCCTCGGTTTCAGCGCCTTGGAAAACCACTCCGTCCACTGGACCGCCTACGTCACTCAGTTCGATCGTTCCGGAAAGCGCCGCACCACCGGCTTTTCCATAGAGCAAATAGGTCCTTCCCGCACTGTTCGCTCCAACGTGATCAGCAAGCCAAGCATTGATGAGAAAATCTTCGACCCCATCGCCGTTGAAATCGCCCGCGGCAGAGACCTCATATCCCGCTTGCTCATTGTGTTCAGCCCCGTTGAACGTCGCACCGTCTACCGTAGTGCCAACATCAGCAAGGTTAATCGTACCGGTGAGTAGGCCGGCATAAGCCGGAGCCTGTGTCATAAACAGCCCGATTGTCGTCACAATTGACCAATTTAGTATTTTGCACATGGCGTTTCTACTCCTCTGTTAAAGCCCCTTGAAGACGGCCGATCATCGCGGACGAGAATCCCGCAGCTCTTCACTCTTAGACAAGACACAGTAGAAGGAAAAAAGTTTAAAGATGTTTGGAGAAAAGTTCTTTTGATAGGGGAAAAAGGCTTGCATACTAAAGAAAATAGACGCAGTTCGTCATGTTTTGTGAAAAATCAGGCAGGCTAAGGCATCCATGAGGCGGGGGGGGGGTAATAATGGGCCGTTAGCGAAGTTTGACTTCTTCTGAAATTCTGGGCATTGCGTTTTATACAGCTTTTTTAAATCGAACTCTCCGTGCCAAGCCGAATAGCCCTATGCCCAGAAGAGCAATAGTTCCCGGCTCGGGTACGGGGCTCATGGTGACGTGGCCGCCGGTGATAGTACCCTGGTTGTTCAGGTTTCTGACGTAAAGATGGTAGTTGTTGAGTTCCAGCGTGGAGCCGGCACCGATGGTCAGCGTGTCCACGTATAAGGCCTCCTCGAACCCGCCCACGCCACCGTGGTTGCCGTTGTCGTAGTCGTTGACCAGCACCAGGTGAGCCTCGTCGGTACCACCGAGAACCAGCGAGTCGAGCGCGAAGTTCAGGTTGAAGCCTTCATCGACGAGACCAAGGTCGAGCCCGGCTACTTCGAAGGAATCGAACACAAACTCGCCGCCTTCAAAGATCATGGTCAGGTTGTTCAAACCCGCCAACTCCGCCTCCACGGTGGACAGATTGAAAAAGCCGGAGCCGGTCATGTGGATCGTGCTTCCGGGCACCGCGTCAAAAATTGCACCGTCGCCGAAGGACAGCGTTTCCGATACATTGATCTGCGCTGCCGCATTGGTGATATGAAACTCCGCGTCCCCGAGATTTCCGCCGATGAACAAGCGTCCAACATTCATGGTGCCACCACTGATGCTGTATGACCCGCTGCTACCGTCAAACAGACCGGTGAACAGGGAGTTCGTGTTCAGCGTTCCTCCGCTTTGTGAAACCGAACCGGCTCCGTGCCTGCCGAGGAAAATGCGATCGGATGTCAGTGCGCCTGTGCCACCGAGGTTGACCGTGCCCATTGAACCAGGATTGTTTCCGATGGAGAAAAGATCCGCGACGTCTATGACCCCTCCGTTTTGAACGATTTCCCCCGTACCGGAGTTCCCTACGGTGAGGAACTGTCCAATCGTAAGAGTGCCTCCATCCATTTCAAGCATGCCGTTGCCTGGCACGCTGCTTCCAATGAGGACCGTATCTCCAATGATTGCAGTCGATGTCGCATCAGTCTGGCGGAACACGCCGCCACCACTGTTCCCGATCACTAAGAGGGTATTCACGGACAACTCGCCATCGCCGCCAAGTTCATAGACGCCATCACTCCCCGACTCAGATCCAAGTGTCAAGCTTCCTTCCATAAAATTCAAACCACCAGTATGCAAGAATGATCCAGAGCCGCGAAGGCCAACGATCTCGTGAGCGTTCTTAAACGTGGGCGAACTGTCTGTATTAAAAACGCGAAGCTCTCCTCCAAGAAGGTTGTAGGTGCCGACGCCAGTCGAAAAAAAGCCAAGACGCAACTGGGTTGTAAAACGGGGACCCGCTATGTGGTGTAGCCCTCCTTCTTGCGTAAATGTACCTGTCCCTCGAAAGCCGATGTACTCGATCACGCTAGAATTGGTTATCTCCGCTTCCAGGTTTAGCAACCCGTCGATCAACTCGTAAGTTCCTACGCTGTTATTTCCGTGTCCGAGATAAAGATCTATATTGGTTCGATGTGGATGACTCCGGTTATGCGTTCCTCCGGTTTGCACGACGCTGCCAGATCCACCACGCCCAATATACTCTTGACTATCTACTTGGAGCAGACCGCCGTTGATCTCGAGAAGAGCCCTCATGACCGGAAAGTTCCGCGAGCCAGAGCTCTTGGACGCGGGCGGTGCCAGAATTGATTAGGGCCGTGCCGCCATTGTTGAGGAACGCCTGGTCAGACGTTCTGGGAACGGTGAGATCCCAGTTTGCAGGATCGAACCAGTCGTCAACAAGTGGATTGATCCAGCGTTGGTCCGCTGCGCGAGCTGGCGCAACGCAGACTGCTAGAATGGCAATGGAAAGTATCACAGAGAATGACTTCATCAGCGTGCTCCCCTTTTGGTGGACTGCTTCACCTGTCCCGATCCGGGTACCTACCTTCCCCATGAGCGCGGTAGTGTCCCCCACACAGACAAGACACGAAAAGGCGGAAAAAGTTTCTGGTTTTCTGATGGAAAGATTGTGCTCTGCCATAACTTGTTTCACGGAATTGAGATACAGTCTGCGTGTTGAGGCGGTGGGCAAAGCCTGGTGTGCAACGAGCAAAGGTTCGGCGACTTTGTGCCAAAAAGGACATGTTGCTTTCCATCCGGCTTCATGCGTTGCGTGGTCTTGGAGTCGTGGTCATGAAGAGGGATTGGATTTTTGGTCGCCAGGCTCGCTCGTAAGGGCGGAATTGATTTTCCGGATGGGGCCTTGTACCATGGAGCACAGTCAAGGGTAGAAAGGCATCTGTATGGAGATTCAAGAGCTACAACGAAATTGGGATCTGTTTGGCAAGACCGACCCTCTGTGGGCGATTTTGACCCAGCCCGAGATGAAGGATAATCGCTGGGACCTGGAGGCTTTTTTGGCCACGGGGGGCGATGAGATCCGCAGTGTGCTAGGCACAATTCGTACGCTGGACGTATCGGTTGTGCTGGGTCGAGCGCTAGATTTCGGCTGCGGGGTGGGGCGGGTGACCCAAGCTCTGGCGGACCATTTTGAGGAAGTGCATGGTGTCGATATCGCGCCCTCCATGATCGATTTGGCGCGCCGCTACAATCGCAAGGGTGATCGCTGTCGATACGTTCTCAATGAAAAAGACTCCCTGGATCAGTTCGACAACGAAAGTTTCAATTTTGTCTACTCGAACATCACGCTTCAACATATGGAGCCTCGGTATATTCGGGAGTACCTGGTTGAGTTTGTTCGATTGTTGACTTTGGGCGGCTTGTTGGTATTCCAATTGCCCAGCCACAGAAGCGCCACGGCCAACGATCCGGTCCGTCAGCCCGTCGCGTCCGTACCGGAGGAACCTGTAATGGAGACCTATGCGGTGCGTCGATCCGAGGTAACCGCGTTGCTGGAAGATCAAGGGAGTGTTGTCGTACATACAAAGAGCGATGGCAGCACCGGACCCAAATGGATCGGCTACCGCTACTTTGTTGTCAAAGGATAGAGGATGATTAGGGCGAAATTGATTGAGCGTGCGAAGGCGAGTTCCCGTTTTAGAATTAGAAAGTGTAAGGCGCCTTTGCCGACCGACCAAGGACGCGATCGATTTCTTGCAGCAGGGACTTAATCCGCACCGGTTTCGAGACGTACCCATCCATGCCGGCCTCCCGACACCGCTCTCGATCGCCCTTGAGGGTGTGGGCCGTCATGGCGATGATAGGTACTTGAATGTTGGATTCCTATTCGAGCTTGCGGATGGCTTCCGTGGCTTCGATACCGCCCATTTCCGGCATTTGCAGATCCATGAGAAGCAAGTCGAAATTCTCCTTCTCCCATATCGCAACCGCCTCGAGGCCGTTTGTTGCAAGAGTGACTGTATGTCCCTCTCTTTCCAGAATTTTGGTAGCTACGATCTGGTTTGCCTCGCTGTCTTCTACAAGTAAAACGCGCAAGGTGGTCGCAGAAGACAGCTCCGTCTGAAGCACAAGCCGGATGTTGAAGTGATAGGTGCTGCCTTCTCCGAGCACGCTTTCCTCCCAGATATCGCCTTGCATTATTTCCACCAGCCGCCGTCAAATTGTCAGCCCCTGTCCTGTACCTC
>JAJDCN010000307.1 GCA_029260815.1 Planctomycetota bacterium
GCCCTTGGCACACCGCACTGGACGACGTGGATACTGATTTGACCAATGAAATAACACTAGAATCAGGTACGCCTACAATAAAATCAGCCGCGGCTGACAGCAGTTCGACTGATAAAACCTACATCAATTATCGTATGTTGACAGATGAAGCTGCAGGCATCGCCACTACTGTTGTAGATTTAGCAGAGTATGCGTCTGCAACTGAGGCACCTGCCACCGACCATTTTGCCTCACCTTATTTTTCGACGGTAGATGGAGACAATAATGACATCACCTATGTGGTCATACATAACAACGGCCCCACAACGGCTACTGCCACATTTAAGTTCTTCAAAAATCAAGGTGGAACGACGCCCACATGGGATTCGAACCTAGAAGCTCCAACGATCGAGCCGGGCGAACAGATTGTTCTCGACTTGGAGTCGGACACTACAGGTGTCGATCTCTTGACTAACATCGCCGGAGCATTTACCGTCAATATTAGTGGCGACGGCACAGATCCAAACCATATCACGATCAACCAGTTTATTGCCGGAGACAATCATCAGATTTTTGTTGTACCGGTACGCAGGCCTTCCTCGCAATCGGTCGGGCCGATGTTCAGCTCCGAAGACAGTAAGACGACGTATATAGAGTTGTTTAATAGAGGCAGCGTAGACCCGCTCAGCGTAAAGCTTTATTTCTACGAGAAAAATCAAGAGGGAGGAAGTCCAACTGCAATAGCATCACCAACGGTTAGTGTCAATGCCGATGAGACTAGAATCTTCACTGTGAATTCGACGGCAGGTGACCTTGTGACAGATAAGACAGGTTTCTTTATAATTGAAGTGGGGGATGAGGATCCACCCGCTACATTAACGGTTGGCTGTCATATTTTTGACGATCCAGACTTATTTGCTGTCGCTGTGCAAAACCCGCAATCAGAAAGAGGCTTAACATCCGCTTTGTTCCGTGCGAAAAGCGACGCTTCATCCGTAGTAAAAATGGATACCGAGGTTTCCCTAGTCAACACCGGCCCGGATACAGTCACAGCGGAGTTCACCCTCGCATTCACAGATGGCGGAGGCGGTAGCGAGGCCGTCGCGGAAGTGGTTCTCGATCCAAAAGAGATGCGAATTGTCAAGTTCAGTGACGAATTTGGTCTTGGTGCGAGTGAGCTGCACACGGGTGGATACAGGATTGAGATTACCGGGACGGCAGGTACAGAAGACCTGAATCAGGTGTCTGCAGTTGCGTTCGCGACAGACATCGACAACAATGACCACATAGGTACGTTGTTGGAGCGGCCACAAAATGGTCATGTAGGCTATTACGATACTGCTACTACTGGTGCCAAGACGTTCATCTACTTGTACAACAGTTACGATTACACTGAAGCTATTGACTACAGTATCAGGTTTATTCATGGGACTAGCGGTAATGTTACAATTTACAACCCAGCTGATATTGAACCTGGCGACATGGTTAAGATCGATGTCGAGGAAGATGTGCTACCGGGAGCAACTCCACTTTTTGATTCGTGGGGTGCGTTTGTTATCGATTATAAGATCGAAGGCACCAATGCTAACCCAACCCGAGGCAAGTTCTCAGTACAGGCAACTTCGTATGTTGATGTCAATGATGAAATCTGGACTTTCAACGTGCAACCAGTTTACACGGCCCCCTCACTGACTCTTAGTATGACGACGATCACTGCCACAACCGGAACCCTTATGGATGATACACAGATCACCGGAGGGTGCTTCTTAGGTACTCCAACAATCAAATTGACGAAGTATGGTAAGCCAGACATTGTCGCGACCGACGTAAATGTAAGCAATAGTAATACGATCACCTGTGATTTCGATTTAGGTGATGATCCCGGTACGTCCGATGATGTCGATACCGGTAAATGGAACTTGGTGGTTACCCATGCTACTCAATTTTACGGAAATGTCGAGGGCGGCATTGCGTGGGCTGAATTAACGGTTAATGCTCCCTGAAGGGGAGCAATGTGACGTGATGGCAGGGTGGCAGTTGCCGTGGTGGGAGTTGAAATGATGGTGTGTTCACGATAAGTCTCTGACGCCAAACCAAAACAACCGAAAACTGGTGTGCACTATGCATGTGTAAACCAAAAGCGTCGGCAACCCCCTTGCACCCATCCTTGATACTTTTGTCGAGGATGGGTATATGCAGCTTCTGCTCTCCTCCTGCCCTTCTCCCTTCTCAAAGTCGAATTCTCATTCTTGTGACCTTGCCTACAACACTGTAAGATAGATGTGACAAATGAGAATAAGCATTGATACAAGGTTCGAATTTGTCCTGTTGAAATCTCTGTTGAGTTCCCATTTGGAGAGAGCTGTGAGAAAACGCTACACGATTACACTGCTGGGCGCTTTTGTTGCTTTGGGGGTCGCGAGTGCGAGTGTATCACTCCTTTTGAACAAAACAAAAGATCTCGACTATCAGGCTCCCGCAAGCCCATTTTTGATCGAGTTGCCCCCTAGCCATGCGGGGCAGATCCTTGTAGATCAGTATCTTGCCGCTCTGGAAACCCAAGACGATCGTCAGCTGCACCGCGTGCGTGTGACCACGCAGGAGATGGGCAGCCAACTGCTTTCCGAGTTTGAAGCACTCTTGATGGCGGCGGGAGACGACAACGAGCTCTTCACTCTTTTGACATTGCTGGGCTGGATCCGCGATGAAAGGTCGGCAACCGTGCTTGAGCGCTATCTTGAAGGCCTTCAGGATTCTTCCGATCCAAACAAGCAAGCACTGATGTTGGTTTCTTTTTATAGCTTGGCAAAAACAGAGACCCCTCTGGGCTTGAGTGTACTTCTAAATAGCATGAAGCAAACAGAACATCCATTTATGAGACTAGCCGGTATTCGCGCTCTGGGCAAGATGCGAAGATACACACCCGAAAGCATAACTCAGCTGCAACAAATCGCTTTGAGTGACAAACCCAATCGAAAAGAGCGCGAACTCGCGATAGTTTCTCTGGATCAAATCGGCAACGACGATGCGGTAAAAGCGATTCAAAAGATCGCAAAAGAAGAAAAACACAAGTCTCTTCAATTATTCGCCACTCAAAGATTGGCGCGAAGAGATAAGAGGCTCAATAGACATGTTCAGGGTCGTTCAGTCGCCGCCACTGAAATCAAGAGGGCGTTTGCCAGCGAAGAGGACCCAGGCCGAATGCACTTTTCATCGACACCTCATTTTATTATGCCGTACTTTAGTAACGGAGATGAGTATGAAACAACAATTTTGTCAATCGAGAGCGGCTACAACGACTCAATCGATGTCTATTTTCAATATTTCCCGTCTGTCGAAGAGCCTATTGTCACTGCGGTGGTAGACAAAATTAGAGTGCCGCCCAATAAAAGGATCTTTATTGATCTTGAAACAATGTTGGGTGTTGAGGCAAATCGATATGGTTCAATGAAGATCTACGCAATGGCAGGCGATGAGGCTGTTCTACTAAAGAAATCGGCTCTAAGGGCTTGGGTTTCACGTCCAGATGTTGCCCATGACGGGTATGTCGTGCCCGTTTTAGTTCCGGGGCCGCAGACGGTGGGTGCGTTTTTTGACACGCATCGAGATGGTAAAGAAACCTATCTGGAATTATTCAACGGCCATTCCGCTCCAGTTTCTATCGCAATTGACTTTTACGAGGCCGGCAGTGATGTTGTGCTGACAACCTATGAGACGACAATCCCGGCATCACGCCTTGAGTTGGTTTCACTGGGCACCCTTACGCCGAGTTTTGGCAGCGGCACTTTTAGTCATAATCGCCCGGCTGATACCCATGGCTTCTTTCGAGTTCGAAATCAACAAGATGGCGCGTTGCCGCTAGAATTGGCTATTTGGGCGCACGTAGAGCATAAAGTGGGAGGCAATAGAAGAGATGTCTACTCGGTCGAGGTTGGAGAGCCGGATTCCGTAAGTGGCTTTGAATCTAAACTTGTTCGAGTGCAGAGCGATCCGAGCGGCGCCATCATTTCAGACACTCTTATTACGTTGGTCAATACGAGCGACACCGATGTAACAGCCCGCCTGGCGTTTTCCGATGGCGCGGCAGATCACGTTGTGAATAAATTTCTGGAGCCGAATAAGTTGCTTATATTTTCCTTGAGCAGCGAAGGAATAAAGCCCGCCAAGGGAGGAGAATTCTCGGGAAAGATGAGCATTACTTTTACTGGGAAAAACACCTCAAAGGTTACCGCTATGGAGTATATACTGACTGATCTACAGCAATCCACCGCAGACCATATTGGTATACCGCTGAGAAAACGTCCTTAGTAATCAAATGACAGATCTTTGAAGAGTAGAAGGAAGAAGTGGCCTATTGGATCGGTTTGGGATCAGGAGGTCCCGAGCCGGTGAGTATGGCTCCGTAGATGTCTGAATCTCCTTCTTGATTGTCTACCCATACAACGGCATTGCCTGAGATTTTGACTCGGCCTTGAGCCAATGCTTTGTCACCACTGATTTGAAAAGCTCTTTTACTGGAAATCTCATATCCCATAACAACCCAGTTTCCTGCCGGTTGTTGTGATCTCCAAACGATCAGGTTGCCCTCGACATCGGAGCCTTCATCTTCAAGTGGATTGGTTGAAACCTGAAATTCCTTTCCATTATTGATTTTTCCAGATAAGTCTTTTGCCCAGATATCCGTGTTTGATGTTCCAGCTCGATCGTCATTCCATACAACAAAAGTTCCATCGGTACTGGGGCTTCGCTGGGATACGCTATCGAGTGAAGTGGCCGGAGTTTCCACATCCCGAATTAAATCATAGACAAAGATATTGTCTTTGCCAAAGCGATTGTCATGGTAAACCACAGTCCCGTCGGGAGCGATATCAAGTCCACCAGCCTGGGCCCTTAAATAAACAGGAGTCAGCTCTTTTACGACAGTCGTGTCCATGTCATAGTGGAAGATGCCTTTGCCCGAGACGCCTCTTGCTGGAGAAATTGCCTGGTAAACGACATTCGTACTGTTGATTACTCCCCGATCTGCAGCGCCTGAAAGACCGGTCGTAGAGATCTGAGTGTCTGTGCCGTTATCAAGATCAAATAATTTAACCGACCCCGAATCTTCGTCCGTGTATACAACTAAATTGTCGGATACCATGGGACGCCTTTGGTTGGTCAAATCAAATGTGACTTGATGCTCTTTATGTGTTACCAGGTTGTACAGAAAAATGTCAACATTGTTGCCGCGATAGTCTTCATACACAATGAATTTTCCGTCAAGATGGACTCCGCGTTGATCCGCTTCATGAGACAACACTTCGAAATTGGGAGGCATGAACGAAAACGTAACAACCACGGCGGCGACAATCAAGACGCCAGCATAGGCCGCCACACGAGTAAGCGATAGCCATTGAATTTGGCTTTCAGCATTTCGCGATACGGAAAGGTCTAGCGTTTCCGCTTTCACTGTGTGCATTTCAGATTCCGGGATCAGCTTAGAGCGCTCGATGGCCCCTTGCCGCAATTGATTGAAAGCGTTACGCAAGTCATCATCTTGGCTGACCAGTTCGCTCCAAAGGTTTTTGCACTTCGGGCAGCTGTTGATATGTTCTTGAAGCGTTGGATCATCACGCTTACTATCGAGAGCACTCCAGAGCCGCTCTTCAGCTTCTCGACATTTCATGGAGCAGCTCCATTGGCATCGGTTGCTTTCATCCGTTTTCGCAGCATCAGGCGAGCTCTTTTTAGGCGGGTTTTTACGCCTTCTTCAGAGAGTTTTAACTGCTCTGCGATTGCCTCGTGTGACAGATTCTGAAGATAGTGTAGCAAAATCACGTCGCGATACTTTGAGGAAAGCTTATCGACTGCAACTAACAAGGTCTCGTATCGGCCCTCTCGCTCTATATCTTCCTTAGGATTCTGTTCCGGAGCAACCGCCAATTCTTGCATATCGACGCCTGTAATAAGATGAGTGGACCGCTGGCTTGAAGCGTGTTTAAAGGATCTATTCCATTCCTGGCAGACTCGAAAAGCAATGCCCTTAAGCCAAGCACGAAACAGCGTAGGTTCTTCCAACGTCTTAAGCCGGATATATCCCCGGAAGAAAGTTTCTTGTACCGCATCAGCAACCGCGTCATGACGTCCTAACAGACTCCAGCAGTAGGCTGTAAGCTCCGGCCCGTATTGCTCGACTAGAAGTTCAAACGCTTCCCGTTGTCCGTTAAGTACGGCTGAAATCAAGCGCGTGTTGCTCCACTCTTTGTCCCGGTGAACATTCAATGGGGCGGTGCTGCTCGGTTTCCTACCGGACGACATTAAATTCACCTCTTCGCGGTGATGCACGCTTGTTTGTTGATTACGATTGTGTTCTTAAAATTTATCTAACGCTTAAGGTAGTGGGAACAAAGCTGGCTTCACATCGAACCACCAAAATTCGTTTTGGGCCCAAACGAGGGAGGCGGCCTGCACTGAATTCGCACCTCCTGTTGGGCGATCATATTCGATCGAGTAAGAGCCTAATCCTTGCCAGTCAGGGCTAGTTAACTCTTGGGATAGCGCAACAATCATCACACTGTCGGCCGAAATTCCCTTTTTTCGTAATGTCTCCTCTCCATCAGAGGCTCGCTTGAAGGTAATTGTGGCGATCATCTCGTGATCAAACGTGTTATAGAGAAGTAGTAATGTTTCGTAACCTACGGTTGTGTCGTAATACGTACCTAGCCGGCCGGTCTGAGGGTGGCGCAGAGGGATATACATGTGGTTTCCAGTACTTTGATCCTCTAAGTACTCAACAGCAACTACTTGGGATGTGTCTACATCTGGCTCTCCTGAGAAAAAAATCCTGAAACCGCCGAAAATAACTTCGCCCGGAAGTGGGTTGATTCCCGCATCGGAAAAGTAGAAAAAATAAGGCTGGTTGGGCTTGAGCGTTCGAGTCGAAATTTTTCCAGAACCTCGAGAAAAGCTGAATGAAAAGCGTGCGGTTACAGGGGCCGAGCCGGTATTGACCAGAGCCACCCAGGTATCAAATTTTAAATCGCCACCTTGCTGTTTAGGCGCGCGCTCTACCTGGAAAAAGGGCGAGACAAGTCCCTTGGCCGATTGAGGCTTTTGCGTGTCGACAAAGAAGATATCGTTGGCTGGCCGAAAGATGTGTGTGCCGAGCGTTAATGTAGGCGGAGGGGCTTTTCCACTCGAAGAAATAATGAAAGACCCAATTCTACCGCGCGGGCGACCCTGGGTAAACTCTCCTGTAGCAAGCCCACGGTCGTGCCCAACCCAAACCAATTCCAACCGCTGGGGTGGGATGATCACATTGTAGGTTGTGATCTCTTGCTCCGCTCCCTGCCCATAGAATTCGACAGAAATCGAGAGGGGGTTTGGGCTGCGGTTAAATAGCTCAAGAAGGGTATCCTCTGGCCCCCATGTGCTAAAAAGAGGGCTGGCGGGTTGAGACGCCGGCTTCCGGACTGGAACGTAGAGTGCAGCAGCCGATCCGCGGTTCACGACAACCTGCGCATCGATCGTGATGAAGCTAGGATCTGCGCCGGTAACGTTGACCGTGAACGCTCCGGTCATATCGGAATCAACGCCAAGGTCTTGTTCCAGCTCCACCAGTATCGAATCCATTGGAGGAATTTGAACCGTGTTATGAACAGAGTCAACATCTAATGCATGCACACGCGGAAAGAAGGAAAATGTAGCCGCGGCTCGAGCATTGCTGTTGTTGTGTAGGGCCACGAAAGTTGCTTCATTCATCGTGGACTGTGTTGAAAAATAGGGTGCTGTAAAGTGATCCAACGAAAAATTATTTTGAGATGTGGCAGAAAAGCTTGTGAAGTTCTTCGGTTTTAAAAAGTCATCGGTGTTAAAGGGTTGGAGTTCAGCTTTTTGATTGTTTCCAAGGCTTGGCTGCCAGGCGACTATATCAGCCAGCCCCCTGGCCGGTGGTCGGTGCGTCTCAAATGCTTTAGGAATCTCTAATGGGAAACCAATCCCTGGTTTGTCGACACCGTCGGGGTTTGGAGGGATCTCAGAAGCAGGCTTTCTTTCGTCGCTTGAAGGTTTGGTGGGTCTGTTTGGAGCTAGAGTGGCTCCATTACCTCGATCGTGCTTGGTCGCCTCTGGAAACGCTCTTTCTGCGTTTCTATTGGCAACCGGCTGATGATTCTGTCGATCCGCTTGACTCTGAAAGAGATCAGAAAAAAATGCCGCAAAGAACAAGCCAATGCCTAGACAGATCAAGACACTAAGTCGTTGCCTACCCATAAGTCCTTTCCTTCGCTTTGTTCGACCGTTACTACTAACGGCGTCGAACCCCCCGTTCTTGGAAGGAGCAAATAGGGAGAAATACATTGGGAAGCAACGCGGATTGTCTTGCAAAAAAGCACATATCAGAGAAAGCTGCCCGACACTGGACAATCTTCTGAAAGGACTGCGTATTCATGAATTGGCTTATTTTGCAAGAGGCACTCAAAGCTCCAGCCCCCTGTATTAACTATAATTATTATATCATATTAAATGAAAATTTCAAGTTTTATCTGGTTGGCAGGCCTCCTTTCCTTGCGGCGCAATTAGGGCGTTACTATGAAACCACTGGCGAGGATGTCACTGGCTCCACCAGGATTGGTGACCTTAACGTCCCAGGCGCCCGTGGCAGCTCCTGTAAGGTCGAAGGTACAAGTAATCTGTTGGGTACTGAGCACGTTCACGCCAGTCGCGGTAATGGACGTTTCTCCGGCTTTCACCAACTCGACAATGGGTATGGCGGTGCCACCAAGATCCAAGAAATTGCTTCCGGACAGGTTCGTGATATTCACGATCGTGTTTGTGGCCGAAAAATTCGGAGTGATTGTCTTTACGACAGGAGATATTGGATCCGATCGAAGAAGGTAACTCTGGTTTACATCAGTCAGAAAATATTGGCCGTTCCTTACGTTCGCCATTGTGACTTGTACCGTGGGATACAGTGTTTCTTTGCCTGCTGCGCGATCTGCATAACGAATAAAAAAGGAGCCTGTATTAAAAGCCGGATCGTTGTATTCCGGTAAGAAGTTAAAAACTTTCGTTGCTGCAGCATTGGCATCGAGAGGAAATACATGGAACACCGGTGTACCGCCACTCTCCGGTGTAAGGAACAAGAAGACATCCAGATCAATCAGAGACGTATTGTAGAAGAACAGGATCGGCAGATTGCCACCGGTCTTGTTGTACCAAGAACCGACATTGGCAATCTCTCGCCGCCGAACTGGAATGTCCACATGCTGGATGTCTGGGAACGAAAAACAGTGGGTCATCCGGTTTCTTACCAGTCGCATAATTCTTGAGACGTCCGACAAGCTCGAACGGCAGGTTCTGGAAGCCCTGCTTCCTGTTCTTGGTCCAGCCTGCTTCAAGCCGGAATCCGCATCGAATCATGTCGAGATGCTTCACACGGAGGGACTTTAGCTCGTTCGCACGCAGCCCGGACAGGATTGCGGTCTCGTACAACAGGCCTCGCTCAGGGGCACAGGCTTTAAGTAGGCGATGGATTTCGTCCACAGTCAACGCTCGTCGTTCGAGCTCTCCCCGTGCAAAAACCTCTTCGAACTATCGCACGTTCGCGCTAACATTTCAAATTCGGGATTTTTCAGCCTTCGTGTGTTAACCCAGGGGGGTGCAAAAAAAGTGCGCTCTTTATGATATAAGGAGTTACGGAACCATCCTGCATCAAACCTGCGAAACCAAGAAGTTCATCTCAATCGTTTTTTTCTCTATATATTGAAATTGCGTCCTGCTTCTGACCTCTTTCAAATCGCGCCGGTACGCGCTCTCTGCGCTCTCCGGCTGTTAACCAAATGGATATTCGTTTTCCCGCGCGGAATTACGCGCTCTGGGTTAACAGCCAAGTCTTAAGTCCGGCTCTAGAGCATATTAAATGTACTCGCCTGAAGAACAACATCAAGCGATTTTCCTCGCGATTTTCCTGTTGTAAGTCACGTTGTCCGAATCCTCTATCGTCTACTTTCTAATGCGCATCTGTAGCTTTTTGCACATTGAGACGGGGAGCTTCAGCGATCAATCAAGCTTATCGAGCCCATCAGCAAGGCTTGGTAGCGCTGCGGCGACATCCGGCTCCTTGGCTGCGACGTGCTCTATCCATTTGGCGAATTCGGCGTCGGCGCCAGTAAAGCGAGCTTTCCCAGTGAAAACGCCCGTGTTGGGAGTGCCGGCTACGGGAACTATGTTGTTTCGCTGGAAGAGTTCGGAGATCTGAGCATCGTTTAATACGAGCTCGAAAATATCTTCCTTTTTGGCCCGCTTTGTTTCACGAATGGCAATAAGGATGTGATGTCGGAGAAATGTATCTGACCCAACCGTCACCCACAAGTCGTTCGGATCCAAAAAGAAGAGAGGCTCTGCCGGGATCGTGTAAAGCAGGAACTGCGCCAGAAGCTGTTCCGCATCGCCTGCACCGGCAGTACTGGAGGCTACGATTCGATTGGGCCCCTTGCGGAAAATGGACCCTTCCGCCACAGGACCGGTTTTCGGATCCTCGCTTCTAGACCCGTTGGCGGGAAACTTGACTGGAGCGCCGACGAGGGGGAATGTGGCCGGGACACCGCCTCTGTACACCGCTTTCAGCACCAGCCGTGTTGGGTCGGCCGTATCCGGCTCGAACAAGGACGTGATCTCAATCTTATCGCGATCTTCCAGCCGAGGTTCATTGATACCGTTGTCAAGCCAGACGTGGAACTTCCCCTCTTGAACGTCTTGTGCGAAATCAATCCGGATCACCGGCGTAATCGTCTTGAAAATAGCCATGTCCGCTTGTCGGAAATCCGCTTCCTCTGGCGTAGTGGGCTCGTCGATCGTGATTCGGGCGCCGGGTATCTTTGGCGCGGAGTCGCCGGTTTCAGCTAGTACGACGGATGGGTGGCGGGAGCCACCATCGTCTACGACTGAAGATGAATCGTCGTCTGCGACTACACTAGAAGCCGGGGGGTGTGAGGAGCCGCTTCCGACCGGTGTAGACTGTTCATTGGAACACATGGAGTGCGTTAACGCAACACTTACGGTTACGGTGAGCAACTTTACGCATAGACTTGTACGCATTGTACTGCCCTCGCTTGATTGTTGAAAATGCTGCTACGTAAGGCGGTCTGTGAGCATACACTACCCCTTAAGTATAATACTTCACAAAGGTTTTTCTGTCAAGAAGATTCTTGTAAAAGAGCTCGTTTCTGCCGGTCGATTACATACCCAAAGGCGCCGATGAGTCGTCGGAGCATTGTCTCCGGTCGAGCATGCCGATCCAAACAAATGATAATTCATCACCAAGACACAAGAGGCTAAATTCCAACATCGAACCAACGAGCTAGTTGCGATCGAGGCTCCGATCCGACCCTGCGCAACGTCACTGGCCCACCCGGATGGGACATTGCCGAGGAAAAATACACATCGAAATCGCAAACCCCTCGCTGCCGTATCACCCAAGCAGGAATAACCGCCGTTTAATTCAGCCGATTGCGAGGAATCAGGCCGCCAATTTCTGCACTTTAAAGGCAAAGCACAATTTTTTTCTGCCGGATCAAATTTATAGCGCCCGGAAACCATTTATCCATAAGGCACGCGAACAACGTACGTATGTGGTGCGTATGCGATACCCTAACAACACAGGTTTGTGTGATAGGCTTAGGTTGTTTGATCGTTAAACAATGTTATCCACTAACGCGGAGGTTCACACATGCGGTGGTTCACCTGTCTGACTGCGAGTGTTGCTTTGATGTTGGCTCTGTTCTCGTTGGAGCCGTGGCGCGCGGCCTACGGCGACGCGGCATTGGAGCGGATTACGGTCGACCGAACCGAAGGGCGTGCGGGCGACCACGCGACGATTACGGGCACCGATCTCGTGGTCGAGGGCGAGACCACGCAAGTCATCTTTGCCGAGACGATGGTCGCTACGATCATTTCTCAATCAGCGACGCAACTGGTTGTTGAAGTCCCACCTAACGCCTATTCCTGGCGGGTCAAGGTGAAGGTTGGCGCGCGAGAGGTCATGTCCGACAAGCCATTCCTTGTCAAGAAAACAGTTACCCGAACTCAGACATTTATTGGCCGTGGTCCCGCAGAGGTCGAAGAAGAAATCATCGTGCGCAAGACCGCCAAACGATTGATCCCCACGGTGTTCGGGGGTGGTAAAAAGATGGTCGATGTAGAAGTGATGGAAGGTGATGTAACCGCCCCGAAGATTGAGGAGATCTCCCTTACCAGCGGTGAACCGGGGACGATTGTGACGATCGACGGTTCCAACTTCGTGATCAAGGGCCGACCCCAAAGCCTCATTGGCGCCGGCCCAATCGCTCCGGTTACCCGCCGGATTTCGGCAGTAACCTTCAACGGCATTCCCGCGGAACGAGTATGGATTGACGGTCCGAATCGAATCCGAGCCAGTGTGCCCATGGGAGCGGCCACGGGCAAAATACGTGTGGAACGGGAAGGGTTCGACACCGGTGGCAACACGCTGCTGGCGGCCAATGAAATCGATTTTACCGTCACAGCGGCACCGCAGTTGGTCGCAGACGCGTTGCCGCAGATTGAGTCATATGGTGAGCAAGTTGTGGCCCGAGGCCAGGTGCTTACGATCGTGGGAAAGAACTTCAAACGCAACGGTGTCGAGACACGTGTGATGTTCGGCAGCAAACTGGGAGAAGTCGTCTCCAACGACGGGAAAGTGTTGAAGGTGCGCACTCCCCATCAAGGCGGGGGCTATTTCAAGCCGCGGGTGATGGTCGGTGGCCACGCAGTGGATGCCACCGAAGAGATTGCGGTTTACCAGGTTAAACACTGGGGACCGATCCAGGGAAGCAAGCCGGGTCGGTACTACTTCGTTGGGCGAACGGTTCCGGCGGGTTTTGAAAGTAAAATCGAATGGTCCAGTACGGGCAAGCCGTCGAAGTACAAAGGAAGGATTTATAGACTTAGGTTGCCCGGAGGATCGATGCGCCCGATCGGGCAGGTGTTTGTGAAGGGAGGCAGCATTGCGTTCTTTTCAAACTGCGGGAATTTCCTTGTGAGCAAAACGACGTTTATCATCGATGAACCGACCACGCCCGGCGATTTGAATGATTATCGTGATGCGGACATGGCGATATTCAAAACGGTAACCCCGAGGTTGAAAATCTTATTTCCTCAGGATATAGAGACGGGTTGGGATGTTTGGTTGGACAATGGGCTCGACGAAGTAAGCGGCAGCGAGATCGACGACGTCGAGATCACTGACCTCTTCGAGATTGAACCGGGTAATCCGAGGAACTTGATTCTCAAGAGCGCCTATGCCAGCGGCATTCCCGCCACCTTCCCGCTCAGCGGAGGGCCCATCACGTTCCCGGCGAACAACTCACGAGATGTCATTATACCCGGCGGAGGATCCCCCGTTGACGGCTTCCTATTCCGGGAGGGGTCCAACCGGATTCAGGCCATGAGCAGCGGCGGGCCGGGTGCGGCGGCCGGGGTCGCGGAGCAATTGTGCTACACAGACCCGGGCGAGCCGCTTTTCATTGTAGATCCGCAGTTCACCTGGGTGACCGTCGGTGACAGAACATTTATACAGAACCGCATGTTATTTGCTATCGAGGAAACAGCGCGAGCCGAAGCAGAAGACATCTTTGAGCTGGAGCTGGATGATAAAGAGATCTCCGAGGTTTGTCAGCGAAACGGCATCGTTCCCATTGCAGGTGTTCCCGAACAAGGCGTTTTCTCAGGTCAAGCACGCTTTAGCGGCACAGACTCTGAATTCGTACAAGAGGTCGCTGATATCGTGGCGGCCGAGAGCAACGTCGCTGCAGGTATCGTAGAGTTTCAGATTGGCACCGACAACCATGTCACCGAGTCCTGGCCAGCCTCATACCGCGGAGCAGCACGTAAGGCGGAAACGGGAGGCGTTGATGCGGGTCCTTTCGACAACAATCCGAACGACACTCAAGACAATGATGGTGTTCTGATCTGGATGAAACGTCACTTCCCGATGTTTACGTTTGCCGGCCACCGGTTAATGGAATTCGAGACGCGCACAGTTCCTACACTAAACGTGGCCGTTATCGATTCAGGATTCGGCGATGATCTGAGACCAGATATGGTGACTCCGGGCAACGTGAATCTGTCATCAGACTTCACGCCAGCGAGAGCTTTCACCCGACTTTCTGACCAGGGAGTTGGCCCTGCGGTGGAAGTTGGCGGCACGGACGCGGGTACAGATGGAGCCCTGTGGAATGAATTGTCCGATCTTGGCAATCATGGAACGATGACCGTCCACGCGGCGCTGGGAAACGGCACGCGTATACTCGGAATCTCCAGAGACCAGGGTGTCCACGCGATTAGACTGACGGTTGGTGGTCCTGGCGCGACGCACAGGGCAGTAAATTTGGCGGCAACAGCTCCGGGCATGGGCATCATCAGCATGTCTATGGGCTCACAAGTAAACCTTACGGCGGCCGAAAGAGCTGCGATTCGACTCATATTCATACCCGCGTTGCGAAATATCCGCCATAACGGAAAAATTTGGGCGGCTTCTGCCGGAAACTTTCGCCCGGCAGGGGGAAACGCGGATGAGCGCTCATATACTTTCATGGCACAAGCAGCCCCGCGGACACAGGGAACAGCAGGGAATCTCATAGTTCCCGTAGCGGCGGTCGCTTTTGATCATCGAGCAGGGACTCCGGAAACGGTTACCTTTTATTCCAATCCAGGAACTACCATTTCTGTAGCAGGCCCCAGTGGCACAGGCGTGGGTGGAGCGCAGAACTTGGTAAGCATGGAGAACGACGAGGATGCTGGCGGAGTGCTTCCACTACGACAAAGCGCCGGCGGAACCTCCCATGCAACGCCTGTGGTGGCAGGTTTGCTCGGTGCGATGATGCAGCTCGACGACTTTCGGATCGATGAGGACGCAGGCCGCAACCCGCCCGATCCCCACCCCGTCGACGGACGAGTGGAGCGTGAAGAACGGGCGCTAAAGATCGTTGAAATGATGGAAGGAACGGCAGACGATCCCGGCAATCCACGCGTCCCGTTTGCCGGAACTCCTCCTCGGAACAACGATGTCGGTTGGGGACGTATCAACGCCTGGAAGGCCCTGCTTGCTGTAGCCAACAACGGCTTTGCTTTGAATAAAGACTCAGGCGGCGTGGATTACTTTCCCCAGGTGTCGACTTTACCTGCGCGCAACGGGATGACGCCCGCGCAGACTCGCTGGTACGGTTTTGTCGTTCGGACCAACGTGAAAAACGCTCAGTTGTGGGCCAATGGCGCGCAGCTGCTGGACGTCGGCAACACTAATTCCCCCACGGGAAACACGCAAATCTTGGCCCACAAAGGCGTCACGCGCGGTACCGAACTAAATCACAGCGTAGCCGTGGGAGCGGTGAATCAGACGGCAGCCGACATCACGGCTAACCGCCTGACCAAAGTGTCGATCGATAGGGAAGGCAACGTAGTCACCATTGCGGGACACAGAGGCGCTGTCGCCGCGAACGACTTGGTGAGAGTGGTGCAACAGCGGTGGAATAACGGCAACGACAGCGATGCGGTTAACGATGATATTGTATTTCCGGGTGCGGCGGGCCAGGCGGTCGACACCAACGGTGGATTTACCATGATGTGGAATTTTGGCGCAGCGCCCTACGCGCCCGGTGATCTGAACATCGCCGACCTGTTTGAGGTACAGGTTCGGGTGGGCGGGGCTGGAGCGTGGTTGCCCTTATGCATGCGTCGGCTCGGAGGGGATACTGGTGCCGAAGGCGACAGAACCCACGACACTCAGTACATACTGACCACCTCGATTCGAAGAAGCTTCTTAGATACGATCACCGATTTAGAGGTTCGTGAACCTGACGGGACAACGGTGATCGCGACCCTGGACGTGTCGCCCATGACCACTCTCCACGTCGCGGCTCCGCCCGCGACGGGAGACGGGACCAGCAGCGGTATCAAAGAGTTGGTATTTGATGACTTCGTGATCGACTTTACGGCAAACAAGCGAGTTGTCAACTTGGAGTTCGACCGAAACGGGGAGGCCGCAGGAGAGGAAACGGGCCCCGGCACGATTCTCGTGCATAATGTGGACAACGACGATACGGATGCCACGGTTGACATAGACGACGCCAATGGAGTCGCTGGTGAGGACGATCTCAAGCGACTGCAGATGCTCCTGGGGCCGGAAGTTCCACGAGATGGGACCGTAACGATAGAAATTCTCGCCGGGTTTGACAAGATCCGTGTGTACACGGATCCGCAGAAGGGCGCCGGAACCCTATTGCTGGACAATGCAACACGCTCCGTCAATTGGGTTCTTACTGGTGTGCCGGCTCGTCAAGACTTCGCCGAAGCGGTGAACAAGGGCCTTTGGGTGGAGGGCCTCGCCCTGACCGACTTCCAGGATGAAGCGCAGCTCCGACTCACCTATGATGATGGTGTAGTCAGCACTGACGACGTCCACATCACGGTGATCGGCATGGTGGATATCGACGTGGACACCAACCATGACAGTACGATCGACGACGGCAATGACATGAATAATGATGCGTCGGAAACCTCGGAAGACCGCATAGAAAACAACGCGCCGGGGCGTATGGTCATGCTCAACGTCGATGACGACGATGCCAACGGCGTGGCCGATAATCGCGGTGGGGATGCTCTGACCATCCAGGCGAACGACGCGGACGATCTGCTGGATCTGATCCTTCGTGAGGTTCCGGCGAACATGAACCACAATGGCCACAGCATCCGGTTGTTTGTCGATCCCGCCGACGAACACAAGATCCGCATCTTCAACGATGCCATGCCCGCTGTGATCGTGATGGGCAAAGACGCTGGCGGCGTAGGCGTAGACACCAACACGTACCCCGTGCCCTGGGCGGGCATCGGTGCTGGCGAGCTCACCTACAAGATCGAAGGCGTAGAGACGGGCACGGTCACGCTGAAAATCGAGTACATAGATGGTGTGCCAGCGGTGATCGACGAGGATATTCTCCAGATTCACGTGGCCAACATCGACATCGACGCAGACTTGGATTTCGACGGCAACAAAAACGATACCGACGAAGATCTTGAAGGCGTTCTACCTGGGTTGATCCTTCCGGTCAACGAAGACGACGACGATCCCAAAAAGGTTCCCGCAACAGGAATCGACAATGCAAACGCCGTAATCGACGATGATGCACCCAACAACCGGACCGACGATGACGTGGTCGATCTGATCATACGGCACGACGTGGACCTGATTGCCGATGCCGGGTATACCGTCGGGTTGTCCATCCCGGCAGGCAACGTGACCGACATCAGGATCTTCGATCAGAACGGGGTCGCCAAACTTGGCAAGGACGGCGGAGGCATTGGCGTCAATGTCGACTCCTACACCATTCCATTCAATGATATTACCGGTGGTGCTGATTTGACGTACAAGATGGAAGGGATCACTGCGGGCGCGCAGGTAGACTTGACCATCAAGTACGAGAGGGATCCCGGCGGCATGGCGCCGATCCTGCTGCTGTCTGAGGATATGATCCGGATCACAATTGTGAATGCCATGGATCTGGATGGCGACACGAACAACAACGGTGCGATCAACGCAGCCAACAACGGCGATGACGATCCGTTCGAGAACGACGTCTTTGCCGAAGCGACTCCAGGCGTGATTTTGGTCCTCAACGACGACGATGATGATGACAACGGCGTCGTGGACAACGGCGGAGCCGATGCCGGGGCGATCCAGGCCAATAATCCGCAGGGAGAAGACGACGCCGATGACCTGGTGGACCTGATCCTGCGTCAGGCCGCTAACCTGGAGCAGAACGGACTGACGGTCGAGTTGTCTGTGCCGGGGGTGGATCAGAACAAGATCCGGATTTTTGACCAAAACGGTGCCCCCATTCTGGGTCCGGCTCCGCAGGCCGCAACGTATGTGGTTCCGTTCGTGGGGCCGGGTATTACAACCCAGCAGCTCGACTATAAGATGGAAGGACTCGCCACAGGAGACGTGACGATCACACTGGCCTACAAACTGGGCAATAACGTGGTCCACGAGGATAAGCTGAACGTGAAGATCGTTGGACCCATCGATATGGACATGGACTCCAACAGCGACGGTGTCATCGACGCAAACAATGATGATGACGATGATCCGATAGAGAACCTTCAAAACGAGACCGGCATTTTGATTCCGGTCAACATTGATGATGACAATAAAGATGGTGTCATCGATAACACCAACATCATTGTGGACAATCCTATCGGTCTCGCGGACGATGAGAATGACATGGTTGACCTGATTTCCCGCAAGGCCGCGAACCTGGTCAATGGCGACTATTCCGTTTGGATCAAGATCGATGACCCCACGGCGATCCGGATCTTTGATGCCACGACGCTCGCTTTCGTCCTAGGAGCCGGCGACGGCGGTGCCCAGGCGGATGTGCCTGAGGTTGATCTGGGCGTGGTGAACATCGGCAATGCAGACCTGACCGGCCTGGTCGAAGCAGTCTTGGTCAATAAGAACGTCGTGGTTTCTTTGGAATACCGAAAAAACCTCGGTGGAGGCATGTTCCACGTTATCCGCAAGGATGAAGTTAAGATCAAAACGATCAGCGCCATGGATCTGGATGTGGATTCCAACAACGAATGCACCATCCACGCCGACAACGCGTTTGACAACGACGGGGAGGACGATGACCCGATCGAAATGGACGCACCGGGACGGTTGATCGGCATCAGCAAAACCACTGACGCCCTCGCGTTGCAGCAAGCGAATGAGGCGGACTTGATGCTGCGGCAAGCCGCCACGCTGGAGCAGGGCATCGATTTCACGGCGGTCCTGTACGTGGCGGCCGGCGACGCCGCAAAGCTAACGGTTCTCGACGGCGGGGCGACTGAACGGATTGGCGTGGGTGCCGCGGGTGCCGACGCCTACACGGTTCCCTTTGCCGGATTGACGGCCCCCGGTGATTTGACCTACAAGATCCGGGGCCGTGATACCGGTAATGTGACCATTACGCTGGAATATCGAAAGAACAAAGCAGGTGGTGGCTTCCATGTGATTCACAAGGATGAGCTCACTGTCCGGTTCGTGGGCCTCGACATTGACGTGGATTCCGACAACGACAACACGTTTGAAGGTACGGATGACACGAATGAGATGACCGCTCCGGGCCGTCTGGTCATGGTCAACGATGACGATGACAACACAGATAGCACGGCGGACAATGTCGACACCACGATTAACGGTGCCGCCGACAAGAGCGACTTGATTCTGTTGAAGATCCGCAAAGAGACAAATCTGGACGCCGTCGGAAAAGTTGAGCTATCCGTATCGGCTGCTGATGCGGCCAAGATCCGCGTGTTCGACGACGGCGACACCGCCGTGCTTGGAAAGGGTGTAAACGCCGGAGCGGACGCGCTGACCTATACGGTGCCATTCGCTGACATCACCGGAGCCCAGGATCTTGATTACCGGGTTGAAGGGTTCGACGCCACGGCGGCCAGCTCCGAAGTAACCATTCTGATTAAATACTTCAACGCCATGGATGACACATGCGTGCTCGCCCAGGATGAACTGGTCATCACGCCGGTGGAGCTAGACGGTGTGGGAGCGGCGGACACCAGTACGACCCGTGCGTTGCATTCACCGTCTACGGGTTCGGATCCGGTGGGTGACATTGACATGATCCATTACGGCACGCCAAAGGGCATTGGCGATAGCCGGCTTCTGATCGGGATTGTGCCGAATACGACTGCGGTGAAGAATCACATCGATTGGTTTGGCACGGGCTTCACGGAGCAGACGAACCCGCTGGAGGCCAAGGTGTCTCGTGCATCTGCGGCGGAGAAAACGGGCGGATTCAACCTGGCCGGCAAGACCTGGCGCGATGTGAAAGTCTGGGTGATCTGGAGCACGTTTGAGACGCCCACGGCCAAGAGCATCAACGTCGACACGTCCAATGACGAATTGAAGGTGGACACCGGCTACGACTTCGTGGCTCAGCTTCTTCCCAACAGCATTATCGATGCCACGAACCGTCCTGTCCTTACCGGTTCCTCCAGTGTGGACCCGCCGGCCGAAGCGGAGCCGGGGGACGACATCTGTGGCACTCCGCTGGAGGACGGTGCCACGGTAAAGTGGGACGTGAGCCGCCAGATGCGCTCCAAAGTGGTCACCGGGCCGAGCGATACGGGGACCAAGGCCACCGGAAGCATTACAACGATCGCTGGCAGTGTACTCGCCGATGAGGAGACCTTCACGCTGACTGAACGAGCGGGTGTATCACATGTCTTCGAGTTTGATTTGGAGGATGACGGTGTAACGCCCGGCCGGGTCGAGATTGATATCGACGGAATCAACGACACCGCAGACGACGTGCGGGACGCCATTATCACGGCCATACAGGGTGTTTCTCAGTTTGAAGTAACAGCAACCAATGGTGGAGCTGCCACGGTAAGCTTGGAGAATGATCGCTTTGGAGACGAAGGAAATGTCACCATCACAGACACAGTTAATAATGCCGGCTTTACCACCAGCGGCATGTCGGGCGGGGATGATGGAGACTGGCGCGGATCCCCCGCTTGCTTCTTTGTGCCGATCATCGCCTATCCCGCTGACATTGTTGAATCCGGCCAGTTGGACAAGCGTGTTGGAAATGCCGACGCCGAGGTGTCCGATGAGGACAACAATCCGTACGATGTGAGTCCTGCGCTCTACAAGGTGACCTCCGGCAAGGCTTACACCGCCGGGGTGACGGACACCAGCGGCATTGACGACGACACGATCGAGTTCCGCCTGCACTTCCAAGAATACGTGCGAGTGTTGTTGAGCGGCGTTTGGTTTGACATTTCCGACTTCGAAGAATGGAAGATCCACTATAAGTTCAAGAAAGTCAGCGGAGCCTGGGCCAACGACGGCACCCTGCGAGAAAATAACAACACCGGTTTCTGAGGAATCGGAGGGTGTGTCTGAAAGCAGAGCGTTCACTCTGAAGGATCGACCCGCAGGAGGTGCAACATTCTTTATCGCGCTCTACGGGGAGGCCGCACAGCCCGCGATGCGGTCGAGCAATGTTAGAGAGGGGGCTGTCATTACGCATGAGCGCTTTGCAGAAGCGTAATGATCGCTTGGCAAATATGCTCTGGGAGTTTTGGCCAGGTCCTTATGAGTTGACGGAGAACTGGTGGAAGGCCCTCATCCATTGTGCTCCTATTGTGCTTGTATTGGGTTGATATTGGGCTCTTGGCATGACCGGCCCTTGTACCAACCGATTCGGTATCAGTCCGGTTTTGGTCGTATGTATCGGGGTTAACTCTTTTGTTGTTACCGAGTTGCGTCTCTTTCTGCCCGTCACTTGACTTATCCTGTCCGGATTTGTTGTCATTCTCCGATTCGGGCGGGGAAGGTTCGAGTCCCTCCTCCGTTACCATAAACCACTTTAAAATAAGATGTTATGATGCGAGCTGTTTTGCGTTGTGCTCTTCGCGTGTCCGGGAGAGTCTTGTCCAGTAACTTAATTTCACGAAATTTTTTCGTGTAGTCACGCACCGTTCGCAATTTCGACATTCGCGCCGACGAACCAGTCGTTCGCCATAGGCCGCTCGGGGTCTACAAGTTCTTCGGGCGGGACGTTCTCTTTGAGGGTCTGGATATAACACCTTGGTCGGCCACCAACTTCTCCAGTCGGGCGTGCTCGGTCTCCAGGAACTTCATCTGCTTGGCCATCTGCGGATCTATCCAGCTATAATTTGTCTGCCAGCGGTAATAGGTCCGTTCGCGAATCTCTAAAATCATTTATTTTACGCGACTTTCTAAGAACCAAAATCTTCATTTTTGTGTTTTTAAAAGTGTTGACACAAAGACCAATCAAGCTTATATTTCGTAATTATTGGAAATTACAGAATGAGGCGATGATGAACAAAAATGACAAATTGAAATGTGGTGTTGTTTGCTTCAACAGCGCGAAGATTCAAAAATTACAGAAGCGCCTCCCTGATCTTGAAGAATTGGGTTACGAAGCGGATTTCTACAAAGCTATGGGACATCCGGTCAGGCTGGCAATTCTCAGCGTCGTAGAAATGGAAGAGTGTTGCGTATGTGACTTGGCGAATATTTTGGTCCAGCCGGTTTCCACCATTTCACAACACCTTCGAACGCTCAAGATCGCTGGAATTCTTAAATCAAGAAAAGAGGGAAAGCTTATTTTCTACTCATTGAAAGAGCCGAAAATAATAAGCTCGAGAAACAATTTAAAACTAACTACAGTAGGAATATAGGGTACAGGTATATGCATCGCATTGGAATAGCGGCTTTATGCTTAATTATGCTGGGTGGTTGTATGGCTTCAGCCAAAGAAGCTCGTCATTATACGATAGCTTCAGATCGTTTGCACACTGGGTCCAGAGGTTATTATGAGCGTCGAACTGAACGCAAGAAACAAATTGATTCCCTTCTAACCAAAGACACCATTACCTTAAACGATCTCCTAAAAATTGCTGAACTGAATAATCCACAGCTTGCTGGATCTCGAGAATTGATTGGTGCTGCAAAGGGGCGCCTCAAACAAGCGGAAGTGTACCCCAACCCAACTCTTGGCCTAGAAGTCGAAGACGCTCCAACAAGCCGTTTCGATCTTAATAAGAGTACAAATAAAATATCTATTACTCAGCCTATCATCTTTGGCAGTCGAAGATCAGCGGCAATTTCTGCTTCAAAAGTTGAGATCGATTCAAAACGACTGACTCTTGAAAATCAAAGGCGAATTCTTGTTGGAGATCTTTATGAGTTATATGCGGAGCTTGTTTATTTCAAGCAGGCTCACGATCTTCATGATGAATTGCTTGAGCTTGCCAAGAAAACGCTATCCACGGCCAAAACGAGATTCGAGGCAAAGGCTACTTTAGAGGCAGAAGTCATCAAATCTCAGATAGAAGTTTATGAACTGGAACTTGGTAAACGACGCTTGGACGATCAAAGATCCGCAATTATTGAAAAGCTCCGGGCCACGCTTGGGGGCAAGGACATTCCTATAGATCGGATTGACGGCAAATTGTCGAGCCGCCTTCCAAAATTTGATATGGCTGATTTAAAAAATGAAATCAGAAAAAGCCATCCCAGTATTCTGGCGGCTCAAAAAAATATTGAAGCTTTCGGATATCGAATCAAGCAAGCTGAAGGTGAAAGAATTCCAGACCTGAATGTTAAAGTGGCTTACGGACGAGATGAGGCGGAAAGGGAAAATATTGTAGAAGCTGGAATAGGTATTGAGTTGCCTCTTTTCGATGACAAAACAGGAAAAATCCATGAAACCAAAAGCCTACAGAGGAAGGCTATTCATGACCTTGCAATCGTTACCGGGCGTTTATTTTCTGCGCTGGCTTCATCGCATGCCTTCTACATGACATCTAAGTCTGAAGTCGAAGTCTTTAAGGATCAGGTTGTCCCAGCTGCTGAAAAGTCGCTTGCACAGGTACAAGAAGCCTACAAAGGAGGGCGCATGGATTTGCTGGATTTGCTGGATGCCCAACGAACGCACGCGAGGGCCAAATTGTCTTTGTTGGAGTCCTTAAGAAACTCCAATATTGGAAAATCAAGAATTTGGAAAATCACAGGAAATACCGAGGAAGGTACCAATGAATAAAAATATTTTGGTTGTGTTGATACTTTTGCTAGTTGGTGCTGGGGGTGGCTATTGGTACATCAATTCCAATAATGATGTTCGTGAGCCTCGCAAAGAGCATTTGACATCGGGGGATGAAATATGCCCTGAACATAATATCGCTGAGAAAGACTGTCCTTGGTGTAATAGGTCTTTAATTTCAAGCAGAGGGCAGTGCAAAAAACATGGTGTTCCGGAAGCGTTATGCAGTCGCTGTAGCCCGGCGTTGATATCTGGATTTAAGGCTGAAAACGATTGGTGCGCTGGTCACAAGGTTCCCGAATCTCAATGCACACTTTGCCAAGCGGGTCAATTACCCCCTGGCGAAAGATAACTTAAGGGGGATGACGTGCAAACACTATTTAAAGTTCTCGGTGGATGTTTTGTCTTAGCTATTGGGGCTGGTGTTGTTGTTATCGGTGACAATAACGGATGGTTTCGTAAAGAGGCTGCTGTCCAAAATGAAATTTCTGTACAAGATGAAAAGCCTTGTCCCCATGGATTAACTTCTACAACGTGCGCATTTTGTGACGAATCCTTAATTGAAAAACTAGGGTTCTGCAAAGGGCACGAAGTGCCCGAAGCATTTTGCACTCAATGCAACAGTGCATTAATCGTCGCGTTCAAAAGCGTTAATGACTGGTGCGAAGAACATAATCTTCCCGAATCTCAATGCAAACTTTGTAACCCCCAAGCAGAAGAAAACGGAGGTGATGAGGCTACTACTATCGCAGATCAATCACCTTCTATAAAACTTGTTACCAACAAAAATATACTTCGAAATCAAAAGGCGCCGTCAGTTACCTGTACCACCGAGAGTCTCAAAGTTCAGTTTCTCTCTCCGCAAACGGCAAAAAAGGCAGGACTAGAGTATGATAACATTCTTGAAAAAGACATTGTCGAAACGATCTCCTGCAATACTGAGATCGGTTATGACGAAAATCGATTTGCCCGCCTCTCTTCGCGAGCTTCGGGTGTTATAGCTGATGTCAAAAAAGATCTTGGCAATCAAATTAAACAAGGTGACATTCTTGCGACGATCGACTCTTCAGATTTCGGAACGGCCAAGTCTGAATACCTCCAAGCGAATGCTATCGTCAAGCTGTGGGAAAAAAATTACGACCGTGAAAAAGGACTTCTAGAAAAAAGCGCTTCTACGGAACGTGATGTTCTAGAAGCCGGCACCAAACTCACAGAGAGTAAAATCAAATTGTCTCGAAGCGTTCAAAGACTCAAAAATTTAGGAATTGGCCACGACTCAATTAAGGAAATTGCTGAGAAGAGCAATACATCGACTTTACTCCCTTTGACTGCTCCATTTGATGGAACCATTGTAGAGCGAGATGCTGTTATTGGTGAAGTCGTCACGACCTCCCAAGTTCTATTTGCGGTTTCAGATACATCCCGAGTCTGGGCAAATCTAGATGTCTATGAGAACGATGCAATAAAAATTCTCGTCGGGATGACAGCGATAATCGACATTGAAAGCCTTCTAGGTAGGCGACATGGTGGAAAGGTTACGTGGGTGAGTTCTCATTTCGACCCAAAAACTCGAACCCTAAAGGCTCGTGTTGAACTTCCTAATCCCAAAGGCTTTTTGAAAGCCGGGATGTTTGGAAAAGCAACTGTAAGCATAAAGGATAAGACTCCCTCTCTTGTCGTTCCCAAATCAGCGGTTCAGTGGGAAGGTTGTTGTAATGTAGTTTTTGTTAGATTAAGTGATTACGTATTTGAGCCAAGAAAGATATCAATTGAATACGCAATGGAAAGGCATTATGTAATTAGTGGCAATGTCAAGCCAAACGAGACGGTGGTTACGACCGGGAGCTTCCTTTTGAAAACGGAGGTCCTCAAAGGAAGTATTGGTGCGGGCTGCTGCGAAGTGGAGCCGGGTAAATAAATGCTTAATAAAGTTATATCATGGTCGCTAGAACACCGTTTTCTTACCATCCTTTTTTCACTTATCCTTGTTGGGACTGGAATTCAAGCTCTATTTAAGCTTCCTGTAGATGCTTTCCCAGACACCACTCCAGTGCAAGTCCAAATCAATACCGTTGCACCCGCGCTTTCTCCGTTAGAAATTGAGCAGCAAATCACCTCCCCAATTGAACAATCCATAAGCGGTCTGCCAAAGCTTTCAAATGTTCGATCGATCTCAAAGTTTGGACTTTCTCAAGTTACCGTAATTTTTGAAGATGGGGCTGATATTTATTTTTCTCGGCAATTGGTTTCCGAGCGCATTCAGTCTGTTGAATTACCCGGAAATATCGCTCGTCCAGAAATGGGGCCTGTGGCAACAGGTCTTGGTGAGGTTTACCACTACATTGTTTCTGGTGAAGGAAAATCCCTTGAAGAGCTAACCACTCTTCATGATTGGGTTATCAAGCCTAGATTGCGATCTATTCCAGGAGTTGCTGAAGTCAACACTTGGGGTGGAGAACGCAAACAATACCATGTCTTAATTGATATTCCACGTCTCGTTAAATATGACCTTGTATTGGGCGATATTTTCGAAGCACTTCAGAAGAATAATTTAAATGTTGGTGGAGGAAATATTTCTCAGTCAGGCGAACTTCACCTTGTTCAAGGTATTGGCTTGACCAAAAACGTTAAAGAAATTGGCAACATCGTTATAACAGCATTCGACGGAACTCCGATAAGAATTCGTGATGTAGCAGAGGTAAAAATCAGTCATGAAATTCGTCGTGGTGCAAGCACGGCCAATGGCAAAGGTGAGGCCGTTCTCGGATTAGGCTTCATGCTCATGGGAGAAAACAGCCATCAGGTCACTCAAAGTCTCAAAACAAGAATGAATGAAATACAGCAATCATTGCCAAAGGGCGTGACTATTAGGCCGGTATATGAAAGAACGGATCTCGTTGATCAGGTGATCTCAACTGTCAAAGAGAACTTACTTGAAGGCGCCATTCTCGTCATTGCAGTACTTTTTACGTTTCTTGGGAATTTGAGAGCCGGTTTGATCGTCGCTTCTGCAATCCCTCTTTCCATGTTATTTGCATTTAACGCAATGCTTCAATGGGGAATTGCCGGCAGTTTAATGAGCCTGGGCGCTATCGATTTCGGCCTAATCGTAGACAGTTCAGTCATCATGATAGAAAACAGCGTGCGACATCTTTCTGAAAATAAGGGAAAACGATCTGTCATTGAAGTAGTTCGAAATGCTTCTATTGAAGTTCGAAAACCTACAATGTTTGGTGAGCTTATCATTATGATTGTATTTCTCCCAATTCTGACCTTAGAAGGAATTGAGGGGAAATTATTTCGACCGATGGCATTAACAGTTATTTTTGCTTTAATCGGTTCGCTTATCTTATCACTTACCCTACTTCCTGTTTTAGCAAGCTTGTTCCTTCCTAAAAACATTGCGAAGCGTGATAACATCTTTGTTCGGTTTGCCAAATTTTGTTATAGACCTGTGGTTCGTTCGGCAATTCGATTTAGACTGTTATTCGTTTCGTCCGCCATTGCCATTCTCGGCGGGAGTCTTTGGCTCTCAACAACAATTGGATCGGAGTTTATCCCGCGCCTGTCAGAAATGGGAATTGTTATCAATACGGTAAGACTTTCCGGGGTATCACTTGAAGAGTCAGTTCGTTACGGCTCTCAAATGGAGAAAGTAATTTTATCTAAATTTCCTGACGAGGTAAAAGATGTATGGACCCGTACAGGAACAGCTGAGGTCGCTACAGACCCAATGGGAATTGAACTAAGTGATGTATTTATTTCTTTAACCCCTAGGAATCAATGGGTGAAAGCGGAAAACCAAGATGATTTGACGGAATTGATACGTCAAGAGCTTTCTGATCTTCCAGGCATGCGCATGGTTTTTACGCAACCGATTGAAATGCGCGTAAATGAAATGATTGCAGGAATCCGATCAGAATTAGGAATAAAAATATTTGGCGACAATTTAGAAACTTTAAAAGAAAAAGCAACAGAGGTTGAAGCTATTGTAAAGTCCATTCGAGGTTCAGCAGATGTTTATGTAGAACAAATCACGGGACAGCCGATTCTAGAAATCAAGATCGATCAAGACGCAGTCGCTCGACATGGAGTTCCTCCAAGTCACGTTTTAGAAATTGTCGAAGCCATTGGAACTAAAAAAGTGGGCGAAATACGTGAGGATCAGAGAAGATTTGATCTAGTAGTCCGTCTAAAAGAGAAGCATCGTGATGATCCTGCCGCTATTGGCAATCTCCTTGTTCCCACTCTAAGTGGACAAAGGCTTCCGCTGAACCAGTTAACCACAATTAAACAAACTGAGGGTCCATCAACGATCACTCGTGAGTGGCAGAAAAGAAGGATTGTAGTTCAATGCAACGTAGATGATCGGGATATGGGCAGCTTTGTTGAAGAAGTGCAGCAAAGAGTCAACGCAGAATTATCTATGCCTCCTGGCTACCATGTTGCTTACGGAGGACAGTTTGAACATTTGGAAAGAGCGCGAGCACGGTTGATGATAGTGGTTCCTTTAGCACTCTCATTGATCCTCTTTCTTCTTTACATGAGCACCAATTCAATCATGGATACTTTGATTATTTTTACCGGAGCCCCGTTCGCGGCAATTGGTGGCATTATTATGCTCTGGATACGAGACATGCCCTTCACTATTTCAGCGGGTGTGGGATTTGTTGCAGTATCTGGAGTAGCAATGCTTAAT